>JAXJMO010000040.1:0-11152 GCA_036313175.1 Collinsella sp. | reverse complement strand
TGGAGTGGCAGGCGCCGGAGACCAGGCCGTCGGCGTCGCCCATCTTGACCATCATGGTGCCAAAGTAGGTAGCGTCCATCACCTGGGCGCGAGCCTGCTCGATGGTGACGCCCTTCTTGGCGCGGAGCTCGGCAAACTTCTGCGCGTACTCCTCGTGCTTCTCGGCATTGCGCGGATCGATGACGGTAGCGCCGGGAACGTCGATCTCGTCGGGGTTACCCAGGATGACGATCTTTGCCAGGCCCTCCTCGATGATCTTGGTGGCTGCGACGATGGTGCGCGGATCCTCGCCCTCGGGCAGGACGATCGTCTTAAGGTCGGCCTTGGCGGCAGACTTCATACGGTTTAGGAAATCGCTCATGTTACTCCTTACAAGCGTTTCGCTAAGCTCCAGGCGCCCGGCTGTTCACGAATAAACCCGCTGCTAGCGGGTTTACCTTTCAATTATGTACGCCGCGGTGCTTGAGCTTTCCTTGTGTGGCAAGCTCATTATAGGACGCATTAGCGCTATAATCGCTCTGATAAATATGTCTCGAAGAATGTTCGAGAAAAGCCCAGCTAACGAGCCCGTGGCTTTTGACAAGGAGTATCGATGCAGATTACCTCAGGCCTGCCTGAAGGCTTTAACGCCGGCGCATACGACATGATTGTCGTCGGTGCCGGTTATGCCGGTGCCGTTTGTGCCCGCCGTCTCGCCGAGACCATCGGCTATCGTGTTGCCGTTCTGGAGCGCCGTAGCCACATTGCGGGCAATGCCTTCGACTGCACTGACGAGGCGGGAATTCTGGTCCACGAGTATGGTCCGCACATCTACCATACCTTTAACGAGCGCGTCCACAATTTCCTGTCGCGCTTTACCAAGTGGACGGACTACCAGCACAAGGTGCTTGCCAACATCAACGGCACCCTCATGCCCGTGCCTTTTAACCACGCGAGCCTCAAGCTCGCCTTTGGCGACGAGCGCGGCGAGGAGCTGTATCAGAAGCTCGTGGAGACCTTTGGCAAGGACGTCAAGGTGCCCATCATGGAGCTGCGCAAGAAGAACGACCCGGATCTTGCCGAGGTCGCCGATTACGTCTACGAGAACGTCTTTTTGCATTACACCATGAAGCAGTGGGGCCAGACGCCCGACCAGATCGATCCCTCGATCACCGGTCGCGTTCCCGTCTTTGTGGGCGACGATGACCGCTACTTCCCGCAGGCTCCCTTCCAGGGCATGCCGCAGGACGGCTATACCGCGCTGTTCGAGCACATGCTCGACCACGATCTGATTGATGTGTTCTGCGACGTGGACGCCCGCGATCTCTTCGAGATCGACGAGACCACCGTCAAGATCGACGGCAAGGTCTATGGCGGCGAGATCGTCTACACCGGTCCGCTCGACGAGCTGTTCAACCTCGACTTGGGCGCTCTGCCGTACCGTACGCTCGACATGAAGTTCGAGACGCTCGATATGGGCCAGTTCCAGCCCGTGGGCACCGTCAACTACACCACGAGCGAGGATTACACGCGTATCACCGAGTTCAAGAACATGACCGGTCAGGTCCTGCCCGGCAAGACCACCATCATGAAGGAGTACTCCAAGGCCTATACGCCCGGCTCGGGCGAGACGCCGTACTACGCCATTCTTGAGCCCGAGAACCGTGAGCTCTATGAGCGCTATCTTGAGCGCGTTCAGAACCTGACGAACTTCCACCCGGTGGGTCGCCTGGCCGAGTATCGTTACTACGATATGGATGCCGTGACCAACTCCGCACTCGATCTTTCGGATGAGATTATCGCCTGCCATGCATAAAGTCATATCATTCGGTATTCCCTCGTATAACGCCGCCAAGGACATGGACCATTGCATCACCTCCATTCTGGAGGGGAGCAATTACGCCACCGATATCGAGATTATCGTGGTGGACGACGGCTCCAAGGACGAGACGGCCGCCAAGGCCGACGAGTGGGAGGCCCGTTATCCCGGTATCATCCGCGCGGTGCACCAGGAGAACGGCGGCCACGGTATTGCCGTCCTTTCGGGTCTGCGCGAGGCGCAGGGCACCTACTACAAGGTTGTCGACTCGGACGACTGGCTCGACGGTGCGGCACTTTCGACCATGCTGTCGATTCTGCGTGGCTTTGAGGAGCGCGACCAGCGCGTCGACCTGTTTATCTCGAACTACGTGTACGAGAAGGTTTACGAGGGCACGCATACTGCTATTGGCTACAAGTTTGCCCTGCCGCGCAAAAAGATTTTCTCTTGGGACCAGATTGGACACTTCCGTCCCGATCAGAACCTGCTCATGCACAGCCTGTGCTATCGCACCGATGTACTGCGCGAGTCCAATCTGCCTATGCCGGCACACACGTTCTACGTGGATAATATCTACGCTTACGTGCCGCTGCCGCGCTGCAAGACCATGTACTACGCAGACATCGACCTCTATCGCTACTTTATCGGTCGCGAGGGTCAGAGCGTCAATGAGGCCACGATGGTCAAGCGCCTGGGTCAGCAGTTCCGCGTAACGCGCATCATGATGGAATCGTTCCATCTGTACCAGGACGTCGAGTCCTCGCGTCTGCGTTCGTACATGATGGGCTACTTCACCATGATGATGGCGATTTGCTCGGTGCTCACCAAGCTTTCCGAGGAAGATTGTGCCGATGAGCGCCTGAAGACGCTGTGGAAGGACCTGAAGGAGTACGACGAGCGCATGTATCGTCGCGCTCGCTACGGCGTGGTCGGATTCTTTACCAACCTGCGTGGACGGGCCGGAGACAAAACCACACTCGGCCTATACCATCTGGCCTCAAAGATCTTCAAATTCAACTAGCTGCCGAGTATTCGCTGCTGATAGGTTGACTGGGTCCCTTGGCCTTTAGTTTGCTACTGCGAACAGTCCTGCTCGCACGGAAAGCACATTAAGTGCTTTCCGGCTCGTGCGGAACTTGTATCAAACTAAAGGCCAAGGGGCCTCTGCTATAAGAATCGATTGTCAGATTATTTGAATGTGAAGATCTTTGACGCGCGGTACACAGGGGCCTGGGCTGAAAAGAATTAGGTTGGAAGTCGGTCGGAGACGGGCGGGCATTACGTTTGTCGCGAGTTCCGCATGCAAAGAAGGCCACTTAATGTGGCCTTCGTCTTGCATAGGACTGTAGAGCAGCAAACGTAATGCCCGCCCGCCTCCGACCGACGGTCGAGTGAGATTACTTCGCGGCGCCGGGGATGCCGTGGGAGGTTTTGGCGCTTTTGGCTCCGTTTACGATGGCAGTCTGAAGGGCCCTTACGGCGAGCATGCCCAGCAGGTCTAGGGGAACGGCGGCGCTAGCCTGGGTGCCCAACTTGCCGCTGGCGAGGGTGTAGATGGTGTCGCCATCGTTGGTGGTGTGCGTGGGGCGGATGGCGTGCGCATAGGCGTCTGCGGCCATTTGGGACACCTTGGTGGCCTGGGCCTTAGTGAGCTCCACATTGGTGACGATGCAGCTGATGGTGGTGTTGGTGCGGTCGAGCGGCATCTGCATAGATCCGGCGGCGGCAAAGGCGGCGAGCTCCATGTCGACGATCTGGTCGCTATCGGCCGCGGCGCGCATGCCCGCCACCCACTCGCCGGTGAAGGGGTCGACGACGTTGCCGCAGGCGTTGACCGAGACCACGGCGCCCACCTTGACGGGGCCGAGTGCCACGGCAGCAGCTCCGAGGCCGGCCTTCATGCAGGTGGCAGGTCCCATGAGTTTGCCTACGGTGGCGCCGGTGCCGGCACCCACATTGCCCTGCTCGAGCGAGGTAGGGGTGTGGTCGAGCGCCTCGCGCACGGCGGCGATACCGGCCTCAATGTCGGGGCGCACGGTGGGGTCGCCAAAGGCGAGGTCGAAGATGCAGCTGGAGCACACGATAGGCACCTGCGTGGGACCGACGGGCAAGCCGATGCTGCGGCTCTCAAGCTCGCGGGCGACGCCGCTTGCGGCTTCGAGGCCAAAGGCCGATCCGCCCGAAAGGCAGACGGCGTGGACCTTATCGACGGTGTTTTCGGGGCGCAGCAGGTCGGTCTCGCGCGAAGCGGGAGCGCCACCGCGTACGTCAACGCCACCGGTGGCACCCTCGGGCGCCACGATTACGGTACAGCCGGTGCCAGCCTCCTCGTCCGTATAGTTGCCAAAGCAAAAGCCATCGACGTTGCAAACATCGATGGCTTCGAGCAGTGTGTCCATATTTTCTCCTATCGGTTTTCCGCCGGACCTTATGCCCGGTCGGGATCCGTACGGTACGGCAAAATTGTAGGCGCTGGGGGATACCCAGCGCCAGATGCAATTACGAGAGTTTTTGAATCGCGCGTGCGACGCGGGCGATGGGCAAGCCCACCACGTTGTAGAAGTCGCCCGAAATGTCATGCACGAGCATGCGGCCGCCTGTGCCCTGGATGCCGTAGGCTCCGGCCTTGTCCATGGGCTCGCCGGAGGCGACATAGCGCTCGGTCTGCTCCTCGGTAAGCTCATAGAACGTCACGTCGGTCACATCGACAAACGACAGGCTCTCGGCGGCATGCGGAGCTGTAGCGTCGCCGGCTTTAACGATGCAGACGCCGGTCGCCACCTGGTGCGTGCGACCCGAAAGCTCGCGGAGCATGGTGCGCGCCTCGTCCTCGTTTGCCGGCTTACCCAATATTTGGCCGTCAAAGGTGACAATAGTATCGGCCGCGACGGTCAGTTCGTTGGGCTCGGCATGCTCGGCCGCGACGGCAGCAGCTTTGGCACGCGCCAAGCGCTCGACGAGCGTAAGCGGAGCTTCGCCATCAAAAGGCGTTTCATCGATGTCTGCGGGAATTACGCGAATGTTATAGCCCGCCTCGCGCATCAGCTCTATGCGGCGCGGCGATTGCGAAGCCAAAATCATAGTTGGATACCCTCGGCGACCTTCTCGACGGCCTTGTCGCCGGCGAGCGTGCGCAGCAGCTCCAAGGCAAAGGGGAGTGACTGTGCCATGCCGCTGGCAGTGATGATATTGCCGTCTTGCGTGACCTTCTCGCCGGTATAGGCGCCCTCGGGGAAGCTTTTCTCAAAGCCAGGGAAGCACGTGGCATGGCGCCCCTCGAGCAGGTCGAGCTCGCCCAGGATAAACGGGGCGGCACAGATGGCGGCGACGTGCTTGGTCGCGGCGAACTCGCAGACCACGTCGCAGACGCGCTGATCTGCGCGCAGGTTGGTGGCACCGGGCAGGCCGCCGGGCAGCACGACGCAGTCGTACTCGTCAAAGTTGATCTCATCAAAGAGTGCATCGCAGGTCACGGGGATCTGCAGCGAGCTTACGACCTCACGCGTGGGCATGATCGAGACGAGTGTGGCGCGCACGCCGCCGCGACGCATGACATCGACCATGGTCAAGCATTCAATAGTTTCAAAGCCATCGGCGGCGAGAACGGCAACGCTGGGCATGAGGGTTCCTTTCATAGGCGGCATACAATTAGCCGTCTTATACCCCGAAGACCTCCGCTTGCCACGCTCGATTTCCCAATGATTTTTCTGAGCAATGATTAAGTGGCTAGTTGCGCCTAAGGTGGACGACAGTCTCGCAGTGGAAGGTTTGCGGGAACAGGTCAACTGGCGTGATCTTTACGGGGGAGAAGGTGCCTTCTTCGACAAAGCGTTTGAGATCGCGTGCCAGGGTGGCCGGGTCGCAGCTCACGTAGGCGACATCGCGAGCACTCGTGCTGGCGATAAGGTCGATCGCTTCGGGGGCGAGGCCTGCGCGCGGCGGGTCGACCACCAAGACGTCGGCATCCTGGTCGGGGAACTCGCGCACCGCGTCTCCGCCAATGACGTCGACGTTATCAAGCTTGTTGATCTCCAGGTTACGGCGTAGATCGCGCACGGCGGGGCCGTAGGCCTCGACGGCGGCGACAAAGTCGCAGCGGCGGGCGAGGGGCAGGGTAAAGGTGCCGGCACCGCAGTACAGGTCCACGGCAAGCTCGTCTTCCTGCGGGTCGAGCGCTTCCATGACAAGCTCGATCAAAATCTCGGCACCCTTGGTGTTGACCTGGAAAAAAGACGGGGCAGACAAGCGCATCTGACCCTCGGCGATATTCTCGGTCCATGAGCCCTCCCCGGCGAGCATTTCGACCTTGGAGACACGGCGGGCCTTCTTTTCGCCCTTGCTCATCACGCGCACGATGCTCGTGGGATGAGCGGCGTCCGCCAGCACGCGGGAGACCTGCGAGCGCGGAAAAGAGCCTGTGGGCGTCCAGAGTGCGACCTCGAGTGCCTTGGTGCGGCGCGATGCGCGAATGCCCACGCGTTCGAGCCCCAAGTCATGGCTGCCGCTTAGATAGTTGAGTGCGCCGACGACCGATTTGAGCGCCTTCGGGAAGCGCTTATCGAACAGCGGGCACGTATCGACGGTCACGATTTTGCTGGGGTCGACACCGTGCATGCCAAGGCGCACGCGACCGTTGACGACGGTCGGTTCGAGCTCGATTTTATTGCGGTAGCCCCAGTCGTCCTTGGTGTGGCAGATGGGCTGTACCAACTCATCTGCCAGCTCAGGAGCGAACTTGCCGATGCGCTCGAGCGTGGAGCGCAGGTTTTGCTCCTTGGCGGCGAGCTGTGCCGTGCGTGAGAGATTGCCCCACGAGCAGCCGCCGCAGATGCCCACGAAGGGGCAGGGAGGCTGAATGCGATTGGGGCTTGGCTCCAGAATCTCGGTGGTGCGGGCGCGCATGAATGACTTGCCGTCCTGTACGACCTCGGCCTCGACGGTGTCGCCTGCCACGGCACCCTGCACAAAGACGGCCTTGCCGTTGTCGGCGTGCGCCAGCCCGTCGGCGCCGTAGGTCATCGATTCTATAGTGAGCTTCATATTCCTGCCTGTCATTCGCGTTGTTGTTCGCACCATGGTAGCAGGGAAAAGCGCCCCGCATCCGAGGCTTTCCTCAAATGCGGGGCGCTTCTACAAACTGCTTCTACAAACGACTATTTCGTCTTGCCGGTAATGAGCGTCTTAAGACCCAGGCCGATCAGACCCAGGCCCATGCGCACGCGGCCGGGGCGATGGCGCTCGATGGCCTTGGTCTTGCCAGCGGGCTTATCGCGACGGGCGCTCGTCTCGGGTGCGGGCTTGGTGACCTGCGGATCGGGCTGAGGTGCAGGTGCAGGCTCGGGCTCAATGACGGTCGCCTGGACCTCTTGGACCTTGGGTGCTACTGGCTGCGGCTCGGCCTCGGAGGCAGGTTCCGCCTCAATGACGGGCTCGGGCGCGGCCTCGGCGTTGCGATAGGCGCGCTCCAGCAGGGCTTCCTGTGAGTTGAAGGGTTTCTCACCCTCTGCACGCTCCACGGGGACCCAGGTGCCGTCGCTCGTGAGGCTGCGGGCCTTCACGTTGTCGCGCAGCTGCATGCCCATGTACTCGTGCACCAGGGCGCGGCAGGTGGGGTCGAGCACGGGGAAGGCAATCTCCACGCGGTGCTCGGTGTTGCGCGTCATCATGTCTGCCGAGCTCAGGTAAATCATGTCCGAGTCCACGCCGAAAGCATAGACGCGCGCGTGCTCCAAAAAGCGTCCGACGATGGAGCGGACATGCACGTTCTCGGTCTTGCCCGGAACACCGGGCTTGAGGCACGAGATGCCTCGGATGATCATGTCTACGCGCACGCCGGCACACGATGCCTCGGCGATCTTGTCGATAACCTCGCGGTCGGTCAGCGAGTTGAGCTTAAAGAACACGCGGGCGGGCTCGCCGGCAAGGGCGCGCTGGATCTCGCGGTCAAGCCCGCGCATGATGAGCGGTTTCAGTCCGACGGGCGCCACACCCAGGAAGCGGTAGTCGCCGCGCAGGTTGCCCAGCGACAGGTTGCGGAAGAACAGGTTGGCGTCCTCGCCGATGCCGGGATGGGCTGTCATGAGCATAAAGTCGCTGTAGAGTTTGGCCGTCTTCTCGTTAAAGTTGCCGGTGCCCAAAAGTGTGAGGCGCGTTAGCGCCATGCCCTCGCGATAGGTGAGCTGGCAGATCTTTGAGTGGCATTTAAAGCCCTCGGAACCATAGATGACGGTGCAGCCGGCCTCTTCCAGGCGCTCGGCCCACTCGATGTTGTTCTGCTCGTCAAAGCGTGCGCGGAGCTCCATGAGCACCGTGACCTCTTTGCCGTTCTCGGCAGCATCGATCAGCGACTCGCATAGGCGGCTCTGCTTGGCCACGCGGTAGAGCGTGATGCGCAACGAGATGCACTCGGGGTCGTAGGCTGCTTCGTGCACCAGGTCCAAGAACGGGTTCATGGCCTCGTAAGGGTAGAAGAGCAGCTTGTCGTGCTGCAGCACCTGCTCGCGGATGGAGCGGGTCATGTCGATGGTGGGATTGGGCTGCGGCTTAAACGGCGTAAAGAGCAGCTCGTTGCGCAGGTGCTCGGGAATCTTGCCCTCAATGCCAAAGACGTAGCCCAGGTTGAGCGGGATATCGCAGGTAAAGACCGAGCGACGCGAAAGCTCGAGCGCCTTGCGGATAGTCTTGAGCGTCGCCTTCTCGAGCGATCCCGAGACCGCGAGCACTACCGGCTGCAGGCGCAGGCGCTTCTTGAGAATGCGCTTCATGTGCTGGCGGTAGTCCTCTTCCTCCTCGACGCCCTCGCCGTCCGGATCGATGTCAGCGTTGCGGGTGACGCGGATCAGCGCACGATCCAGCGGCTTATAGGAGCCAAAGCAGCTGTCCAGGCAGGCGAGGATGACGTCCTCGAGCAAGATGTAGGAGTAGGTGCCGGTGGGCGAGGGGATCTCGACCACGCGGTTCATCGAGGCGGGAATCTCGATAAGGCCCAGCAGGCTCTCCTCGTCGGTGGCACCGTCCAGACCACAGGCCAGATAGAGCGCGCCATTGCGCAGGTTGGGGAAGGGGTGGCGAGGATCGATGACCAGCGGCGAGATGACCGGTGACACGTAGGCCTGGAAGTAGCGGGTTACAAAGGTGCGCTCCTCGGGCGTAAGCGAATCGATGCGGGCGCGGTGAACGCCCAAGGTGTCGAGCTTGCCCTCGATGCTCTTAAAGATGGACTCCCAACGGGTAAGGAGCCCGGGCATTTCGGCCATGACAGCATCGACCTGTTCGGAGGCGGTCATATTGCTCTTGTTGTCGACAGGTTGTTTTTTGAGCTCCGCCAGATCGGACAGGCCGCCCACGCGCACCATAAGGAACTCGTCGAGGTTGGACTCGAAGATCGAGACGAACTTTAGTCGCTCGAATAACGGAACGGTTTCGTCGAAGGCTTCGTCGAGCACGCGGTTGTCAAAGCGTAGCCAGCTGAGCTCTCGGTTTTGCGTGTACGAGAAGTCGCGCGGCGGTTTGCGCAGCTTTGCGGCGGCTTGCTTCTTTTCGATTTTGCTCGGCATATGCATCTGTCCGTTCAGTCCCCACAAGGGACGGTAGCCTAACACTAATCACTATTGTCTCAATTTAGTCGACCGCTGGCACGGACGTATCGCGTGAACGGTATCTTTACCTACTTCTTACGCTGACAAGTCATAGGACTGACGTCCTGCTCGTCTGCAAGCGGTCTATATCCTCACTCAACTGGTACGTAAGTGTGAATAAGAATGATGGATAGCTGAATATCATTGAATGCAGGCGGAAACGTAAACAAACATCATTTATATACATAAAACCGATTTAGCTATGCAATTCTGAATCAAAAGTTTAGAGATGCAATTGCAAATAGTTTTTAGGAAAAAAGAGCGTTTACCTTAGAAAAGTTACTTTAGAACGCCGAAGTACATTATGGGGGAATCTCGTGCGATATACCGTTCATCGCACTTTGTTGACCGTTCGGGGGCGAGGTGGAATTGCGGGTGGAATTTGGATATAACTAGAGCTGTCAGCAAGCAGCGTCCGCTATGGAAGGGCGCTGAGAGATTCGGCCGAAAGGCCCGAAAGAAAGGTAGGAGGCCATGACGAAAGGTCTGCACGTGCCTTCCGAGATCGGCAAGCTCAGGAAGGTCTGCCTGCACCGTCCCGGCGACGAGCTCCTCAACCTGCCGCCCGACGAGCTCGAGCGACTCCTGTTCGACGACGTCCCGTTCCTGGAGGTCGCGCAGCAGGAGCACGACACCTTCGCCCAGATCCTGAGGGACCAGGGCGTGGAGGTCCTCTACCTCGAGAACCTCGTCGCCGAGGTGTTCGACCAGGTCCCCGGCGCCCGCGCCGAGTTCACCGACCAGTACATCGCCGAGGCCGGCATCCGCGGCCAGCACATGCCGCAGATCGTCCGCGAGAAGCTGGACTCCATCGAGGACAACCTCGAGTTCGTCAAGAAGACCATGGCCGGCATGACCAAGGCCGAGATCGACATGCCCCTCACGGCGTCCACGACCCTCGACTCCCTGGTCAACTCCGAGTCCGAGTCCGACCTGATCATCGACCCGATGCCCAACCTCTACTTCACCCGCGACCCGTTCGCGGTCGTCGGCGAGGGCGTCAACCTCAACCGCATGTACTCGGTCACCCGCAACCGCGAGACCCTGTACGGCAAGTACGTCTTCAAGTACCACCCCGACTACAAGGACGTCTCCCTGTACTTCCGCCGCGACTGCCAGTTCCACACCGAGGGCGGCGACGTGCTGAACATCAACGAGAAGACCCTCGCCGTCGGCATCTCCCAGCGCACCCAGGCCGCCGCTATCGACGTCATGGCCCAGAACATCTTCTGGAACTCCGACTCCAAGGTCGAGCGCATCCTGGCCTTCGACATCCCGGTCTCGCGCGCCTTCATGCACCTCGACACGGTCTTCACCCAGATCGACGTCGATAAGTTCACGATCCACCCCGCCATCATGGGCACCCTGCGCGTCTACGAGCTGACCGCCGGCAAGAACCCGGGCGACGTGAACATCCGCCTGATCGAGGACACCCTCGAGCACGTCCTGGAGGACGCCACCGGCGTCGACCAGGTCAAGCTGATCCCCTGCGGCGGCGGCGACCCGATCGCGGCCTCCCGCGAGCAGTGGAACGACGGCTCCAACACCCTGTGCGTCGAGCCCGGCAAGATCTGCGTCTACGCCCGCAACACCGTCACCAACGACGTGCTGTACAAGGAGGGCCTGGACCTTCTCGTCGTGCCCTCCGCCGAGCTCTCCCGCGGCCGCGGCGGCCCGCGCTGCATGAGCATGCCCTTCTGGCGCGAGGACCTCTAAG
>JAXJMO010000039.1:0-9282 GCA_036313175.1 Collinsella sp. | reverse complement strand
GCGCGCCACGGGTCAAGATGCACTAGGCCTGGACGAAGTCCGGGCCCGCGCCTTTAGACGCGAGCCCGGGGCCCGTGGGTTATACCCTAAGAGCAAACCACCCTTTTTAAGGGTGGTTCTGATTTTTGTCCAAGTTTTGCAAGCATTTGTGTAGGCGGCTTCAGGATCCTCTTCATTATCAAAATGCAGCTTGGATTTATCTTTCAGTTTGTCTGCAACGGTTTTTTGGGCAGCCCAAAAAACCGGAACACAAAGGCTTCCGTGGTGTTTTTCGCTATCGTTTCGAGTGTCAATTTGATTCGTGCAAAACGTGTTGAATTCATATCGGCAAGGACGGCTTGTAAGGTATGCTTCTGTAATAAATGCTAGGAGGATATCGCTTTTGGACAGGTCTTCATCGATCTTCTCTGGCCAGTTATCGCCGATACTGATTGAATTTAAGTCGATCACTTTTTTCACTCGGTATTCGGTGTCCTTGAGAAGATCATTGTTAAGCTTGTCCATTGTTCGGTTAACAATATCTAGGAGATGGTTGAATAGATTGTCGTTGCGTCTGTAGCTAATAAAGACCTTTACCAGGGTGTTGCCATTTTCATCTTTTTCAACCCCTAGCATGGACTGCTGCTGGCTCATGGGTTCCTCCGTTTTGCCGATTGCTGTTATTTGACGATGCTGCCCTTGGCGATGCGGGCTGAGAGGGCGACGATGATTCGGTCGTAGGCGTAGACGTCCTTGCCCAGCAAGAATCCACGGGCGCCGAGTATGTCGTTGTCGGGTGTCATGTAGGCGTGACGCATGAGGGTCTCAGATTTATTCGTGCCTTCGGGCTTGTCTTCGGGCTTGTCTTCGGGCTCCTCCCCTTTAAGGAGAAGATTGACATTATGTGCGCGCCTGCGCTGATCCCTCTCGTCCTCTCTGGTGCCGTGCCCCAGCTCGGTCATGCCTATTGCCTGACAGTAAGCGAGCCAGCGCTCGTGCTCTATATCGCCCAATAGGCAGATAGTTTTAATTCTTCTGCGATAATTGGCTTCATTGTTGGCGAAGGTCTCCAATGTATCGCCTTTCTTTTTATTTTCGAGTAGGTATTGTCTTATCAGATGACCATTGTCTAGGCCTTCGCTTCTTCCGCCTTCTAGTTTCGCCAGATAGTCGTTTTCGAGCGTATCGATGGTTTCCGATAGACCAACCGACCAAAAGCGACTGGGAAGATACGCGGCCGACGCGCGACTGCTGCATTTGTTCCACTCGTTCTTGTTGAATTTGTCGCGCGCCATATCGTCTGTCATGGAGGCATCATAGCTGACGGTGGCATGGTCATAGTTGCACATCTCATATACCGCATTGAGCTTATGGCGCGCTGTTCAAGCTTATTATTGAGGAGATTGTCGTAGGTAAAGAAAGCCTTGCGAGAACCAAAGGGATGCATGATTCCGACAATGGGGTCCTTTTCCTTTTCGGAACTTGCTGCGGTCATGGCGAGCTTTCTTAAGGCTTTAAGAATCTCTTCGCTTTCGATATGAGGACAAATTACGGGGCGTTGCTTCATGTAGTTTGGAGTGCCATGCTCGACAAAGCGGTTGAAAATCTGCCGTTGCAACATAAGGGAGCATGAGAGGTTCTGGCTGCAGCTGCCCGTGGTTACAAAGGCATAAACGAATGCGTTATCGGGCAGCAGGACACAACTGTCATCACATGCCACGCGCTTGCTCTGAAGGTCGTAGTGCAGAGCTGCGACGCTGTTGCCTGCCATAAGGCGGTCAAGCGTGATTGAGGGGGCGCTGGCCTCGACAAAACGCACTGTAGGTGTCCCGTCTTTGATCTCTCCGAGCATTTCGGGATATCGTGCCGCCTCGCGCTCGACGATTTCGTGGGCATTAGGGTCGACGATCACAATGCTGAGCTTTACCTGCGGCAGACGGCCCATCCAGTATGCGGTGCGTGCTGCCTGCATACCGTAATCTCCTGCGCCAATTACGAGCACTGTGAGGTTTTGGAGCTTGGTGCTGTCGTCGCGGGTGATGTCGACAGGAGCAAGCCATCTGAAAAGGGGTGCCTCGTCTAGAACGTTGTAGATTTCGTTTTGCGTACGAGAAACCAGGTGCAGATTGACGTTTTTTGGATAGGGCTTGATGGCATCAAAAACTCTCGGGTCGTCGGGGTTGCCGTGAAGACAATGCAGCGTGATCTCAAAAGGTGGCTCGTCGGTTTGGAACTGCTGGTTAAGCGGGTACTGCTGGTTAAGCGTCTCGAGCATGTCGATCGTTGCGCTTACATTTCGCTCGGTTTTTTCGGAAGTCGCAACGACATCGATATACTCGGTGCATCTTGATCGAGTTCGATCGGTAGTGGTCTTCAGGACATCGGCTGCGCCGTCTTCGGTGAAGGCGTAGCGTACATATCCTTGGCAGAGGTTGCGCAGTATACGCTGGCGGTCGCCGTCCTCGTCGCAGTCAAGACAGAAGACGAGAGCGATGTCGCCGCCGTTGGCCTTATTGAGCTTTCCATCTTTGATGTCGTTGACGATATCGCGCGTGAGCAACTCAGTGTTGGCGTCAACGCTTTCAAAGACAATCACATGGTTGGCATGCTTGAGGTGATGCTTGATCACGCTGCCCGAGAGGCGTGTGACGACGGCGTTGAAGGCAAGTAGGCCAACTTCAACGGGAAGGGCAATGATGTATGCGAGTGTTAACAGCGAATAGAACAGGCGGCATGCTTGGTTGGGGATGACGCCGTTGACGACCGATGTTATATCGGTAAGGCCAGTCTGGATGGTTGTTGTCCAGCCAACTGTGAATAGGTTGGTGATGAACCAGCTGATATAATTCCAGCCCCCTGGTTCCCAGCCCTCGCCAAGGTCGGATGAAAAGCATTGCTCCCAGGTAACGGGTGCGAACAGGAAAAGGGCTCCAATGGCAAGGGCGATGAAGGCGACGAGGCGGCGATCATAATCTATTTCATGGCCAAAGAACCTGTACTGATGACTGTGGAGCTCCAGGAAGACAGAGCAACAGAGTGCGACGAAAGCGATCGGGGACGCTAGGGTCCATAAGATTTCAGCCAAAGTAGAAACCTCCTAGGATTAGAGGGCAGTGTGAGCAAATGGGCATATCTTCCCACCGCCTACGTAAGCATGCGGTCTCTCAGCTCGGCCGCCTCATTAATCTCGACGTTGGTGCGGCCTTGGTGGTCTTCGGTGCGTTTGCTGGTGAGCTTGCCGTCCTTTAGTCCGTAGGTGGTGTACTGAACGATTGCGCCGGCGGTTTCGGCTGCCTGACGTAGGGGCTCGTAGGTGTCGGTTTGCTCGCACCATGCATAGAAATCATCAACGGTGGCGTTGGGATTGCCGCTAAAGAGTCGATACCATTCGCGTCCAAAGCTGCCAAGGACCGAGAACGTCTTTTTCTCGACAAGCTTGTCGCCCTTGTATTTGTAGTCCAGCGTGAGGTCCACCAGATAGGCGGCTCCCGTTTCAAAGGCGTTCTCGTTGCCCTGATGACCGATGACCTCGGTCTCCGGATAGTGCTTACCAATAAACTCGGCGGCATCGCCTTCGTAATCGGCAACGATGCGCGCACTCTGCACCTTGCCGCGTTTGTACGTGTAGTGCAGGATGCGCAGCAGTCGCTCCTGCCAAAACGCATAGGAAAACAGGTGGTCGACAAAGTGCGGGTTCTCAAGACGATTGGCCCGATCCATCCAAACAGTTTGGAACAGTTGGTAGTCGGCCTGCGGCTCGTCCGTGACCTCGCGGAACCACTGTACGGCGACGTCGGCGGGGATATAGAACGATAGTCGCTCCTGCGGAGTACCGCTCTTGGTCGTTTTGGCGCGCAGGGGAATCTCGACCTCGTAGCCAGAACCGTCGTCCGTTCCGCAGTTTAAAACGGGCGGCAGCATAAACTGGCAGGGGCCCTCGTCGCATACGCGCATCGGCTGGGGGCTAACAGGTTGCCCTTCAAACTCCATCTCGATGTCTGTGTCGTCTTCTTCGTCCTCGTCATCATCTTTGATGCCAAGGTCGTAGCCGGTGTAGTAGTCATCCAGGTGTCGCTCGTTTACATTTCGCCCGTTTACGACGTCAAAGACGGTAACACCCGTCATGCGGTCGCAATACTTTGCGACTTCAAAGAGGTTGCAGCTCTCCTCGGGCGTAAAGTTATCAATGCGGTGCAGGAACTCGGTAGAGCATTCATCGGGATCATAGCCGTCCATTTCGCTGTCACCGAGCCAAAAGTTGGGATCACGATTGCTTTTGAAGTACCACCAGTACCAGACGGGGCCGAATACCGCATTTACGCCAAAAAAGACTTTCTGGATGATGTTGCCGTTGCCGTCGAACTTGTAAGCGAGCGGCAAGTTAACAACCGGAACGTTTGATGTGTCACGCGCCATGGTGTGCTCCCTGCGATGATTTGTGTTGCGCGCGAAGGCCAGATTCGATGCGTCTGACCTGCGCGCGCCTGTTACTTCGCATACTAGGCCGCCTGCGTTGCATTCTGTTGCGCAACATCGCGGACGGCGCGGTTCGACGTCCAGGGCCGATGCCGCGCAACAGATACATGGCTTGGTCGTGCCAATCGCTCTCTAGTGGCGCGCCGAGCGCTGGGCGTTGCCCGGGTTGTAGCCCGCCCAGGCGGCGATGACGTCCGACTCAACGACGCTCGTTGCAATGTTGATAAAGCTGCCGGCACGGGGCAGGTCGGTATGGAAGTCTTCGAGCAGGTTGGGCTGGAACCTAAAGTCCTCAAAGTTGACGGTGTTGGGGTTGTAGAGCTGACAAGTACCATCCTCGGTAGAGATCGGGCCAACCATGTAAACGGCCTTGTGCTCTACGACCTCGGTATCGTCGACGTCGATCACCTCTCCACGATCGTGCGCGGCAGCGGCGTGCTCCATGAGCTCGAGGAATCGGTCGGCTTCGGCGCTGCAGAGTACGCAGCGCGAGAAGAGCACCGTAAGGGCATAACCCGTTTTACGGCCCAGTTTCTCTCGCAGCTCGCTAAATCGTTGCGACTGCTCCGGGGTCATGCGCGTTTTGGACGGTGCGGTCTGCTTGAGTCCGCACGCCTTAAGGAACATCGCGTTGGCCTTGCGAAGAGCGCTCATAGCGGCGGAGTCGCTCTTTGCCGCGGAGACGTCGATCCGTCCTCCCTCGGGAATCTGCTTATAGCGAGAGAAGCCCTTCTCGCCCTCGACAGGCATCCAGTACGTAATGACGTCATTTTCCACTACGCTAAAGCGGCACGTAAAGGGCGCGCCGATTGCCGGTGCCTCGCCGTAGAACTTTACGCGTACGGCTTGGTCGGTGTCCGCCATCCACATCATAAAGCGATGGCTATTGTCGCCGTCATGGCTCCGGAGCTTTGCAATAAGGTAGCAAACCGAGTCGCAACGGCTTTCGAGTGCGGCGCCTCTTCCGGTGGCAATGGCGCTTATACCTTGGGCCTTGAGCTCGATATCGCGGTGCAGCGCGTTGAGCTCTTCGGATGTCAACAGGTCTTGGCCGAGAAGCCCCGCGACAAGCGCGTCGACTTCCATGTCGGTAGTAAGGGCGGCGTCGATAACCTTGCGGTGCGCCTGGTGGCTTGCATAAGCCGGCAAAGGTTTGCGGCCTGTGGCAAATCCAAATGGGTCTCGGATCTGATCGCCGCCGCGATAGAGCGGCTCCAAAAAGAACATGTTCATGTCATTTTGCTTGCCCTGCTTTTGACCGTAGGCATAGAGGGAGTTCCAGACATGCTTTTCTGCAATGGGGTTCATCCACAGGCTGATTTTCGATTTTTCTGCCGAGGAGGTCGAGGTGTTCTTTTTGGAACTTGCGGCGGGACGAGAAGCCGGTTTCTGATATCCAGCGGGGAGAACTTGCTCAAGATCGAATTTTTTAAGCAGCCTAACGTAGACTCCGACCGATGCTTCTTCTGCCATTTCCGCCATGACCGACTGCGAAGGATCATCGACAAAGGAAATGCGCGTTTTGCCATCATCGGAGACCGCCTGGCAGTAGCCGCATCGAAGTGCAACGTAGCCTTCGTTTTCGCTGCCACGGTCAAAGTACATCTGCTCTTTGCAGCCGAGTGTGCCGGGGACGAATGCGGTCGGGTTTGCTATGTCGGGGATCGTAATGGCAGCGCCGGTCGCGCGTTTAAGCTCATCGAAATACTCGACGTACAGCGGAATGTTGTAGTGCTGGACTAGTGCCTCGAGAACGATGGCGTTGGGCACGGAGTGCGCCACGCGATAGCGCATGGAGTTATAGCCCCATTCGACATCGGTTGCATCATCGGGGATTCCGTGGCCTGCCATGGTGGACAGGACTTCATTGGGTGAGTCAAACATACCGTCGGGTGTGCCGCAAATCGCCTGGAGCGAGAACCCGCCAAAGCACTTTTCGAGATCATCGCGGATATACTCGCAGCAGTCATGATTGGGAAAGACGATGCGAAACGTCATCGCACCCATGGCTTGGGACATGTAGACGTTGCCCGACGCCTGGGTATCGGACTCTGCCTGGGGCTCGTCGTCCTCGTCTTCGTCGTCATCGTCCGACGGGTCTGCAAACGAGCTGTAGTTTGCATTGATCAGGTCGAGATACATGGAGACGGTCCCGCGGGTTGCCAGCTTTTGCATGATGGGATTGAACGTGTCCGCAAACGAGACCTCGCGGTCCTGGGGCACGCCATTTTGGGTCACGGAAAGCGTGACGGTCGCCACGCCGCAACGAACTGCCGTGGCATCTCGGTACTGGCTGTTGTCGGGGAAGAACGTCCACTGGCTTTTAGTGAGGCTTGCCGCAAACGAGACGTCGTCGTCATCGGGATCGGCTAGCCATGCTCCGGCCTTGTAGCCGTTGGTCACTACGTACTCGTAATAAACGGGCGCTCCGAGCAGGCCGGCGAGCGCCTTTGCAGCTCGCAGCAGCGGGATGCCGTCGTATTCGTATTGAAGCGAGTTGTAGCCCCACATCTCGTTGAATGTCTGTCCGCCTAGGGCGCCACAGATGTGGATGCACATGGCGGCGTTTTGCGGCTGGCTCAAATCGCCAAGGTCGGAGATTGCGGGTATCAGCGTGGCGAGCGAAAAGCCGCCAAGTTCCTGTTCCAGGGTCTCCTTTACCTGCATGCAAGCATTGTGTCCGGGAAAGACGATGCGGTTGATGACCCTTTGGGGCTGGATCTGACCGCCTGTCTCTTCGATTAGATGGTTAAAGAGCACGTCAACGTCCGATGCGTCCATGGTGGCGGTTGCGACCTCCTGCGTCTTGGTCGACTTCTTTTTGCGTTTGCTTGCCGCAGAAGACGATTTTTTGCGCGAGGGCGCCGGCTGGGGCTCCTCTTGGGCGCCAAACTGGTCCTTGAGAAAGTCGAAGTACAGGGACACGTTTCCGCGCTGCGCATACGAACGCATGATGGGGTCGGTGGTGTCCTCAAAGTACTTTTGGCTTCCGTCGGGCATGGACATGGTTCCCATGCCGCAGCGGAACAGGGTGTCGGTGGCACCGTCGAACCCCTCCGGGAAATACACCCAGCAGCTCTTGTCGACCACGTTTGCAAACGAGACGCTGTCGCCCTGCGCATCGGCGATCACGGCGCCGGCGGCGATCTCATCGGCATCGGTGTACTCGTAGTAGACGGGAACGCCGATCATCTTGGAGATAGTCTTGGCAACCTCCAGCGAGGGGATGCCGTTGTATTCGTACTGGAGCGAGTTGTAGCCCCAGACGACGTTGGTGACCTCTTCGCCGTCGGACCCGCAGGTTTCCAGGGCGGCATTGATGGCGTCGGTCGGATCCATGTGCTGGAAGTCCTCGTAATCGGGGATCACGGCAGCAAAGCAGAACTCGCCATAGTCTCGCTCCAGGGCAGCTTTGGCCTGCATGCAGATATCGTGGTTGGGAAACACGATGCGATTGACAATCTGGTTGATCGAGATCCCTCGGTCGGTATCTTGAAGCAGATGCTCAAAAATCTCGTCCATCGTTCCTTCTTTCGTATGCGGTGGAAGCCCACGATCCCGGGTTTTAGGGCTCGTGGCTTTGCTAACTCGAACGCTACTGCCCCGATGGGCGAGAACGTTGCGCAACATCCGCGAGTGCGCAAATTGCAATGCGGAACGGTCTGTGCTGGGGCGGTGGTGGTGATGGGGGAGGCGGACGACCCGCGTTCGTATGCCCCGCTGTCTATGAAAAACGTGCCCGCCGACAGGTCGTTATCGGCGGGCACGTTCAGGGCTGCATATGGATTGATGCTCGAGATCAGGCTTCTTTCTTGATGGAGCTGAGTGTTACGACCGTGGTGATTGAGGCGATGCAACACAGAAGCGGGTAGATGGGGCCGGAGCAGGTCGTAGACATCCATGCCATAATCGCGGCAACGAGGGCGAGCAAAGTAAAGCCGATGCGTGCGATGGATACCTTTTTCTGTAGGAATGCCATGATAAGGCCGATAACGGAGACAATGACCGGAATGGCCCACGTGTAAGTTAGCATGTTGACGTCCCCGATGCTGCTACTGCTGCTGCTGCCGTACGCTGCCATTGTGTCGGCGTAGTCGCCCATCTCCAGCATGGTATAGCTGGACTTAAGTCGATATGCCTCACCAGCCGCGCTGTCGCCACCAAAGAAGCTAGAGAGGTTGTTGGCGCCATCGGAGATGTACTGGGATATGGGTATGCCGCGAACGGTCTTCGCGGAATGGCTCACTTCAAGCTGATCTTCAACCCCGAGCAAGAGGGTAGCCTAAAGCTGTTCAAGAGTGAATACCAGCAGCAGGCAACGGAAAAGTACCAGCAGTTTATTGCAATTGCCAATTTCCGTCATGGCAGCAGCGTCAATAACCTGCGTGAGCGCTCAGCCGGCGTCATTGGTATTCCTGATGACTTTGGTGGCGGTCAGAGTTCGTTTAACGATACGAACTTTACCTATATCAGGAAAGACGAATAGTCGTCCGCATCGCGTGACGACCGATGGGGCCCGAGGGCTATCCTCGGGCCCTTTTTGCATGGATAGCATTTTGGGGTGCCTTGTTGTGCGCTTGCCAATTGCCCGATCCGTTAAATGTTGCGCAACAGAAATTGGCAAGCTCCGCTTAAGGTTGAAGGCGTCCGGTGGATAAGAGAAAGGAATCTGCCATGAGAAACGTCAAGAAATGTTTCAGGGGGGTGTTCCTATAGTTTTGTCAACTGGGCAATGCTGTTTTCGAGATTGAATCGCGACATGCTAACGCCAGGCCTTTCGGCCGATGGGCTCCAATCTGTTCGGAGCGCTTCGACTAGGCGGCGTAG
>JAXJMO010000038.1:0-31869 GCA_036313175.1 Collinsella sp. | reverse complement strand
TCGTCAAAGTGATGGCAGTAGCGGTAGGCGTGGCGGTCGTTTTGCCAGCCAATGAGGTGGTCGCCGGCTTCAAACTGCGCGGAATCGTAACCCTCAAACGGCGGGGTGAGCTCGGCGCGGGCTTCGGCTCGAACGGCCTTGCGCGCCATGCGCTCGTCGTTCATAAACTCCCAAAAGCTGATGGCGATGATGCCGCCCGGGCGCGTTTGCCGCACCAGGGCGTCGAGCACGCGTACGCGGTACTCGCACGACGGCACGTGGTGCATAAAGCCAAAGCAGACCGAGATATCGGCGAGCGGGGCGTCGAAAAGCACGTCGGGCGTCTCGGCGGGGTTGAGCTTCATAAGGGCGTCAAGCACGTCGAGTTCCTGGAAGTGCAGGTTGGGAATGCGCAGGGCGTGACCGTGCGCATCGATAGCCAAATCCTGACACGAGTCAACACCATAGAACTCAAACGGGCAGCTGGCATCTGCCGAGGGGTTTGCGCCATCGACGCCCTTGGCGGCAAGTGCGCCGCCGGCGGCAAAGTTCTCGAATCGCATATTGCCGCAGGCAAGATCGAAGACGCGGACGGGATGCTCGATCGTGGCGACGTCGAGCTGTTCGAGCGCGATGTCCATGGTGCGCACCCAGCCGGGCCACGGGGCTTGGCGCGTATCGGAAAAGGAGGCGGAGTGCTCGCGATAGAACGTGTTATTGAGCTGGATGAGCGATGAGGCGAAATCGCGGTTCACGGCGCGGAACTCCCTCCGTTGGCGGTGCGGAATAAACAGTACGACCATACTACCGTTAACGCCGCAACGGGGACAACCAAGCTACGGGTCATTGCTTTGTTTGGACACATTTCCGCAGCTCATATGTGCCCGCAACCGCCGGTTGTCAAAAATCTCACTAGAATAGGTGGCATGCTTTTGGCGGTGGCGGATAGATTTTTAACTGTGCAAGGCGCCTTAAGAACAAAAACGGTCCGGCGGCACGGCTGGCATCACATAGGAGGAACCATGAATGTAGAAACTGCGCAGCGGCTCGCCGACCTTCGTCGCAGCAAGGGTTTTAGCCAAGAAGGGCTGGCGCGAAAGCTGGGGCTGTCGCGCCAGGCGGTCAGTAAATGGGAGCGCGCGGAGAGCTCGCCCGATACCGAGAACCTGATCTCGCTCGCTAAACTCTATGGCGTGAGCCTGGACGAGCTGCTCAATCCGAGCGATGAGATCGAGGACGATATCGAGTTTGAGAACGAGGACCGCGCTCGTCAGCGCGAGGCCGAGGCGGCAGAGCGTGCTCGCACCCATGAGGCGGCGGCACGTGCCACCGAGGCGGCAACGCAGGCGAGTGATGCCGCCGCCAAGGCGGCGCAAGCGGCAAGCTGGAGTGCACAGGCCGCCAATGCCGCTACGGCGCAGGCGACGAGTGGCGGTGCGGTTGGCTCGACTCCGGTGAAGGGCCCGTTCCAGTCGTTCCCGTATTGGGCCGTGTGCTGGCTGCTGTTCTTTTTGCTGATGTTCCTGTTTGGTGCCGGCCCCTTTGCCGCACTGATCTTCTTTACGATTCCCATCTATCACTGGGTGGCGCGTGCGCTCGATGGCGATTGGGCGCGCGGGGATATTCAGGTTGGTTCGGCGTCGGTGGCGGTCAAGGCCCAGGGGAAGGATACTTCTGCGGAATCTGATGCTGACGTGGCTACCGCGACTACCGCTGAGCCGATTGCCAAAGAGAGTGATGAATGATGAAGTTTTCGCATGAATCCAAGGTACGCTTGGGCGTTGGCATCGGAGCGTTTGTGCTCATCATCGGGCTTGTCTTTGGCATTTCGCGGACTTTGATTCATTTTGATGGCCCGTGGGATCTCGACGATGTTGTATCCGGCTTCTCTGGTATGGACGATGCGGTTGACGAGGACGATCTTTTGGATGGCGGTAACTATTCCGCTCAGCCTCAGCAGCTTTCGAGCGAAACCTTTGATGCCGACGCGTTCACATCGCTTGACTTGGACGTGACGTCGGGCACGGTCGAGGTCAAACACGTCTCCAGCGGGCCAGTGCGCGTAATTGAAAGCGGTCGCGTGGCAACGGGGACCGTTGCCTTCGATGCGGCAACCCAGAACCTGGCCGAAATCAAGGGCTCTACGCTCAAGATTCGCCAGTTCGATTGCGATGACGAGCGCGCCATTGACCGCACGGTTACCGTCGAACTGCCGCGCGAAGTTGCCGATAACATGGTGGGCATTACAGCGAATGTAGGATCGGGTGACCTGACGGTCGCGGGCATTGCGTGTCATGACCTCAACCTGACTTTGGACTCTGGAGACGTTGAGTTTACGGGCACCGTGACCGATACCCTGAATGCCGAGGTCGGTTCGGGCGATGTGACGTTCGAGCTCTACCAGGCCCCCGCGAAGTCGATGGACGTGAGTGTGGGCTCGGGCGATGTGGAGATGACGGTTCCGAACTCGACGGGCTTTAAGGCGAGCCTCACCTTGGGCAGCGGCGACTTTGAGAGCGATTTCCTTCCGCTTGGCTACGACGGCGAGACCATTTTGAATCTTGAATTCGATAACGGCGATAAGTCTGCTACGTATCGTTTTGAGGTCGGTTCGGGCGACATGTCGTTTGATCCGGAGTGACATGCGGTTTTCGGAGATCGGTACATATAGGCATGCTCTTTGATGGAGGCGCCGGAGCCGTGACGGGCTCCGGCGCCTTTGCCTTTACAATGGGGTCATGGAACAGATTATCTTGAACATACTCGAGGCTCTGCGTCGCGGCGAGACCGTGGACGACAAAGCGCTCGTCAAACTGATACATGCCGAGGCGCGCCGTGAGGGTGCCGACAAACGCGATTTGGCCAAGCGCCGTCTGCTGCCGTTCTGCCAGCGGGTTAAACGTGAGGAGCCGGTTCGGTGGGCTGCGTGGAATGTCGATTCCGATCTGGAACGTCGACTGCTGCAGGTGCTGCGTATGAAGCCTCGTCGCACGGCTTCGGGCGTGGCGACCATTACCGTTATCACCAAGCCCTGGCCATGCTCGGGCGATTGCCTGTTTTGTCCCAACGATCTGCGCATGCCCAAAAGCTACCTGCACGCCGAGCCGGCGTGCGCCCGTGCGGAGCAAAATTGCTTTGACCCGTATCTGCAGGTGAGCGCTCGTCTGACCGCGCTTTCGCAGATGGGGCACGCAACCGATAAGATTGAGCTCATCGTGCTCGGTGGCACCTGGAGCGACTATCCGCAAGGGTATCAGACGTGGTTTATGTCGGAGCTTTTCCGTGCGCTCAATGACGATGCCGTCGCCGGCGTGGCGGCCAACCCCATGCTGGCGCGTCCGGGCATCAGCCGTGCCGAGGCGGGGCGCCTGCTCGATGACGCTCCCGCCGATGCGCTGCCGCCGGTGGTAACAGAGCGCCGCGAGCGCTATCGGGTTGCCGGCATTGCGACAGACAAGGCTGAGCTTGCTGCTGGCGTTGCCGACGAGCAGGAGCGTGTGGATGCTGCCGTGGGCGGCTACAACCGCGCGGTGCGTCGTCTGTACGGCCCTGGTACGCCGTGGGGTGAGGTTGCCGAGTGGCAGACAGCAACGATGGAGGAGCTTGAGCGTCAGCAGCGCATCAACGAGACGGCGAAGCATCGCGTGGTGGGGCTCGTTATCGAGACGCGCCCCGATGCCGTGACGCCGCAGACCCTCACGCTTATCCGCTGCCTGGGCTGCACCAAGATCCAGATGGGTATTCAGAGTCTCGACCAACATTTGCTCGATATCAACGAGCGTCGTATTTCGGTGGCGCAGATCGAGCGGGCGTTTTCGCTTGCGCGCCTGTTTGGCTTTAAGATCCACGCGCATTTTATGCTCAACTTGCTGGGTGCCACGCCCGAGGGGGACAAGCGCGACTACGAACGCTTTATGACCGAAGGGGCCTTTATGCCCGACGAGGTCAAGGTTTACCCGTGTGCGCTCATCGAGGGCTCGCGTCTGGTGGGCTGCTACGAGCGCGGTGAGTGGCGTCCCTATACTGAGGAAGAGCTGCTCGATGTGCTGGCCGACGACATCGTGGTGACGCCGGCGTTCTGCCGCATCAGTCGCATGATCCGTGACTTTAGTTCCGACGACATTATGGTGGGCAACAAGAAACCCAACCTGCGTCAGCTCGTCGAAAACCGCTTGGCCGCTCGGGGTGACGGTGCGACGGTGCGCGAGATTCGCTATCGCGAGATCAGCACGGCGGGTGCCGACTTGGATGAGCTGACCCTTGACGAGGAAGTAGCGTACGAGACGCCGGTGACGCGCGAGCGCTTTTTGCAGTGGGTGACGCTCGAAGGCAAGATCGCCGGCTTTTTGCGCCTGTCGTTGCCCGATCGTGCGTTTGTTACCGCGCACGCAGACGAGTTGCCGACGACGCCGGACGAGGCAATGATTCGCGAGGTGCACGTGTATGGCATGGCGGCACGTGTGGGCGATCAGGGTCAGGCGGCTCAGCATCATGGGCTGGGGCGGTCGCTGGTGGAGCGCGCATGCGAGATTGCCCGGGATGCGGGTTATGCGCGTATCAACGTGATTAGCGCGATCGGTACGCGCGAGTACTATCGCCATTTGGGTTTTTATGACCACGGACTCTATCTGCAAAAGGAGCTCTAGATGAACAAGCCGAGTGTTTCTGCTGGCGTCGTTGCCGGTGTTGCTCTGGGAGCCGCGGCGCTTGGTGCGGCCGCTGTCGCTGTTCGTGCTGCCTGTCTGCAGGTTGCGCGAACCCGCAATGGGTTGACGCGTGTGAAACGCGTGCACGATGAGGGTGGCGACGAGATTCGCGTGTTGGTGCAAGGCAGCGTCTACCAAAGCGCAAGTTACGTTGGTGAGCGTTGGGCGGAGCCCGTCTTTGCGTACTATCGTGCGTTTGACGACGTGTTTGAGTCCGAGGATGCGATGCGTGATGCTTATGGTCACGGTATCAACCGCATGCTTATGCTGGGTGGCGGCGGGTTTGCCTATCCCAAGTTCGCGCTGATGTCGCACGAGGGCTTGCGCATGGACGTCATCGAGTATGACGGAGAGATTACGCGCCTGGCGCGCCGCTGGTTCTATCTGGACGAGCTGGAGTGCACGGCGGGCGATCGCCTGCGGGTGATAACCGCTGAGGCTCGCTCTTATCTGGGCGTGACGAGTGTTGGTCATCGTCGCTACGACGTGGTCGTGAGCGATTGCTTTGGCGGTGCCGAGCCCGTACGCGAGCTGGCGACGGTTGAGGCGTTGCGTTTGGTGCGGGGCAGCCTAAATGTCGGTGGCGTCTACGTTGCCAATATCGTAAGCACAAACGAGGGGAGCGATGTGACGTTCCTGCGCGACTGCGCTGCCACGGCACTCGAGGTATTCGCCCATGTCTGGGTGGTCCCCTGTGGCGATGCGGAGTTCGGCGGCGAGGAGAACTACCTGCTCATCGCCAGCGACGGCGACTATTTCTTTGCCGAAGCCGTGCCCTTCGACGCCGACTTCCTCGGCACCGCCCTTCACGACAAGTAAGTCTCTCCGTCCCAAAAAGACTGGTCTTAGGCGTGGTCGCGCCAGCTGAGGACGCGCTGCTTCATGCCCTCTATGTCGAGCACGCCTTCGGCAAAGCCCTTGCGCACGAGCTCTTCGGGAACAAACTCGTCGTAGCGGTCAAAGTAAGGCACCTCGCCAGGATAGACGAGCTCGATGGGATCGAAGTCTTTCTCGGCCTCGGCGGCGAGTACCTCAAAGAACGTCTCCTCGTCGGCCTTCATCTTAAACTGCATAAAGTACGGGCGTGACGGGTCGAGTCCGCGAAGGCCCAGCTCAGCTGCGCATTTGATTTTAAGCATACGCTCGAGCGCCAGAAAGGCGTAGCTTCCCAACCAGGGGAAGAGCGCCCAGGTGTCGCCGCCCAGGTTAATGAGCGGCCTAGTTCCCGCACCCGAAATCTCAGCCGTATGGCGAGCCTGCGCCAAGCGGGCCCGCGCGTTACCCATAAGATACGGATACGTGGCATGTTCGTTGAGCGCCTTGCGCATGCGCTCGAGTACGTGTGTATTGATGTCTCCGGGGCAATCGCCAAAGTATGCCGGCACACGGCCCTTGACCTGCGTGGCAAAGACGGTGTGGCGCTTCCAGTCCACTTCCTCGACAATCCAGCAGTGTCCGGCGATGGCGATGCGCTCACCGGGCGGAGGGGGGTTGACGATCGTGCCCAACTCGGCCGACTCGCTGCGAACGGTGAACTCCTCGTTTTCCTGGAACACGGCGTAGAACTTAAAGTTGTTGATGATGCGCTCGCCCGCGAGGCCCACGATGAGCCCATCGCCCTCGGTGACCTGGATGTGGTCGATCTTGATGAGGTGACGCAGCAGCACGCGATAGTCATCGGCCGAGACGCGATGGAAATAGCTGAGCGTGAGCACGCGCTGGGCAAGTTCCGCCGGCGTGAGCTCTCCGGTGCTGGCGAGGGTCGACATGGTCTGGTGATAGAGCAGACTGTAGGGGAGTCGATCGAGCTCAGGCGGCTCGACCCACTTTTCCTCGCGATAGAGTTGTACGAGCGCGATGCCCTGGAGGAGTTTCCAAGGTATCGTTTCAGGCATCATCGTGCGCGGCTCGGGCTCTTCCTCGCGCATGACAAACCACATCTCGGGCGGAAGATCGCGGCGCCCCGTGCGGCCCATTCGCTGCAAAAAGGAGCTGACGGTAAACGGCGCATCGATCTGAAACGCACGCTCCAGACGGCCGATATCGATGCCGAGTTCCAGCGTAGAGGTGGTGACGGTTGTCTGCGCCTGCTCCTCGTCGCGCATGAGCCCCTCGGCCGTCTCGCGCAGCGATGCTGAAAGATTGCCGTGATGGATTAGAAAGCGGTCGGGCTCGTGTCGACTTTCGCAGTAGCTGCGCAGCATGGAGCACACAGCCTCTGCCTCCTCGCGCGAGTTGGCAAAGACCAGGCACTTGCGGCCGCGCGTATGCTCAAAGATATAGCCCATACCGGGGTCGGCGTTGTCGGGCGCCGTGTCGGTGGGGTTGAGAAGCGCCTGCTCGGTCGCCCGGGGAATGTCGACTTCGCCCTCGGGGGCCGAGGAAGCGCGACTGTCCTTGGGGGCAGCCTTGCCCCGTGCCTGCTCGCGACGTTGGCGGCGTTCCTCCTGTGTGAGTTGTCCGCTATGGCGCATGTCTTGGGTGCTGACGGGCAGTGCCGCGGGTGCCGCTGCCTCAATGCGCTCGCGTGCAAGCACTTCGGCCTCTTGAGGACCCATGCTCTTGAATCCCCGCTGCTGCGCCTGGGGACCCGAGTTGTAGAAGTGCTCCATGGAGATACGCCACACGCGGCGCGGTTCCTCAAAACGAGGGATAACGCAGTCGCGTCCCGTTCCCTGCGAGAGAAAGGCACCCGTGCGCTCGGGGTCGCCGATGGTAGCCGAAAGGCCAATGCGGCGGGGTTGTACGCCGGCCATGCGCGACAGGCGCTCAATAAGGCAGAGCGTCTGCCCGCCTCGATCGCCGCGCATAAGCGAATGGACCTCGTCGATGACGACGTAGCGCAGATCGCAGAACATGCGCGGAATCGCCATGTGCTTATGGATCAAGAGCGCCTCGAGCGACTCGGGCGTAATCTGCAAGATACCGCTCGGCTTTTTGATGAGCTTTGCCTTGTGCGACTGCGAAACGTCGCCATGCCAGTGCCAGACGGGGATGTCGGCTTCTTCGCAGAGGTCGTTGAGGCGGACGAACTGATCGTTGATGAGCGCCTTGAGGGGGCCAATGTAGAGGGCGCCCACGCTTGCGGGCGGGTTCTCCCAAAACTCGGTCAGGATGGGAAAGAAGGCCGCTTCGGTTTTGCCGGAAGCTGTGGATGCCGTTAGGAGCACATTGTCTTGTGTGTTAAAGATGGCATCTGCTGCCGCAACCTGGATAGAGCGCAGACTCTCCCAATCGTGGGAGTAGATGAAGTCTTGGATAAACGGGGCGTAGCGGTCAAAGGCGTTCACGGGGCCTCCTCTCAAAAACGAATCTCTCAGCGCGGCTGGCAACGGCTTGCTGCATGACTGCCTCAACGTTTTCCCAGATAAAACCTGCCAAAATAAACCTGTCTCTTTTTGGCAGGTTAGATGGTGAATTCGGCGAAGTTACGGTCGCCGCCTGCGGTATCGGTGTCACCTGTTGCGGCTGCCGTCGCCAGCGCGTCGCCGCCGACGCTTTGCAGCAGCTCGGCCACGTTGGCGTCGGGGTTTTGGCATAGGATGTCGAGCAGCTCGATAAAGTCACGAATGACTTCACGCGGCGTCAGATGCGTGTCGGCTCCCACGCGACCGAACTCGATCTTGAGGAAGTCCACCAAGTCGTTCTCGGTAAGCGTGGGCGTCCAGCCAAAGTAGCCGGCGTGAATTTGCATGAGTTTTTCGATCAGCACCAGCAGCTCCTCGTAGGTGAGTGGCTGCAGACGGATGATGGGCGCGAGCATGTCCTTAAGGTCCTCGCGCGCAAAGCGACCCTGAGCGAGTCGGCTGCGCAGAGCCTCGTAGGAGAACACGCCGCGGCGGCGGTCTTCGATGGAGGTTGGCGTGCCGCCCATAATCATGCCCAGGTACTGCGCCTTGCCCTGAAGTGTGTCGTTGTACATGGTCAGGATCTTCTCGTAGTTGTACTGGCGCGTGATGGCGTTGGGAATCTTATACAGATTCACGAGTTCGTCGATGAGCACCAGCATGCCCTTGTAGCCGCTGCAAACCAAAAAACGCGCGATGAGTTTGACGTAGTCGTACCAGTCGTCATCGCTGATGATGGTTGAGGACCCCAGTTCGGCGCGGGCCTCGCTCTTGGTGCGGTATTCGCCGCGGATCCATTTGGTCACGCGGCTCATGGCTTCTTCGTCGCCCTCGGATACGGCCGTGCGATAGCGGCGGAGCATGCGGGTGAAGTCGAAGCCGTGGACCATCTCCTCGAGCGGGGCCAGTTGGGCATTGACGACCGACTCGTCGACGTCGGCGCACGAGGCGACCCAGCGATCCAGAATAAGGTTGAGCGCACCGCCCTCAGGGCGCGTCTTGGTCGATATGTTGCGGATGAGCTCGCGGTAGGTGGCAAGGCCCTGTCCCTGACCGCCCTGCAGGCGGCGCTCAGGGGAAAGGTCGGCATCAGCGACGACGAATCCCTCGCCCATGGCATGCGTTCGGATGGTCTGAAGCAAGAAGCTCTTGCCGGCGCCGTAGCGACCGACTAAGAAGCGGAAGCTCGCGCCGCCATCGGCGATGAGACTCAAATCGGTGAGCAGGGCGCGAATCTCGACCTCGCGACCCACGGTGATATAGGGAAGGCCGATGCGCGGGACCACGCCGCCCTTGAGCGAGTTAAGGATAACGGCGGCGACGCGTTTGGGTACACGGGGCGCTGCGGATGCGGTATCACTCATGGTCTAGGTATCCTCTCACGTCTGCTTCGTAGTCCTCAATAATCTGCGGCCCTGCCGCGCTAAATTCAATTACGGTGTCGCCCACCAGGTCAAAGAGCGCCTCGTTGATGGTATCGACGAGCATGTCCTCGCTCTGTCCCGAGTGCGCCACTGCCGATGTCGCTTGCGCTGCGTTTTGCTCGAGCAGTGCGCGAAGGAAGGCATCTGCGGCGGGCGCGAGTTCGTTTGTGGCGTCAGCGGGCGCAGCAGCTGCGAACGCGGGCGTCGGCGCGAGAAGCGGTGCCACGACACCAAACTGTTCGGTGGATATGGTCGGCTCGTCGGTCAAGTCCTGCCGAATGGGTGCCACGACCGGTTCGACAATCGCGTCGGTTACGGGCTCGGCTTCCGGTTGCCCTGAGTCCGCTGCCTCGGCTTCTGCGGATGCGTCGTCCTCGCGCTCTTCGTCGATTAAAAGTGCTTCGCGCGTTTGCGCAGCGGCGCTCCGAATGTGCCCCAGCTGAGTCAGGTCGATATCGATCTTGACGGGCTGGTGTGCGGCGTCCCACGAAAGCCATGCCACAATCTCGTCATCGATAATCTTGGCCAGATATTTGGGGACCTTTTCTTCCTTAAGGGGATGGGCGGGGTCCAGCGCCAGGCGCAGGCGTTGGTCGCAGGCGCGCATCATTTCACCGAGCTTGCTGCTCTTTTGCCTACTACCATGGATACGCATACATTCCCAAAAGCCGTTTTGGCAACGGTAGATATGGATGGGATCCAGGCGGTATTCGCAGTCCTCGTGGCGCTCGGGCGCAAAGAATACGGCCGAGGCAAACATGGTGTAGGGCATGGCCGTCTCCTCCCCAAACAAGCTCGCTACGATGCCGGTCTTTCGGTGCGTGTCATAGTAGCGCGCCATGTGGACATACACGGCGCATGCCACGTGGCGCAGATCGCGGTGGTGGCTGCGGTCGAGCCGCGAGTTACTTAGGTTGTACGTGGAGAGGGCGTTGATGGCGGCCATGAGTCGCTCCTCGCGCACCTCATCGGGCGGAAGGGGGAGCGTGGGCTCGGAGGTTTTGCGACGTTTGGGGGTCTGGTCGGACGGTGCCGGTGCCGGTACAAGGTCTCGTGCCGCGCGCCGCAGCTCGATAAGGGCGTTATCGAACATGACGGTTTTAGAGTCGCGGAGCAGCTTGGGGTCGAGCCCATGGAATACGGCGTAATCCTGCAACCACACGCGTGCAAACCGATCAATGCCGGGCTCGAAGGCGCGATAGACATCCCAAAAGGCCTTGATCTTGTTAAAACCGTCGAGCGGGTCATCTACGCCAATGCCGCAAATCAGCTCATAGAGATACAGAAAGGCAAAGGACGTAGACGTTTCCTCGACGGTTCCGCGGCGCACTTGGGCACGCCAGGTAAAGTAGCCGCGCAGCTGCCGGTCGCTCATGGCGTTGTAGGTGGGAAAGTACGACTTAAAGGTGCCGCTGTAGGGGCAGTCGTCCTCAAAATCGGCCATCAGCAGGCCCTGGCGGTAAAAAAGCTCGGCTTCCGAAAGCCAGCGGCCCGCACCGCCCTTGGGGTCATCCTGCCAGCGCGATATCTCGCGCATTTTACGGTACTGGTCGGGGAGGAAATTCTGCATCTGTCGGCCGGTTTTGAGAATCGGCTCGTCTGCGTAGATTTCGTTTGAGAAGCGGGTGGACTGATGGGTCCGGGCCTCGGCCATAATGCGCTCGATGAGCATCTTGATGTCCTGGTCGGCCACCGCTTCTCCTCTCCTAACGCAGCTACGGTGGCCTCATATCATAGCACAGCATCAAACAGATGTTCGAGATACCGCTGCGTTGATAGATTTAGAACAGGAGGGCGTAGATGACGGCGATGACGACGGAGGGGAGCATATTGGCCGTGCGGAAGGTCTGAGGACGGATGAGGTTGACGCCGACGCAGAAGATGAGCATGGAGCCTACGAGCGAAAGGCTGTCGAGGGCTGCCGTAGTCATGATGGGGGAGAGTGCGCCGGCAAACAGCGTGATCGTCCCCTGGAACACGGCGACGGGCAGGGCGGAGAAAATGCAGCCGCGGCCAAGCGACGCCGTCATGGTGCAGACGATGATGCAGTCCAATGCGCCTTTCAGGGCAAGCGTTGACCAGTCACCGAGCAGACCGTCCTGGATCGATCCCACAATGGCCATGGCGCCGATACACACGGTGAGTGAAGTCGAGACAAAAGCGTTGGTGAACTCGTTATCGCCCTCGCTGCCGGTTTTGCGCTTGAGCCATTCGCCAAGGTTCTCGATGGCGGCCTCCAAGTTGATGGCCTCGCCGATGAGCGAGCCGAGGGCGAACGAGACGATGAGCATGGTGGTGCCGGTGGTCGCTAGCGCCTTCCCATCGATAAGGAGCATCTTTTGCATGGTGCCGCCAAGGCCGATAAACAGGACGCACAGCCCCGATGCTTTCATGAGCGTGTCTTGGATGCGCGGTGTAATGAAGCGGCCGCCCGCTAATCCCAAAAGACCGCCCGCAACTAAAAGCACAACGTTGATGATTGTTCCCAAGCCCGGCATGAGCCCTCCTGTATTGATGCCAACGTGGCAATCGTAGCAGAACGAAATGCGAGGTACATCGCGACTCATCTAATACGTTATATAAGTGGTATTAGGAATGATGCGCGGCATTTAAGCCTCAGGTGGTTGTCGGGACATAGGGATAGTATTCAAAGCGCAGTGTCATAAGCCGCTGTGGGGATTCAATAGCCGCGGCGATGATATTGGCATCGCGGGCACGATCAAACCCTTCGAGTTCGATCTGATACGAGACGTCTTGCATAATGTCCAGACGTCGCCAGGCCAGGAGTGTGTCGCCATCGAATTCCAAGGTCTTGCCTCCGTCTGGAGCAACGGCGTATAGACGCAGCTTGGCGGTGGTTGCAGGGTCGACAACTGTGACCTTTTTAATTTCGTTTCGAGTATTCTTGGCGCCCAACAAGGTGAGCAGTGTTGGGGCCACGACCTCGCCCGATGGCAAAAAGACGACTTCGATGGATTCAGGAAATGCGATGATAGCCGACTTGCGGACGGGCTGATTGGCGGCGGCAACTTCGATGTTCGCAGCGTCGATGACCTCTGTGTGGTCGATCGCGGCAAGCACGCAGCAGTTACCTTCATCGATCTCTTGAGGATCAGCAAGCCCCAGACTGTCCGCGAGCTCGGGATCGTTTGGATCGGCAGCGGGCTCATTCGGCGCTTCGAGAGAAGCTGGGACGCTGTTTGTCGGCGACGGCGTGTCGCCCGCACCTGCTTCTTTGTCCGCGCTCTCTTCTTGTATGGTTGCGTTGATGGGTTCGTCGTTTGGGGGGAGCGTCTTGGCGTCAAACGCGGAGGGGAGAATTCCGATGGCTCCGGATCCGTTCCACTCCATTTCGAGAAGCGCCGGGTCGGCAAGAATGCGTTGCCTGCTTTGCGCGTGGGCATCGATTTCAATAGGGCCTGCCTCTATCCCTCGTGTAAGGCTGAGTGATCCGGCTGGCTTCTCGAAATGAGCGTCTGTGTCTTTGGTGCTGACGGCGTAGAACAGCAGGGACGCTTCTCCCGCCGCGATAGCATCGGTACCGGCTTTGGTCAGCCGCAACGATGCTGTGAATGAGAGGGTGGGCTGCGCATCGTCTGCATTCGCGGCGGCGCAGCCCAGACATATACCGCCTCCTTTCTCGAAAAACGCACCGTCGAAGGCGACCTTCGCTCCGTTCGCCGAGTCATCGACCGAAGCGATGTCGATGCGCAGCTCTAAATTGCATGGATCGCCATCTGCATCGAGCACAACCGAGCGCCACGTGCAGACGGCGCACCCCGCCTGGGAGCCGTTTGCCTTGTTCGAACGCTTGATATCCACGACTATCGAGCCGTCCGTATTACGACGAAGGCATCCCGAGGTTGAGATCACGGCCTGTGCGATCGAAAAACGCTCGCACGCAATGGCGCTCGACGGATTTGGTGCGGAACTTAGGGCTACTGGTAAGGAGTCTGCCATGACGGGAGTCGCCCAAGCGGCGACAGGCGTTCCGGTTGCGAGCGCGCCGCAGAGTGCGACGACGGGCAAAAGGTTCTTCGATGCCATGGGGTCTCCTTAGCTAATTTAGTGCGGCCTGTCCGTGTTTTGTTTCTGGCTGCGTTTGATGTGCAGACCGAGGCCGGCGGTTCCCGCGCCTGCTGCTGTGGCGCCTGCTGCCAAGAGCCATCGTCTGTCGCCTGTCTGCGCCAACGGTTCCTCGCGGTCGCCGCGGTCGAGCTCCGAGAGGTCGACCGTCACTTGCGTGGCGGCCTGCGCCTGTTCTTGCTGGGCAAAGGCCATGGCTGGCCCAAACGCTAGGATGCTGACGGCGGCGGCCAGGGCGACGGCCTTATGCCGTGTGCGCACCGGGCTCGACCGTCCAGGTGATCGTCGCAACCTGATCGCCTTCGCCGGTTACGCGGAAGATGTCGCGCGTGACGCGGGCGACGTTTCCGCTTGTCTTGAGCTTGATTTTGTCCGTGCCGCCGGCAATGCCCTGGTAGCCCATGTCGAAGGCTGCATTCTTGGAAAGATCGAGGCCCGTCCCTTGCGCGGCGGCGCTGGCGTTCTGGAGCGCGCCGTCGGGGCCGACCTTAAAGTCGATGGAGTTCTGCGCGGTTCCGGCCTTGGCGTCGGCGGCAATGGTCCAGGTGTTCATGGCGTCGATCTTCATGTTGGTGACATGGATGCCGTAGGCCGAATGATTGTCGATGGTGGTCGCGTCTTCTGAGGGGCCCTGAAGCGTGCCGTCGGCCTTGGCGACGAAGGGAATAACCGTCGGAACTTTGAACTCAACGTTGTCGATCTCGGTCCTGACCATTACCTTCGTGGTTCCAACGCGCCCGGCTGCCATAGCTGGCGTCGGGGCGGCGCCCATTGCGAGCGCGAGCGCGAGCCCTGTGCCCACGACGAGCGCTCTGACTCCGTTCATGTTCCTGGTGATGTCCATGGTCGTTCCTTTCTATTCGCCGCGGGCCGTCCCCGCGATGATTGGACGAATGCTGGTGAATTGCATGCGGTGCCGTGTCGGCCGGAAGGCTAGTTCTCGGTTTGCTCAACCCGTACCTTGACACGTGTCGGATTGCCGTGGCTGTCGAGGGTCTTTGCATCGAGTGCCTGGATCTCGATGTACGCCTCGCCTTCTTTGATGTCGCCGGCGGGGCACGTCTCGATTGTCTTGCCGGTCTCGACCACACCGGATTCGTACATGGTCTCGTCGTTTTGGATGACGCGGAATCGCTGGGGAAATTTATTGTCTTGGACGTTTTGCACGTTGACGCGCAGTTTGCCGTCCTCCTGCAGCTGAGCGACCGGCGCGACCGAAATCGTCATCATGTTGTCGCGGACGATGGCGTCGAGCTCATCTTGGATTTCCTGGCGCGTTTTGCCCTCGGCCGTCGTAACCGAAGCGCCCGCCTCGGGTACGGGCTGCGACTGCCAAACGTATAGTCCTACGGCGACAAGGGCACAGACGATGGCCAAGCAGGCAACGATGAGCTTCTTGCGACGACCCAGGCCTGCAAAGTGGGGTGGCTTCTTCGCGCTCATGCGGCATCCTTGGCGGTATAGACGCGCGCAAAGGTGGACGGGTCCGCTCCAAAGAGCATGTGAAGCATCAGACGGCGCGAGTAGACGAGCTCGTCGAAGTCGGGAGGGAGCTCGATGTCGTGGATATGCGCGATGTGGTGGGCGAGCGCCGAGAACGACTCGGGGTCGCAGATCACATCGGTGGTAACGTGGTAGACCGTCGTATCGGGGAATGCCTCTTCGTCGAAAGGCAGGAGATGGGGATCGTCGTCGACTTCGATGGCGATGCCGTACTGGGGCCAGTAATATGCCATGGGAACCTCCCTGCTTCTGGGCCAAAACTTCTATCGGTTTTGGCTGTCGACGCCGACCTTATCAGCCGCTACTTGACCAATTTCTGACCAAATGCTTGACGGATTGGCGTCTCCGCAGGTAAAAGGCGGCAAAAAATACTCCAACTTTTTTCGAGCGACAATCGCGCGGTCGGCGACGGCGGGGCCATATGTGTCAAAAGCATCGTCTGCCGAGGAAATCAAGCCGCTCGCCGAATTGCACGAACGTAAAAAACGCCAATTATGGAGACGGTCTCGAACACGTCGACGAAACGATGCGGTAACATCTCCCTGCAAACACTGTAGTTAGCTAAAGGGGGAGTTCGCGTGTCTGCAACCATCAAACCCTTCACCGACGAGTTCGAAGAGTATGGCCGCGATGAATCTCGCGCATCGGGCGAGGCCTCGAGCATCTCGTTTCCGACAACGGAAAACGAGGTCCGTGCCATTTTGGAAAAGCTCCATGCCGAGCGTGTTCCGGTAACGGTTCAGGGCGCCCGAACCGGCCTTGCCGCCGGCGCCGTGCCCCACGGCGGGCATATCCTCAATACTTCCCGTATGAATCGCTATTTGGGCCTTCGCCGCGATGAACAAGGCCAATTTCTGCTGCGCGTGGAGCCGGGCGTTGTGCTCTCGGAGCTGCGCAAGCAGCTGAGCAAGAAGGTGCTGCCGACTGCTGGTTGGGACCAGGCATCGCTTGAGGCCTACGAGGAGTTCCAAGAGGCCCCCGAGCAGTTCTTTCCCACCGATCCCACCGAGGCATCTGCCTGTCTGGGCGGCATGGCGGCATGTAACGCCTCTGGTGCCCGCAGCTACGCCTACGGTCCCATGCGCCCACATATCACGGGACTCCACGTCGCGCTGGCTGATGGCGATTTGCTTGAGCTTCAGCGCGGCGAGGCTTTTGCCCAGGGCCGCCACCTGTCGCTCGTGACGGTAGTGGGCCGTACGCTCGAGCTCGATCTTCCCGGCTATACCATGCCCAAGACAAAAAATGCCTCAGGCTATTTCGTTGCGGACGAAATGGACGCCATCGACCTCTTTATCGGTGCTTGCGGCACGCTCGGCGTTATCACCGAGCTCGAGATTGCCCTGCAGGCGGCGCCTGCGGTCGTTTGGGGTGTGAGCTGCTTTTTCGATAGCGAAGACAAGGCCGTGTCCTTTACCGATTCCATGCGTCCCGTCCTGTCCCATGCGGCTGCCATCGAGTACTTCGACGCTGGCGCCCTGGATATTCTACGTCGCCAGCGCGAGCAGTCGACGGCGTTTGCCTCGCTGCCGGCGCTCGACAAAGAGGCCAAGGTCTGTGTCTACGTGGAGCTCGACTGCGATGACGAGGCCCAGGCGACCGAGGAACTGTACCACCTGGGATGGGTGCTCGAGTTTGCGGGTGGCCGCGACGATGCGACATGGGTCGCGCGCACCGAGGTCGATCGCGAGTGTCAGCGGTTCTTCCGCCATGCGGTCCCCGAGAGCGTCAACATGCTTATCGACGAGCGTCGCCGCACGGATCCCACCATCACCAAACTGGGTTCGGACATGTCGGTGCCCAATGCACGCCTTGCCGATGTCGTGGCCCTCTATCGCCGCACACTGGCCGAAAGCGGGCTTGAATCTGCTGCCTGGGGGCACATCGGTAACAACCATCTGCATGTGAACATCCTGCCGCGCGATGCGCAGGACTACCGTCGCGGTGGCGAGCTGTTTGCCCAGTGGGCTGCGGAGGTAACGGCTATGGGCGGTGCCGTTTCTGCCGAGCACGGCGTCGGCAAGATCAAGGCGGGCTTCTTAGAGACGATGTACGGTCACGAGGCCATGGTCGAGTCGGCGCGGCTCAAGCTCCAGCTCGATCCCGACGGGCAGCTGGGTCGCGGTAACCTGTTTTCGGAGAAGCTCTTGGATGAGCTCGTCCAGAAAGGGGGCGCGTGAAGATGAGCGATTTCCATATGGTGGTGTGCGTCAAGGCCGTGCCGGGCAGCACCGAGGTCAAGATGGACCCCAAGACCAATACCATCGTGCGCGATGGCAAGCAGGCGGTCATTAATCCCTTTGATGCGAGCGCTTTGGAATGCGCGCTGGCGCTGAAAGACGACTTTATCGGCTTTGGCATGGACGTGCGCGTAACGGTGGTGTCGATGGGCATCCCCGCGACCGAGTCGCTGCTGCGCGACTGCATCGCTCGAGGTGCCGACGACGCGCTGCTGCTGACCGATCGCGCCTTTGCAGGTGCCGATACCCTGGCAACCACCTACGCCCTCAAGTGCGGCATCGAGGCGCTCGACGAGGACTTCGACCTGCTCATCTGCGGCAAGATGGCGGTGGATGGCGATACGGCGCAGATTGGTCCCGAGCTTGCCGGAGCCTTTGAGATTCCCTGCGTGACCGACGTGAGTTGCGTGCAGAGCGCGGGCTTTACGACCTGTGGCTCGCTGGCGCTCGTTCACGGATGCGATGCCGGCGAGGAGACGGTCTATCTGGAGATGCCGTGCGCGATGACGACCGCCAAGGAGATCGGCCAGCTGCGCATGCCGAGCATCGCCGGCATTCGCGCGGCCGAAGATGCGGACGTGCGGGTGGTCTGTGCTGCCGATGTGCATGCCGACCCTTCGCGTTGCGGCCTTACCGGATCGCCGACGCAGGTCGTGCGCTCGTTTGTGCCCGACCGCGACCAAACGTGCGAGGCCATCGAGGGCACACCGGTCGAGCAGGCGGCAAAGCTTGCCAAGATTATCGAGGGGATGGCATAGATGAGCGGACTGATAATCGATAGCGAGGCATGTGTTGGCTGTGGTCGCTGCGTTCGCGCCTGTGCCTCGGGCGGCATTGTGGTGGAGGGCGAGCGCCCCAACCGCTGCGCCCATGTGACCGACGGCTGTATCTTGTGCGGCGGGTGCGTCGACGCTTGCCCCGTCAATGCCATTTCGATCGAGCGTGACGAGGCCGCCGGCGCGGTTGACCTCGATACGTATCGAGACATTTGGGTATTCGTTCAGACCGACGAGCACGATGTCGTGTCCCCGGTGGCCTACGAGCTCATGGGCAAGGGGCGCGAGCTTGCCGATGCCCGCGGTTGCCGTCTGGTGGCATTGGCCGGCATGGGCCTTGAGAGTTCGCTTGAGGACCTGGAACATCTGGTCTGCGCCGGTGCCGACGAGGTCGTGGTCTGCCGCGACGAGCGGCTGCGTCAAAACGATGCGGAGGTCTATGCTCGCTTGATTTGCGATTTGGTGGCAGAGCGCAGGCCCGAGGCCATTCTGTACGGCGCGACCGCCTTTGGCCGTGAGCTGGCGCCCGGTGTGGCCGTACGCTTGCAGACGGGCCTTACGGCCGACTGTACGGTGCTTTCGATGGATACGGAGACGGGTCTACTGCAGCAGACCCGCCCGGCGTTTGGCGGCAACTTGATGGCCACCATTATCTGCCCCAATCATCGTCCCCAGATGGCAACGGTGCGTCCCGGCATCTTTGGGGCGCCCGAGTTTGATTACAGCCGCTCTGGCACAATTACCCAGGTATCGCTTGCGGATGATGTTAAGGCCCGCGTCGAGATCTCGATTCCCGCCGAGGAGTGGGGACAGCAGGCATCAATTGCCGATGCCGAGCGCCTGGTCGTGGTGGGCCGCGGCATTGGCTCCAAGAAGAATCTGCCTCTGATGCGAAAGCTCGCCGATGCGCTGGGTGCCGAGCTTGGTTGCACACGTCCCGTTGTGGAGGCAGGCTGGTTGGAGTATCGCCACCAGATTGGCCAGACCGGCGTGTCGGTTTCGCCCAAGCTCCTTGTGAGTATCGGCGTTTCGGGTGCTATCCAGCACCTAGCCGGCATCGGCGGCGCGGAGTGCATCATCGCCGTCAACGAGGACCCGGATGCTCCCATCTTTGGCGCTGCGCAGTACAAAGTTGTCGGTGACGCCGTCGAAGTCGTCGAGGAACTTCTGGCCCAGCTCGAGCGCTAGGCGCCGGCCAGCCAGGCTCGCATCTCTTTCTTTAGGCGTTCCCAGGTCGCTTGCGTGGTGGAATCGGTAAAGGGGCGCACAATGCCAAAAGGCGCGTCGAGCAGGCGGTAGATATCGCCCTGCTCGCGCGCCAGCGCGCGGCTTGCCGGATAGACGAGCTCAAACATAAAGCAGATAAGCCCTACCAGGTAGTCGGCGGCCTCATCGCGTTCGTCGCGTGCAACGCAGCGGCGCTCGTCAAAGGCGGTGAGCGCCGGTGTCGAGAACCGGCTGGCGAGAAATGTATCCTCATCAACCTTGAGGATGGTATCGACGGTGCTGTCGGCGATGGTGCGCATGATGTCGATTTTGTCGCCATCGCGTACGATATCGCAGAAGCGCCGCGTTCGCTTGTCGAGCTGCGCGGGTAGACGGAAATCGCTGTGATAGGCAATGCTTGCGCGAATCAACTCGTCTTCTGCCGGATCGTCGATAAAGTCGCGGATACTTGTTGTCGCGGGCGCATCTGCAGGTGTTTTGCCAAAGAGGACCTCGACGCCCAACGCCGCATGGCTCATGCTTTCGGCGTCCTTAAACGTATCCCAGCGTCGCAGCTGCTCAAAGCGGCCCATATCGTGTAGCAGGCCGCAAAGCCACGCCAGGTCAATGCCCTGCGGTGACCAGCCCTCTTCGCGTGCCACGGCATCGCATGCCTCGGCAACGTGGTACGTATGCTCGATTTTGAGCGCGATGCGTGGGTTGGTGGCGTCGTAGGCATCGGTGTAGCTTTTGAAGGCCGCGCGCGCCCGGTCTCGATCGATAGCTGTCATAATGACTTCCTAAAAAGTTGTGTCTTTCGATCCGGTGGCAATTGTAGGTGAACTCGGTTGCTGTCGGATGATGATTCTGCCGTGTCGCTACATGCGGTTCGGAGACCTTGTCAGGATGAGAAGCGTATGGTGCTCAAAATCGTTAGAACCGTCTGGCCAGTGATGCTTACCTATGTTGCAATAGGCGCGCCGTGCGGAATGATCATGGGGCAGACGGGAATGGAGCCCTGGATGGTCTTTGCCCTGAGCAGCACGTTTGTGACGGGCAGCGGCCAGTTTATGATCTGCAATCTTTGGCTGGCGGGCGTACCGGCACCTTCGATTATCGCGAGCGTCGCCGCCATCTCCTCGCGTTTTGCACTATATTCGGCATCGCTTGCCCCGCATCTGAAGAGTGCCTCGAAGTGTCAGACGCTGGCGGTCACCGCGACGCTTACCGAAGAAGCGTACGGCATCTCGCTAGCCAATTTGGTCGAGAAGGACGACTGGGGCCCGCGTGAGTCCTTCGTGCTCAACGTGATCCTTATCGCAACATGGGGCGTTTCGTGTACGATGGGCGCCATCGTCGGCGCCGTTGTCGATGTTCCCACCGCCATTGCAGCCTTTGTCTGCACCTCGCTCTTTATCTGCCTGCTCTTTTCGCAGCGGCTGTCGCGCGGCAACGTTGTCGCGGCGGTTTCGGGCGCGGTGTCCGTCGCCGTATGCAAGTTCTTGGGCCTCACGAATATTGCCGTGCCGGCAAGCGTCGTGGTCGGCATTGCCATTGCGCTGGCGTGCGATGCTGTATTTGACGGAAGAGGTGCCCGCGATGCCCGTTAACGAGTTCTTGGTTCTGTGGCTGTCGTCGTGGGCTGCTATCGCGTTCTTTCGCATCGCGCCGGCGTTCGCCTTGCGCGGGCGGACCCTGTCGCCCCGCATTACCGAGGCCCTGGGCTATATCCCGCCCGCTGCCTTTGCCGCGCTGGTCGCCAACGACTTGGTGAGCCCCGGCGCGTTCGACGCGGGACTCTGGCCTGCCTTGGTTCCCTGGATTGCGGCCGCCGGCGTCGTGGTCGTGGCGGTCAAGACAAAATCGATGCTGTGGTGCTACGTCTCGGGCATCGTACTCTATATCGTCTTGAGCCTTATATAGGGGTGGCGTCGCGGGCGCCGAATCTCGTTCCATCCCAACTTGTCGAATTTTTCACCGAGCTGGTCTATTTCTTCTGGTACCATGGTCAAACTTTACTGTAGCAAAGCGTGACGTGGGCTTTTGTACCCCGTCAGCGGAAATGGGGGTTTCATGGCACAGGAAGCAACCGCCAACGAGCAAAAGAAATTCAAGGTCCCGCGCATTCCGGGCGACATCATGATCTATCCGATGATCGTCGGTCTTTTGCTCAACACCTTCTGCCCGCAGGTTTTTGAGATCGGCGGCTTCTTTACGGCTGCCTGCCGCGGTGGCTCCAATACCATCGTCGCCGCGATCCTGCTGTTTGTGGGCGCCGGCATCAGCTTTAAGTCCACGCCGGGCGCCATCAAGACCGGCATCGTTGTGCTGATTCCCAAGCTGGTCGTCGCAGCGGCTCTCGGCCTAGGCGTGGCATATTTCTTTAACGACAACTTCCTGGGTCTGAGCTCCGTGTCTATCATCGGCGGCATTACGTTTTGCAACATGGCGCTCTATACGGGCATCATGGGCGAGTTCGGCGATGAGTCCGAGCAGGGCGCTGTCGGTATCCTGTTCTTTACGGCCGGCCCCGCCGTCACGATGACCATCCTTGGTGTTTCGGGTCTCGCCAACATCCCCGTCGGCACCATCATCGGATCCATCCTGCCGCTTGTTGTCGGTATGGTCCTGGGCAACCTGTTCCCGTTTATCAAGAACCTGCTGGTTCCCGGCGCCAATCCCGCGATCGCTGTAATTGGTTTTCAGCTCGGTGCGTCCATGAGCCTTTCGAGCTTCATCGCCGGTGGCATTTCGGGCATCCTGCTGGGCCTCATCACGCTCTTTATCGTCGGTCCCATTACCTTTGCCTTCGAGCGCCTGTGTGGCGGCAACGGTAAGGCGGCTGTGGCTTGTTCCACCATTGCCGGCACGGCCATGACCACGCCGGTCGCCCTCGCCGAGGTCGCTCCGCGCTATGCCGAGCTTGCGCCCACCGCGTATGCGCAGATCGCCACCGCCGTCATCATCACGGCAATCATGGCCCCGATTCTGACCGGCTGGGTCGATAAGAAGTTCTGCCACGGCGAAGAAGATCTGTCGGTCGAAGGCGTCGAGGCTATTGAGGAGGCCGTCGCGACCGACATCGACGGCGAGTAACGGCCGTTACCGATAATTGATTCCGGCGTGCAATTCGCGCCGTCAGAGCGCCCGAACGAGAGCTGTCTTACAGCAACGTTCGGGCGCTCTGCTATGATTCCCTTTACCCCTGCGGAGTAAGGGGCGTTTATTGCCCAGACACGAATCGGGCGATTCTGACCACTTGGATATTGAAGGGAGGGCGTCTAGTGGTTAAGGCACTCAAGATCGAGATATTCCTGCTGTGCATGATTATTCTTATCGGGCTTGCCGTGCGAAGCCGTCGCTCCCTGTTCTCGAGCACCCAGCAGCTTTTGTTTAGCATGCTGGGCTACACGTCTGCTGCCTACATTTTCTTCGATATGATCTGGACGCTCTCGGACGGCGTGAGCACTCCTGTAGGCATCACGGCCAACTGGATTTCCAACGCGGTTTCGTTTTCGCTGTTCGCCATCGCGTGCCTCATTTGGTTTTTCTATTCCGAGACGATGCAGGGCTCACGGCTCCTGACCACGCCCTACAGGGTGGTACTTTTAACGTTGCCAACCGCATTGGTGGTCGTGCTGGCATTTACCAGCTACTGGACGCACGCTATGTTCTATATCGATGCGCAGGGCGTATATCGTCGCGGCTTTGCTTATATGATCCAGCCCATCGTGAGCTACTGCTACGTCATATATACGTCCTTGCATGCCTTTATTCAGGCTCGAAAAGTCGAAAGCCTGCAAAAGAAGGCCATTTATCGCACCCTCGCCTTTTTTGCGGTTCCCGCTCTGGTGGGCGGTACCTTCCAGGTTTTGTTTTCGGTACCGGGCCTTTGCGTCGGTATAACGCTGAGCATCCTGCTGCTCTACATCATCTGCCAGGAGCAGCTGATCTCGACCGACCCGTTGACTGGCCTTAACAATCGCAACCGTTTTGAGACCTATATGCTGTCGCTGTTCTCGGGTACTGACCAGGCCGAGGGTGTGTATCTGCTTATGATGGACGCTGACGGCTTTAAGCAGATTAACGACCGGTATGGACATGTTGAGGGCGATCATGCCCTCCAGGTCACATCTGCTACGCTCAAAGAGGTCTGCTCGGCGTCTGGTGGCTTTATCGCACGTTATGGTGGCGATGAGTTCGTGGTGCTTCAAAAGGCGACGGCGGAGCAGGACATCATAGACCTGTGTTCGGTGATTAACGACGAGCTCGCTCGTGCCGAGGTGCCGTATGCATTGCGGATGTCCATCGGTTACGCATGGGTCGGCGATAGCGTTGACACCTGGCAAGACTTACTTCGCGCTGCCGATGCGGAGCTCTACCGCGTCAAGGCCGAGAAAAAGAAAGCCGGCGTACAAATACGCTAGAAAAAAGGGGCGCACGACCGTTGCGATGGTCGTGCGCCCCTTTTGCGTTTGTGGGGGCCACCGGCCATAATGCCCAGGCGCGGTGCGGCAAGACGGGCGTCTGCCGCCGCGACTCGGTACGAAATCAACGAGAACCAGTGTGCTCCATTAAGCTAAAGTATGCGAATGCCCTCCCTAAAAAGGTGAGCTCGCTAGGCTTTTTTGGGTTTGTTGACGATGATGATGCCGCCGCAGACCAACAGCAGGGCAACGATGACGGTAACGAGGCTCGTGCCAGCGCCCTCGCCGAGCAGCAGCGCGCTCAGCACCACACCAAAGACGGGGTTCATAAATCCAAAGACAGAGACGCGGCTGACGGGGTTGACGGCAAGCAGGCGCGACCACAGCGAGTAGGCGACCGCGGAGATAAGCGCCATGTAGATGATGAGCGCGATGGCGGGGACAATCGCTGTGGGGGAGAGTGCGCCACCCATCAAAAAGCCGATGGCGGTGAGGACCAGGCCGCCGACCAAGAACTGCCACCCGGCAAGCAAAACACCGTCGTGCTTGCGCGAGAAGATGCCGATCAGGCAGGTCGAAAGAGCACCCGCGACAGTGGAGGCTAGGATAAAGCCCTCGCCGTCGAGCGTAAAGCCAAAGGTGCCGTCCGCGCCCGAAAGGTTGACGAGCGCGACGCCGGCAAAGCCCAGCGCACAGCCAAGCACCTTGGCCGTACTGAGCTTCTCGGTGTGAAATGCCAGGGCGGCAAAGAGGATTGCGAGGAAGTTGGCGCTGGCCTCGATGATGGAGCTCGACATGGCGCTGGCGCGCGAGAGGCCCAGATAGAAAAAGAAGTACTGACCGATGGTCTGAAAGAGCGACAAGATAAAGATGGGCTTGATATCGCGTGCCTGTGGGACGAGCGGGCGGCGCTGGGCTGCACTCATACCGGCGATAACCAGGATACCGGCAAGTGTGAAGCGCAAACCTGCAAAGAGTAGCTGCGAGGCGCTATCGTGCGCCGGGATACCAAACAGCTCGTAACCGATCTTGATGCAGGGGAAAGCCGACCCCCAGAGCGCGCAGCAGACGAGGCAACCCAGGATGAGTCCGGGCAGAGTGGCGAGATACGGCTTGCGGCTTTCCATGATGTTCTTCTCCCATACGCGCAAATAAAAAAGAACCCGCCACCGGGCGTGCCGGTGGCGGGTGTTGTTACCCGAGGGGATTGTACCCGATGGGAAAGGTTTAAGCGAAGTAGGCTACGCCGCTCTCAAAGATCGGCATGAACTTGTCGCCGGGGACATGCTCGGGCACGTTGCGGTACAGGTTGTCGCCGCGGCGCTCGGCATGGCCCATCTTGCCCAGGACACGGCCGTCGGGGCTCGTGATGCCCTCGATGGCGAGTGCGGAGCCGTTGGGGTTGACGGAGAGATCCATGCTGGGCTTGCCGTTCTCGCCCACGTACTGCGTGGCGACCTGGCCGTTGGCGATCAGCTGGGCGAGCACTTCGTCATTGGCGACAAAGCGGCCCTCGCCGTGGCTGATGGCGACGGTGTAGGGGTCGTCCAGGCTGCACTGCGACAGCCACGGGGACAAGTTGGACGAGATGCGGGTGCGCACCAGACGGCTCTGGTGGCGACCGATGGTGTTGAACGTCAACGTGGGCGCATCGGGCGTGGCGTCGACGATGTCGCCGTAGGGCACCAGGCCGAGCTTGATCAGGGCCTGGAAGCCGTTGCAGATGCCCAGCATCAGGCCATCGCGGGCCTTGAGCAGGTCGCGGACTGCCTCGGTGACCTCGGGAGCGCGGAAGAACGCCGTGATGAACTTGGCAGAGCCGTCGGGCTCGTCGCCGCCCGAGAAGCCGCCGGGGATCATGACGATCTGGCTCTGGCGAATACGGCGGGCGAGCTCGTGGGTGCTCTCGGCGACGGCCTCGGGCGTGAGGTTGTTGATCACGAAGGTGTCGGCCTCGGCACCGGCGGCACGGAAGGCGCGGGCGCTGTCGTACTCGCAGTTGTTGCCGGGGAACACGGGGATGATCACGCGCGGGCGGGCGATCTTGGCGCCGCCGTACACGTGGATGTCCTTGGCGCGGAAGTCGATGGTCTCGACCTCGGGGGTCTCGCCGGCGCTGCGGTAGGCGAAGACGCCCTCGATGCCGCTCTCCCAGGCCTCCTGGAGCTCGGCGAGCTCGATGACCTCGGAGCCGGTGTCGATGACATAGCCCTCGACGGTGGTGCCCAGGGGCTCGACGACAACGCCGTCGGCGACCTCGGGCAGCTCGGCGTCCTCGGCGAGCTCGACGATAAAGCTGCCGTAGAGCGGGGTGAAGAGGCTCTCCACGTCTACATCCTCGGCAAGCTCGATACCGATCTGGTTACCGACGCACATCTTAAAGAGGCTCTCGGCGCCGCAGCCGTAGCCGGGCGTGGAGATGGCCAGGGCGTTGCCGGTAGCAGTGAGCGCCTCGACGGCGTCAAACGCGGCGAGCAACTGCTGGGCGTCGGGACGGTAGTCCTCGCCATAGGTGGCGGGGGCGATGCGGACGACGCGGTGCGTGAGGCCCTTGAACTCGGGCGAGACGGCGCGGGCGGCCTTGCCCACGGCGACGGCGAAGCTGATCAGGGTCGGCGGAACGTTGAGCTCGCCGGTCTCGTCCTCAAACGAACCGCTCATGGAGTCCTTGCCGCCGATGGCGCCGGCACCCAGGTCGACCTGGGCCATGAGGGCGCCCAGGACGGCTGCCGTGGGCTTGCCCCAGCGCTCGGCCTCGGTGCGCAGACGCTCGAAGTACTCCTGGAAGGAGAGATAGGCGCGCTTGTGCTCAAAGCCGGCAGCCACGAGCTTGGCGATGGACTCGACCACGGACAGGTAGGCGCCCGCAAACTGGTCGGCCTCCATCAGATAGGGGTTGAAGCCCCATGCCATGGCACTCGCCGTGGTGGTCTCGCCGTCCACGGGGAACTTGGCGACCATGGCCGAGCTGGGGGTGAGCTGCGTCTTGCCGCCAAAGGGCATGAGCACTGTCGCGGCGCCGATGGTGGAGTCGAAGCGCTCGGAAAGGCCCTTGTTGGAAGCGACGTTGAGGTCGGTGACGAGCGAGGTCATGCGCTCGGCGAGCGTGGTGCCGGCCCAGCTGGGCTGCCACACGCTGCGGGCGCACACGTGGGCGACCTGGTGCTTGGGTGCGCCGTTGGAGTTGAGGAACTCGCGGGACAGGTCGACGATAGCGACGCCGTTCCAGGCCATGCGCATGCGCGGCTCAGCGGTAACCTCGGCGATAACGGTCGCCTCCAGGTTCTCCTCGGCGGCGTAGCCCATGAACTCCTCGACGTCACCGTCGGCGACGGCGCAGGCCATACGCTCCTGGGACTCGGAGATGGCGAGCTCGGTGCCGTCCAGGCCGTCGTACTTCTTGGTCACGGTGTCCAGGTCGACATACAGGCCGTCGGCAAGCTCGCCCACGGCGACCGAGACGCCGCCGGCGCCAAAGTCGTTGCAACGCTTGATCAGACGGCAGGCGTCGCCGCGGCGGAACAGACGCTGCAGCTTGCGCTCGACCGGGGCGTTGCCCTTCTGGACCTCGGCACCCGAGGTCTCGATGGACTCGGTGTTCTGGGTCTTGGAGGAGCCGGTGGCGCCACCGATGCCATCGCGGCCGGTGCGGCCGCCCAGCAGGATGATCTTGTCGGTGGGGGCGGGGCACTCGCGACGAACGTGGTTTGCCGGGGTAGCGCCCACGACGGCGCCAACCTCCATGCGCTTGGCCACGTAACCGGGGTGATAGAGTTCGTTGACCTGACCGGTGGCAAGGCCGATCTGGTTGCCGTAGCTGGAGTAGCCGGCGGCGGCAGTGGTCACGAGCTTGCGCTGCGGCAGCTTGCCCTCGAGCGTCTCGGAAACCGGGACGGTGGGGTCGCCGGCACCGGTGACGCGCATAGCCTGATACACATAGCTGCGGCCCGAGAGCGGGTCACGGATAGCGCCGCCCACGCAAGTGGCGGCACCGCCGAAGGGCTCGATCTCGGTCGGGTGGTTGTGGGTCTCGTTCTTAAAGAGGAACAGCCAGTCCTGGTCCTCGCCATCGACATCGACCTTCACCTTGACGGTGCAGGCGTTGATCTCCTCGGACTCATCGACATCGGTCATTACGCCGGTCTTCTTAAGGTACTTGGCGCCGATGGTGCCCATGTCCATGAGGCAGACGGGCTTGGCGTCGCGGCCGAGTTCGTGGCGCATCTCCATGTAGCGGTCGAAGGCCTGCTGCACCACGGCGTCGTCGATCGTCACGTCATCCAGGACGGTGCCGAAGGTGGTGTGGCGGCAGTGGTCGGACCAATAGGTGTCGATCACGCGGATCTCGGTGATGGTGGGGTTGCGGTCCTCATCGCGGAAGTACTGCTGGCAGAAGGCGATGTCCGCCTCGTCCATGGCAAGGCCGCGCTCGGAAATAAAGGCGGCAAGGCCGGCCTCGTCGAGCTCGCGGAAGCCGTCGAGCACCTCGACGGGCTGGGGCTCGGGGGTCTCCATGTACAGCGTCTCGGGCAGGTCGAGCGAGGCGATGCGCGCCTCGACGGGGTTCACCACGTAGTGCTTGATGGCATCGATGGCGGCTTCGTCCAGAGCGCCCGAGATCATATAGACCTTGGCGGAGCGCACGGCGGGGCGCTCGCCCTGGCTGATGAGCTGCACGCACTCGCTGGCGGAGTCGGCGCGCTGGTCAAACTGGCCAGGCAGGAATTCGACGGCAAAGACGGCGCCATCGCTTGCGGGGAGCTCGTCGTAGGTCACATCGACCTGGGGCTCGCTAAAGACGGTCGGCACGCAGGAGCGGAAAAGCTCCTCGTCGATGCCCTCGACGTCGTAGCGGTTGATGATCCTCAGGGCCTCGATGCCCTTGATGCCGAGAATTTCGGTCAGCTCGCCCTTGAGCTGCTGAGCCTCGACGTCGAACCCGGGTTTCTTCTCCACGTAGATACGAGAGACCATTGGTTCCTGCCTTCCTGATCGGTTGGGCGTACGGTACGGTATGCGGCAGCGGTCGGTTTGCGGGGCAAGCCTCGCGGTCGCCTTGAGCCACATGTTTGTAAACCTCACTATGATACGACAGCTTGCGGCGCGTTGAGGACGGCGAGGGTGCTACAGTGAAGCGCAAACAAGAGAAAGGCATCACATGGCATTCGTTTCGCTCGCCATCATCGCACTCGTGGCCTTTGCGAGTCCTTTTATCGCCTCGGCGATTCCCGGAAAACCTGTTCCCGAGACGGTCTTTTTGCTCGTGCTCGGCGCGGTGCTGGGACCCCATATGCTCGGCGTCATCCATGTAGATGCCGAGGTCTCGCTTGTGTCCGAGCTCGGTCTGGCCTTCTTGTTCCTGCTTGCCGGCTTTGAGACCAACCCCAAGAGCATCACGGGCGTCGAGGGGCGCTACGGCTTGGCGACGTGGGTCGTCACGTTTGGTATCGCCTGGCTTGCCGTGCGCTTTACCCCGTGGTTCTCGGTCAGTCATTTCGACGGTATCGCCGTGACGCTTGCCCTCACTTCGACGGCGCTCGGCACGCTCGTGCCCATCATGCGTGAGCGCTCGCTCACCGGCACGCGCGTGGGCGACTCGATTCTCGCGTATGGCACCTGGGGTGAGCTCGGCCCTGTGCTTGCCATGTCGGTGCTGCTGTCTGCCCGCACCGGCATCCAAACGCTTGTAATCCTTGGCTTGTTTGCGGTGGTCTGCGTGTTGCTGGCCGTGGTCCCAAGCCGCTCCAAGCGCGTCGGCAGTCGCTTCTTTGCGTTTGTCGAGGAACGCGCCGATACCACGTCGCAGACCTTCGTGCGCCTGACGGTGCTCATCCTGGTCGCGCTCGTGGCGTTCTCGGCTGTCTTTGATCTCGACATCGTGTTGGGTTCTTTTGCCGCCGGCTTTGTCTTGCGCTATATCATCCCCGAGGGCAACCATACGCTCGAGACCAAGCTCGATGGCCTGGCCTACGGCTTTTTGATTCCGGTATTCTTTACCGTATCGGGCGCAAAGATCGATCTGACGGCCGTGGCGTCGCGCCCGGGTCTGCTCGTGGGCTTTATCGTGGCGTTGTTGATTATTCGTGCCGTGCCCATTCTTATTTCTATGAGCATTTGTCCTGCGACGCGCGATGTGTCGGCGTATGGTCGCATTACCGTGGCCCTGTACTGCACCACGGCCCTGCCGATCATCGTTGCCGTGACAAGCGTTGCCGTCAACGCGGGCGCGCTGTCGCAAGATATTGCGTCGGTCATGGTTGCTGCCGGTGCCATCACGGTGTTCTTGATGCCGTTGCTCGCGCAGCTCTTCTACCGCGTGGTCGACGCCGCGCCGGTCGCCGCCGTGGCAGAAGTTGCCGAGCATCCATCCGATGCGCTCGACATCCTGCGCGCCCATCACGATTTGGCGAGCCTGCTCGCACGTGAGCACGAGCTGCTGACTTCGCATGGCCATGGTCGCGTATTCGAGGGCTTGCCTACGCTCGATACGATTGCCGAGCGTCTTTCCGCCGAGGCGGCGAGCGGCCACATCGATGCCCGCATCGTGGACGCGGCGCATCTTCTTGCTGATAAGACCTATGGTGATGAGGTCGACCCGTCCGAGCTGACCCCGCGCGAGCGTCGCCGCCTGGAGCGCGCCAAGCTCGCCGTGCGCGAATACCGCCGCCGCATGTTGGAGCTCTACGCGCGCGGTAGTGTCGAGAAAGTTGGTGTAGAGCCCCATCCGAAGCGAGTCGGCCCGGCGTCCTAGAATCTGGAATACGGTTGATATCCTATGCCGCCTCGACCCTGTCCGCAAGCTCGAGGCCGGACTCGAGCATCTTCCTGGCCTCCGCCTCAAGCCGCGCCCAATCGACGGGACCGTCGATTCCCCGAGTGCGACCGTCATCGTAGAGCTCGTTCATCCTCACCTCCGAGAAGTACCTGGACTCCTGCCATATCTCGTCCTGCTCGCACATGACCGCGCCCGCGAGCCGCACCAGCGAGCCCGTGGAGGGGAACACCTGCACGACGCGCGACCTGCGCTTTATCTCCCGGTTGGTCCTCTCCTGCACGTTGTTGGTGCGCAGGCGCTTCCAGTGGGTCGGCGGGAAGTCGAGGTAGGCCAGCGCGTCGGGCTCGGCCTCCTCCAGCACCGCCGCCGCCCTGGGGCAGCACCCCTCCAGCATGTCGCACGCCGCGTGGTACATGGCCGTCACGGTGGCGGCGTCGCGCCCGCGGAACACCTGCGACACGATCCTGCCCACGCGGCGCCTGAGCTGCCAGGAGCCGGCCTCGCGCATGCAGTCGCGCATGAGGTGGACCGCGCAGCGCTGCCACGCGGCGCCCTGGAAGACCTCGCCGAGCGCCCGGACGAGCCCCGGGTGGGCGTCCGAGACGACGAGCCGCACGCCCGCCGCCCCGCGCGAGCGGATAGCCCGCAGGAAGGCGAGCCACGAGTCGTAGGACTCGGTGTCGACCACGTCGACGCCCAGGACGCGCCTCCAGCCGCCCGCATCGCAGCCGATGGCGGTGACCACGGCGGTGGAGGCGACGCGCCCCTCGCGGCGGCACTTGACGTAGGTCGCGTCGAGCCAGACGTAGGGCACCGGCGAGCCGCCGAGCGGCCTTGCGCACAGGTCCTCGATGTCTGCGTCCAGGCTCGAGGCGATGGCGCTCACCTGGTCCTTCGAGAGCCTGGAGACGCCCATCTTCTCGGCCACCCTCTGCACCTTGCGGGTGCTGGTGCCCGTGGCGTACATCTCGGCCACGGCGGCCACGAGGGCGCGGTCGACGCGCTGGTAGCGCTCGAGCACGTCCTCGGGGAAGAAGCTGCCGGAGCGCAGCTTGGGGATGCGCAGCGTCAGCGTGCCGACGCAGGTGGCGAGCGACCTCTCGCGGTAGCCGTTTCGGCTGTTCCCCCCGCCACCGCAGAGCTGGTCGGCCTCGGCGTCCATCACGGCGTTCACGACCTGCTCGGCGAGACGCCTGAGCAGCTCCTGCATGTCGATGGCGCCGTCGTCGAAACGGGGCATGGCGAGCATGTCCGGCGTCGGGTCTGATAAGATTTCCATAGCGGTCTTCGTCCTTTCCTAGAACCTGTTGTTGTGGTGATTTCAGATTCTAGGACGAAGGCCGTTCTTCGTTAAACGGGCGCTAGGGCGTCACCCTTACACCAACATTTTCGACGCGATC
>JAXJMO010000037.1:0-10389 GCA_036313175.1 Collinsella sp. | reverse complement strand
GCAGAGAGCATGAGCACGCGGGCCTCGGCCTGAGCCTGAAGCGACAGCGGTACGTGCACAGACATCTGGTCGCCGTCGAAGTCGGCGTTGAACGGCGAGCAGACCAGCGGATGCAGGTGGATTGCCTTGCCCTCAACGAGGACGGGCTCGAACGCCTGGATGGACAGACGGTGCAGGGTCGGTGCACGGTTGAGCAGAACCAGACGGCCGTCGATGACCTCTTCGAGAATGTCCCACACAAAGGTGGCACCGCGCTCGATGGCGCGCTTGGCGCCCTTGATGTTCTCGACCTTGCCGAGCTCGACCAGGCGCTTCATAACGAAGGGCTTGAAGAGCTCCAGCGCCATGGTCTTGGGCAGACCGCACTGGTGCAGCAGCAGCTTGGGGTCGGTAACGATAACCGAACGGCCGGAGTAGTCGACACGCTTACCCAGCAGGTTCTGACGGAAACGACCCTGCTTGCCCTTGAGGGCCTCGGCGAGCGACTTGAGCGGGCGACCGCCACGGCCAGAGACCGGGCGACCACGACGGCCGTTGTCGAACAGGGCGTCCACGGACTCCTGGAGCATGCGCTTCTCGTTGTTCACGATAATCGCAGGGGCGTCCAGGTCGAGCAGGCGCTTGAGTCGGTTGTTACGGTTGATCACGCGACGATACAGGTCGTTGAGGTCGGACGCGGCGAAGCGGCCGCCATCGAGCTGGACCATCGGGCGCAGATCGGGCGGAATGACCGGGATGACGTCCAGGATCATGTTTGCGGGGCTGTTGCCGCCCTTCAGGAAGGCGTCAACGACCTCGAGACGCTTAACGGCCTTCTCGCGCTTCTGCTTCTGGGAGTCCTCGTCGGCGATGATGGCCTTGAGCTTCTCGGCCTCGGAGGGGAGGTCGATGGCAGCGAGCAGGTCGCGAACGGCCTCGGCACCCATACCACCCTTGAAGTACATGGAGTAGTAACGGGTCATCTCACGGAACAGCGGCTCATCGGAAATGAGGTCGCGCTCGCTGAGCTTCATGAAGGCGTTGAAGGCGTCCGTGCGGAGCTGCTTCTCGTCCTTGCACTCTTCCTCGATGTCGACGATGCCAGAGGCGATCTCCTCGGGGGTCAGCGGCTCCTCGTCGGAGAACTCGTCGAAGTTCTCGGGGTTGCCCTGCTCCTTGAGGGACTCGATCTGGCGGGCGCACTCGGCATCGATCTCTTCCAGATCGGCGGCGAGCTCCTCGCGCAGGTCGTCAGCGTCGGCCTCGCGAGCCTCGTAGTCGACCTCGGTGATGATGTAGCTGGCAAAGTACAGAACCTTCTCGAGGTCCTTGGACTTGATGTCGAGCATACGGCTCATCGGGAAGCTCGTGGGGCTCTTGAAGTACCAGATGTGGGACACGGGAGCGGCGAGCTCGATGTGGCCCATGCGGTCGCGACGCACCTTGGCCGAGGTGACCTCGACGCCGCAGCGCTCGCAGACGATGCCCTTAAAGCGGATGCCCTTGTACTTGCCGCAGGAGCACTCCCAGTCCTTGGCGGGACCGAAGATCTTCTCGCAGAACAGGCCGTCCTTCTCGGGCTTGAGGGTACGGTAATTGATGGTCTCCGGCTTCTTGACCTCACCGTGCGACCAGGAACGGATCTGGTCGGCGGAGGCAAGGGAGATCTTTACCGAGTCAAAATCAGTAGCTTCGAAATCTGCCACAGTCAACTACTCCTTATCAGTGGTCGTGGCGGCGACAGCCTCGGGTGCCTCGGCGGTCTCGGCATCCTCGGCCTCGACGTCGGCGTCAACGCCGGCGAGCGCAGCCAGGTCGTCGAGAGCGGAGGTCTCCTCGGCGGTCACAGGGGCGGAGGCGTCCTCGTCGGCATCGTGCATGGGCTCGATGTCCAGTGCGAGGGAGCGAATCTCCTTGACGAGAACCTTGAAGGACTCGGGGATACCCGGGACAGGAACGTTCTCGCCCTTGACGATGGACTCGTAGGTCTTGACGCGGCCCACGGTATCGTCGGACTTGACGGTCAGGATCTCCTGCAGGACGTTGGAAGCACCGTAAGCGTACAGTGCCCAAACTTCCATCTCGCCGAAGCGCTGGCCGCCGAACTGAGCCTTGCCGCCCAGAGGCTGCTGGGTAACCAGGCTGTAAGGGCCGGTCGAACGGGCGTGGATCTTGTCGTCGACCATGTGGCCGAGCTTGAGGATGTAGGACGTACCCACGGTAATGGGCTCGCGGAACTCCTCGCCGGTGCGGCCGTCGAACAGGCGGGTCTTGCCGCGCTCGTCAAGCTGGGTGACGAACTCGGGGCGCATGTGATCGCCAAAGGCAGCGGTGGCCTTGTTGAGCATGTTCTTGTTGGCACGACGGATGACCTCGGCGATCTCGTCCTCCTTGGCGCCGTCGAAGACGGGCGTCGCGGTGAAGAACGGACCGGGGACGTACTTGTCGGAGTCGGCCTGCTCGGTATCCCAACCGCAGGCAGCAGCCCAGCCAAGGTGGCACTCGAGCAGCTGGCCGACGTTCATACGCGAAGGAACGCCCAGCGGGTTGAGGATAACGTCGATCGGGGTACCGTCAGCCATGTAGGGCATGTCCTCGACCGGCAGAACGTTGCAGATAACACCCTTGTTGCCGTGGCGACCGGCGATCTTATCGCCCTGCTGGATCTTACGACGCTGGGCGACGTAGACGCGCACCTGTTCGTTGACGCCGGGAGCCAGATCGTCGCCGTTCTCGCGGCTAAAGCGGACGACGTCGATGACGCGGCCGTAAGCGCCGTGAGGCATCTTAAGAGAGGTGTCGCGAACGTCGTGGGCCTTGGCACCGAAGATGGCGCGCAGCAGGCGCTCCTCGGCGGTCAGAGCGCTCTCGCCCTTAGGCGTGACCTTGCCGACCAGGATGTCGCCAGGGCCGACCTCGGCGCCGATGCGGATAATGCCGTCCTCGTCGAGGTTGGCAAGCATATCCTCAGAGAGGTTCGGGATCTCGCGGGTGATCTCCTCGGGGCCGAGCTTGGTGTCGCGGGCATCGATCTCGTGACGGGTGATGTTGATGGTCGTCAGCAGGTCCTCGGCCACCAGGCGCTCGGACACGACGATACCGTCCTCGTAGTTGAAGCCTTCCCACGGCATGTATGCCACGGTGAGGTTCTGACCCAGTGCGAGCTCGCCATGATCGGTCGAAGGACCGTCAGCCAGGGGCTCGCCCTGCTCAACGGTGTCACCGACGCGCACGAGCGGACGGTGGTTGATGCAGGTGGACTGGTTGGAGCGCTGGTACTTGGCCAGGTGATACTCGTCCATGCCGCCGGCATGCTTGACGATGATCTTGGCGGCGTCGGCAAAGATGACCTCGCCGGCGTTCTTGGCCAGGGTGACCTCGCCGGAGTCCAGAGCGGCGCGACGCTCCATGCCGGTACCGACATAGGGAGCGGCAGGGTGAACCAGCGGCACGGCCTGGCGCTGCATGTTAGCGCCCATCAGCGTACGCTTGGCGTCGTCGTGCTCGAGGAACGGGATCAGCGTGGCTGCGACGGAGAGCATCTGACGCGGCGAGACGTCCATGTAGTCGACGTCCTCGACAGGCACGTCGGCGGGAGCGCCGAAGGAGCCGTCGAAGTCGCGGGTACGGGCGATCACGGTGTGCGGGCGGACAAGCTTGCCCTCGGCATCGGTCGTGATGAACTCGTTGGTCTTGGGATCGAGCGGCGTGTTGGCCGGCGCGATGACGTGCTTCTCTTCCTCGTCAGCGGTCATCCAGTCGATCTGGTCGGTGGCAACGCCGTTCTCGACGCGACGGAACGGAGCCTCGATGAAGCCGTACTCGTTGACGCGGGCGTAGAGGGCGAGCGAGCCGATCAGGCCGATGTTGGGGCCTTCGGGGGTCTCGATCGGGCACATGCGGCTGTAGTGCGAGTTGTGGACGTCGCGGACGGCCGTCGGCACGTTGGTACGGCGGCTGGAGCCGGACTTGTGGCCGGCAAGACCGCCAGGGCCGAGTGCGGACAGACGGCGCTTGTGGGTCAGACCGGTCAGGGGGTTCGCCTGGTCCATGAACTGCGAAAGCTGCGAGGAACCGAAGAACTCCTTGATGGAGGCCACGATCGGACGGATGTTGATGAGCGACTGCGGGGTAATCTCGTCGATGTCCTGGGAGCTCATGCGCTCACGGACGACGCGCTCCATACGGCTCATGCCGATACGGAACTGGTTGGCGACGAGCTCGCCGACGGTACGGATACGGCGGTTGCCAAAGTGGTCGATGTCGTCGACCTTGAAGCCCTGCTCGCCGGCAGCGAGGGACAGCAGGTAGCGCAGCGTCGCGACGATATCCTCGTCGGTGAGCACCGTGACCTCTTCCTCGGTGGTGAGGTTGAGCTTCTTGTTGACCTTGTAGCGACCGACGCGGGCCAGATCGTAGCGCTGCGGGTTGAAGAGCAGGCCCTCGAGCAGGCTGCGGGAAGCGTCCACGGTGGGAGGCTCGCCCGGGCGCAGGCGACGGTAGATCTCGATGAGGGCGTCCTCGCGAGTGAGGGCGGTGTCGCGCTCCAGGGTGCGCTTGATCACATCGGAGTTGCCGAGCAACTCGATGATGTCGTCGTTGGTGACGGCAATGCCAAGGGCGCGCAGGAACATCGTGGCACTCTGCTTGCGCTTACGGTCGATGGAGACCATGAGCTGGTCGCGCTTGTCGACCTCAAACTCAAGCCAGGCACCGCGGGACGGGATGATCTGGGCCTTGTAGATCTGCTTGCCCGAATCCATCTCGGAGCTGTAGTACACACCCGGGGAGCGGACGAGCTGCGAAACGACGATACGCTCGGTACCGTTGATGATGAAGGTGCCCTGATCGGTCATCATGGGGAAGTCGCCCATGAAGACGAGCTGCTCCTTGATCTCGCCGGTCTCCTTGTTGGTGAGACGGACGTCGGTCAGAAGCGGAGCCTGATAGGTCATATCCTTCTCGCGGCACTCCTCGACGGTGTGCGCGGGGTCGCCGAACTGATGCTCGCCGAAGGTAACCTCGAGAACATGGTTCTGGCTCTGGATGGGGCTGGATTCCTTGAACGCCTCACGAAGGCCCTCGTCCTTAAAACGCTCAAAGGATTCCCTTTGAACAGAGATAAGGTTGGGGAGCTCCATGGCCTCCGGGATTTTCCCGAAGCTGACGCGCTTGCGCTCAGTGGCAGTGTATGCGTAGGTCACCAGGTTTTTCCTCCTTCACGGAAATGCTCGGTGGGTTGGCGAGGCATAGCTTCGCCAGTTATCGCAACCTAATAGTTTATCAGGTAGCGACCGTTGGGCAAGAAAAGCCTTGACGCGATTGAGTTTTTGGAGTAGCAAAGTTTTTCGACAGAAAACACGCAGGTAGATGTATGTGTATCGAACATATGTTCATATATTTTCTGTGAACAGAGAGCCGGAAATCGCAGCTCTTATAAAAAACGGGCGCGAACCGAGGTCCGCGCCCGTAAATGTCGATGTCCGAAGGCTTACTTGCGCATCAATCCGCCGCGCTCGTCGATGGCGTCCCAGAAGGCGCCGGCAAAGCGGGGATCGTTTGCAGCCATGAGGGCGTTGGTGGCCATCCAGCCAGAGGGAGTGCCGGTGTCGTAGCCCGACAGCGGGTCGATGACGACGGCATACATGGCCTCGCGGTCGAGCGAACGGGCCATGGCGTCGGTGAGCTGGATCTCGCCGCCCTTGCCGGCCTGCTGATCTGCCAGCAGGTCCATGACCAGCGGGCTCAGCAGATAGCGGCCGACGATGTACAGGTTGGACGGAGCAGCCTCGGGAGCGGGCTTCTCGACCAGACCGCCGATACGCCAGACAGCGCCCGGCTCTGCATCGGCAACGTCCTCGGCGCCCTCGAGCGAACCGACGCGCTCGCCGGCGATAACGCCGTAGCGGCTGACTTCCTCGGGCGAGCAAGCAGCGACGGCGATAACCGAAGCGCCACCGTGCTCCTTGGAAACGGCGAGCATCTTGTCGCAGATGTCGCGGTTAGGCACAACGTAGTCGCCCAGAAGAACCAGGAAGTTCTCCCCTGCCACGGCGTCGGTAGCAGAGCGGATAGCATGGCCGAGGCCCTTGGGCTCGTACTGATAACGGAAGTCGACCGGCATACCGCCAGCGTGGGCGACGGCATCGGCATAGGCGTTCTTGCCGCGCTCGCGCAGCAGGTTCTCGAGCGAGCGATCGGGCTGGAAGTAGTTCAGCAGCTCGGGCTTGCCGGGAGAAGTAACGATGATGGCATCGTCGACCTCCTCGGGGTCGAGCGCCTCCTCAACGACATACTGAATGACGGGCTTGTCGAGCACCGGCAGCATCTCTTTGGGCGTGCACTTAGTGCCAGGCAGAAAACGCGTGCCAAGACCGGCGGCGGGGATGATTGCCTTCATGTTATTCAAAGATCCTTTCGCAGGCGCAAAAGCGCCCCATGCGTGCGGCACACAGCCGCAGACCAAATTGCGATACCTAAGCATCTTACCGCTGGAACTATATGTCGCTACAAGGCAGAGACAATTCTTCAGCAGGTCAACGCAAATTATTGCTCGAATGGTGCAATTTTATTGCCCAACGGCAGGGTGCCCGATACGACGCAAATCACAGAACATGGCAGTTTGAGCTACCGATGTCGAGGGACCGAAAAACAAAAAAGACGGGGCTCGCAATGCGAACCCCGTCTGCAAAGAAATCTGGCGAGAAAGCCTGATTACTTGAGGGTGACAGCAGCGCCAGCAGCCTCGAGCTTCTCCTTGGCAGCCTCGGCGTCCTCCTTCTTGGCACCCTCGAGAACAGCCTTGGGAGCGCCCTCGACGACCTCCTTGGCCTCCTTCAGGCCAAGGTTGGTGAGCTCACGGACGGCCTTGATGACCTGGATCTTGTTGTCGCCGAAGCCCTCGAGCACGACGTCAAACTCGGTCTTCTCCTCGGCCTCAGCAGCGCCAGCAGCGGGAGCGGCGACAACAGCGGCAGGAGCAGCGGCGGAAACGCCGAAGGTGTCCTCGATAGCCTTGACGAGCTCGGAAGCCTCGAGAAGGGTCATTTCCTTAAGAGCATCGATGATCTCATCGGTGGTAAGCTTAGCCATTTCTAAGTCCTTTCGGTTTCCGTGTCTGTGCACGGAGATCAGTTAAAACACAGCGCGAATGCGCCAGGGGTGCGGCGTTGCCGCCGCGGGTGAAAACAGCAACTAGGCTGCCTTCTGCTCGGAGACCTGCTGGATCGAACGAGCGAGACCAGAGGAAACGCCGTTGACGCAGACAGCGATGTCGCGAGCGAAACCGGAGATGAGACCGGCGATCTGGCCGAGAAGCTGATCCTTGGTGGGCAGCTCGGCGATAGCCTTAACATCATCAGCGGAAACGGCCTTGCCGTCGGAGATACCGCCCTTGATCTCAAGGACGCCCTTGGACTTAGCGGAGAAGTCCTTAAGGGCCTTAGCGGCCTCGACCGGCTCGGACTCGTAGAACACATAAGCGACGGGGCCGGCGAGGATCTCGTCGAGCTCGGGCTGCTCCTGGTTCTTGAGAGCGATCTTGACCAGGTTGTTCTTGTAGACCTTCATCTCGGCGCCGCACTCGCGAAGCTGATGACGCAGCTCCTGAGCCTGCTTAACCGTCAGACCGTTGTAGTTGACGACGAACAGACCGGCGTTCTCGGCGATACGGGACTCGATCTCTGCAACCTTGTCGATTTTGTACTGCTGGGGCATGAATTACACCTCCTCGAATTCTTTCCGGGCACGGTCCGCCACAAGGACGTGACGGGGGCATGTCCAAAAAGAAAGCCCCCGCGCTGCATGAGCGACGGGGGCGAGAAGACATATCTACTCGACCACCTCGGCTGGCGGGAAGTCCCATTAAGCTCGCGGGTAAGACCCGTTTGCGCCGGCTGTCTCTGGCAGCGGATTCGTGCGTGAACCGAAAGTATTATGGCGGGGACCCCGGCGTCGGTCAACGGAAAACCGGGCTGCACACAATTCCACCATCCGGCCGCGCCGCCGAAGGCCGGGCGCAAGGTTTTCGCTCGGTCAGGTCCTGGGCTCGCTCGGAAAGCACATTAAGTGCTTTCCGGCTCGTGCGGAATCTACGAAAACCTTGCGCCCGGCCTTCGGCGGCGCGGCCTGCGGTGACTTTGGGGCAGCCCGGTTTTCCGTTGAGCGACGCCCCCACGCATAATCCTTATGTCGGTGGGCTGATGTGTTGCGTCCCTGATGGCTATAGGGTTGAGACGAAGGTGGACAGGCGGTGGAGGCCTTCGTCCAGGTTTTCGTCGGAGACGCAGTAGCTTAGGCGGATGTGGCCTTCGGTGCCGAAGCAGTTTCCAGGGACTAGGGCTACGTTTGCCTCTTTGATGGCTTTGATGCAGAAGTCCTCACTTGTTAGGCCGAACTTTTTGATGCTCGGGAAAGTGTAGAAGGCTCCTGCGGGCTCTACTACGTCGAGGCCCATGGCGTCTAAGGCTGCGAGTACGCGTTCGCGACGGGCTCGGTAGACTTCGAGCATGGGGGTTGGGTCGACGGTCAGGGCTCGGGCTGCGGCGTCCATCTCGAAGGAGACGGCGCTCGATACTAAGTATTGGTGAGCCTTGGCGATCTCGGCGATGACGGGTGCCGCTGCCGCGAGCCAGCCCAGGCGCCAGCCGGTCATGGACCAGGGCTTGGAGAAGCTCTCGATGATGACCGTCTGTTCACGCAGCTCCGGGTGACGCTGGGCAAAGCGCTCGTAGCCGTCCACGTAGACCAGGCGGTTGTATACGTCGTCGCAGACCACGTAGATGCCCGCCTGCTCTGCCACGCGCGCCACGGCGTCGAGCGAAGCCGCGTTGAGGATGCAACCCGTAGGATTGTTGGGCGTGCAGATGACGATGGCCTTGGTCGCCGGCGTCACGCAAGCACGAAGTGCGTCCTCGTCAATCTGGAATTGCGCAGGCTCCGTATCCAAAAAGACCGCCTTGGCGTGGTTGGCCACGACGATGCTCTCGTACAGGCCAAAGGCAGGCGTGGGGATGATGACCTCGTCGCCGGGGTTGAGCATAGCCATGAATGTTGCCGACAGTGCCTCGGTCGCACCGTCGGTCAGGATGACCTCATCGGCGGAAAACGTAAGGCCCGCGTCCCCCATGTAGGCAGATAACGCCTCACGCAGGGCGGGGCGCCCGTTGTTGGGCGGATAGTGCGTGTCACCGCGGTCCAGTGCGGCGGTCACCTCGGCGCTAATCACATCGGGCGTGGGAAAATCGGGCTCGCCAAGCGCAAGCGCGATGCACCCCGGGTGCTGGGCGGCGAGCGCGTTGATTCGGCGGATACCGGAGGGCTTGAGCGTGGCAAGCGAGGTATTCATGGGCAGTCGCATGGCGTTCCTTTCGTAAGGGTTGCACTAGGATAGCGCGGCGGGGCGCCGCCGGACGGTGTAACCTAAACGGAAACCAACCGGAAAGGAGGCAGCATGGAGCCGACCGCGCGCAGCGATGTACCAAAAACGCTGCAAACCATTGCGTATATCAGCATTCCCAATAGTGCCGATCTTGAGTTTTTGCTCTGGGACCTGCAGGATGCCATCGCCGCCTATGCACAGCTTTCCGGCACCGCACTCCCCCGCCCGGTCGACTTGAAGGCAAATGACGCCGGCAGCGTTGCCGATGGCATCGTGCTGGCCATTGAAGATGTGGCTGACGATGAGACGTTGACAGCCATCGAGCAGGCGCTTGAGCGCTTTGGCGGTACGGGAACGCGCGTCTATGCCGCGATTCGAGCCGCACAAGAGAGCACTGAGCAGGCGCGTGGGACCGCCGTTCGCCTGCACAAGGCATGTGAGCGCCATGACCAATTGTGGTGTGGCGGCGTTGCCATCTGCGCCGGCAGCGGCATCGCAGCGCTTCGTCGCTCCCCGCGCATGGGCCTCTTGCGCCGACCGTTTTCGGAAGCGATGGACAAGCTCGTGGGCGCTGTGCGCATGGGCTGCTCCGTCAAGCATGCACAGCGACTTGGCGGCGGCAATGCCGCCAACGTCGACGCCGACGGCATGGTTTGCGCCGAGCCAGCCGTGCCCGCGCCGATCTGGCGAGGCGTTCTGAAACGTCTGGGCGCCCACGCTCAAACAAAAATCTAAATTAAATAACAGCCCAGTCAACGGCTTCGTGCCAACGCTCGACAAGACGCTCCAGGCGCCAGGCGGCATTGGCGGGACTTGTCGAGGGCAGGACGATGGCAGGCAGCCCCGTCCGATCTTGCAAGTAGCGTTTGTAGAGTCGCCCTGCCGTGCCGCCGTTACAGGCAACGACCTCAATCGGCGCGGCATCGGTAATGCGCTCGATATGTGCCGGCACAACGTTGCGGATGCTCGCGTCGCTCGAGCCCTTAATGTCGCAGCTCTCGACCACATCCCACAGGGCCACGCCGCCGTTC
>JAXJMO010000036.1:0-26266 GCA_036313175.1 Collinsella sp. | reverse complement strand
GGCCAGAGCATGGGGGGCACGCCCGGTCCCGTTCCGAACCCGGAAGCTAAGCCCCATCGCGCCGAGAGTACTGCGGGGTCAGCCCGTGGGAGGCCAGGGCGCCGCTGACCGGTGGACGGCACCGAGCCGTACGCTTGAACTGAGAAGGGGGAGGCCTCGCGGCCCCCCCCTTTTTGCGTTATATACATGTTGTGCTTTGGGACCTAGCTTCCCCGTATGCGCTCTTACTGTTTGGCTGTTTTTTGAGTCCATCTAGTTTATTTGAGCGATAATTACTCGCATTGGCGTTAGGGAGGGCTTGATGTTTACCGTATTTGTCTTGGGCAATATTGCTTCGGGTAAGTCGACTGCCTGCCGCTATTTCGAATCTCGTGGCGCTATGCTTATCGATCTGGATGAGCTTGCAAAATCGCTGTATGTGCCGGGCTCTGATATCGTCAATGCTCTCGCGGATGAATTCGGTTGGGACATTTTGGATGAGGAAGGCGGCATTCGCCGCAGTATCCTCGCTTCTCGAGCTTTCGCTTCTCCTGATTCGGTCGCACGGCTCAATGGCATCGTGCATCCCGTTCTGATTGAACAGCTTTCGCTTAGGATTCTCGATCCGGTTTGTTGTACGGTTTCATCTCCCCGTTATCCCTTTGCGGTGGTCGAGGTTTCAGCTCCGACTGGTTTTGAGGATGCATTTGGCTTGGCTGATGAAATTCTGGTCATTAGCGCCCCTTTGTCAGTTCGTCGCGAGCGCGCTATTCAACGTGGCATGGAGCCATCTGATTTCGATGCCCGTTCTGCTTGCCAGCCCGATGAGTCTGCGCTGTGCAATCTCGCTACAACGGTGATTGATAATTCGGCAGCCGATAATTCGCTCTTTGAGCAGCTTGACTCATGGCTTGCATGCCACGGGTTTATAGATACTCCGGATAAGGAGGAGGCCGATGCCTAAGGCACGTTTCTTTACGTGGTATCGCGTGGCGCCACTTGCCGTTGTGTTCGTCTTCGGCCTTATTTCGCTCGTCTACTCGTGTGCTCCTGCCGCTTTCTTTAAGCCGCTGTATCCGATTGACTACGAGGCGTATGTAAAGCAATCCAGTATTTCGCATAATCTGGATCCGTATCTGGTGTGCGCTGTCATTAAGTCGGAATCGAATTGGGATCCCGAGGCCGAGTCGAATCAGGGTGCTCAGGGATTGATGCAGCTGATGCCCGAGACTGCCCAGGACATGATCGCCAAGGGCCTTGTCGACGGAGGGGAGTATTCGGTCGACAATCTTAACGATCCGGCTACGAATATCGAGTTTGGCTGCGCATACCTCTCGTATCTTCTCGCCTATTTCAACGGGTCGACGGATAGTGCCATCGCCGCCTATAACGCCGGTATGGGCAATGTCGACGGATGGGCGCAGCAGAACACGTCACTCCATAATGCGATTACCTTCCCTGAAACTCAGGCTTATCTGATTCGCGTCAATAATGCCTGGGTTCGATATAAGACTCTCTATCCCGATCGGTTCGTATAGGACTAAGCCCACCGCCTGCGTATACTGCAGATGTACGAGTTAGGAGTATCCATGGCGGAATTTGAAGTAGAACGCGTTGGTGGTGAACTTAAGCGCTTTGGCGTTGAGGGCGCTGATGTGCCGTTTAAGGTCGTGTCTCCATACGAGCCCGCTGGTTCCCAGCCTAAGGCCATTGAGTCACTTGTGCGGGGCGTGAGGGACGGAGACCGCTATCAGGTTTTGCTGGGCGTGACTGGTTCGGGCAAGACCTTCACGATGGCAAAGACTATTGAGGCCCTGGGAAAGCCGACGCTGGTCATGGCCCCCAATAAAACGCTCGCTGCTCAGCTTGCGAGCGAGCTCAAAGAGTTCTTTCCCAACAACGCTGTGGTCTACTTCGTCTCGTACTACGACTACTATCAGCCCGAGGCGTATGTGCCGCAAAGCGATACATATATCGAGAAAGACTCCTCGATTAACGAAGAGGTCGAGATGCTGCGCCATCAGGCGACCGCGTCACTGCTCTCTCGACGTGATGTGATCGTTGTCGCATCGGTCTCGTGTATCTATGGCATTGGCTCTCCTGAGGACTATGCGGGTCTGGCTCCAAACGTCGACAAGAAGGTGCCGCTCGAGCGCGATGACTTTATCCATGCACTTATCGACATTCAATATGATCGCAATGACTATGACCTGGCACGTGGCACGTTCCGCGTGCGCGGCGATGTTGTTGACGTGTATCCGCCTTATGCCGAGCATCCGTTGCGGTTTGAGTTCTTTGGCGACGAGGTCGAGCTGATTGCCGAGATCGATGAGGTCACCGGTGAGATGCTTCGTGAGTACGAGGCCATTCCCGTATGGCCGGCATCGCACTACGTGACCGAGAAGCCGAAGGTCAAGGCGGCTCTGAAATCGATCAGCGAAGAATGCGAGAAGCGCGTGGCGGAGCTCAAGGCGACCGACAAGTTGCTCGAGGCGCAGCGTCTGCAGCAGCGTACCGATTATGATCTTGAGATGCTCGAGACGATGGGCTTTTGCAACGGCATCGAGAACTACTCGCGTCATCTGGACGGTCGCAAGCCGGGTGAGCCGCCGTTTACCCTAATCGATTACTTTCCCAAGGATATGCTCTGCATCATCGATGAGAGCCATGTGACGGTGCCGCAGATTCGCGGCATGCACGAAGGTGACCGCTCGCGTAAGGTGACGCTGGTGGAACACGGTTTTCGCCTGCCCTCGGCGCTCGATAACCGCCCGCTTCGTTTCGATGAGTTTGAGGCAAGGATACCCCAGTTTATCTATGTTTCGGCCACGCCGGGCGACTACGAGCTGCGGGTGAGCCAAAACGATGTGGAGCAGATTATTCGTCCGACTGGCCTGCTCGACCCCAAGATTGATGTGCGTCCAGTTCGCGGCCAGATTGACGATCTTGAGGACGAGATTCGCGAGCGCGTTGCCCGCAAGGAGCGCGTGCTGGTGACCACGTTGACCAAGCGCATGGCCGAGGACCTGACCGACCATCTGCTCGACGCAGGCATTAAGGTCAATTACATGCACTCTGATACGGCGACAATGGACCGTGTCGAGATCCTGCGAACGCTGCGCGAGGGCAAGATCGATGTTCTCGTTGGCATCAACCTGCTTCGCGAGGGCTTGGATCTCCCCGAGGTCTCACTGGTGGCAATTCTCGATGCCGATAAGGAAGGCTTCTTGCGCAACCGCCGTTCGCTGATTCAGACGATTGGCCGTGCGGCCCGTAACGCCGATGGTGAAGTCATCATGTATGCAGACGTTGTGACCGATTCGATGAAAGAGGCCATCGAGGAGACGCAGCGCCGTCGCGAGATTCAGATGGCATATAACGAAGAGCATGGCATTGTGCCCAAGACAGTGCGCAAGGCCATCAACGACATCTCAAGTTTTATTGCCGAGGCCGAAAAAACTGTGGGCTCCAAGGGACGCTCGAAGGGCGACTCTCTTGGCCATGGCGCATTCTATACGCCCGATGAGTCGGGCGAGGGCGGTGTGCCGGAAACGGTGGCGCCCGAGCAGACACTTGCGGAGCAGTTGGAAGAACTGCCGCATGACGAGCTTGTGCGGATCGTCGAAACCATGGAAGAGGATATGCGTAACGCTTCTGCCGCTATGGACTTTGAGGAGGCGGCGCGCCTGCGCGATGCCGTCGTTCAGATTCGGGCGATGCTCGAGGGTGCGTCTGAGGACGAGACGATCGAGCGCTTACGCTTGCAGGCCCGCAAGGGTTCCACGTTCGCATCGGGCAGAAAACGCCAGGGTGCACGGTTTAAGAAATAGCGAACAGGCCCCGAGTTCCCTGTGGAGCTCGGGGCCTGTGTCTTTTGCGCGCTGGAATTCGTGCGTTAGAGGTCCGCGATCAGGGCTTCGGCACAACGGATGCCGTCGGTGGCCGCGCTCATGATGCCGCCGGCATATCCAGCTCCCTCACCACAAGGGTAGAGGCCCGGGGTCGACACGGCATGGCACGTTCGGTCTCGGGTGACAGTGACCGGTGAGCTCGAACGAGTCTCCACGCCGGTAAGAACGGCATCGGGACGGTCGTAGCCTCGTAGCTTTTTTCCGAGTAGGGGAAGTCCCAGGCGGAGCGACTCGACGATATGCTGCGGCAGGGCTTCGTCAATTGTCGTCCAGGTCACACCGAGCGGATAGGTGGGCTTTACCTTTCCGGGCGCCTTGCTGGCGCGTCCTGCGAGGAAATCTCCGACGAGTTGTGCCGGTGCGTTCCAGTTGGAACCGCCCAGGCGATAGGCGGCCGCCTCGCAGGCGCGCTGGAGCTCGATGCCGGCGAGCGGGTCATCGTTGGGAAGGTCCTCAGGCGTGACGTTAACGAGCAGGGCGGCGTTTGCGTTGCGTCCGTCGCGGGCATTGAGGCTGGCGCCGTTGACGCACAGGTGGCCCTGCTCGGAAGAGGCGGCGACAACCTGCCCGCCGGGGCACATGCAAAACGAGAACACGCTGCGGCCGTTGGGAAGATGGGCGACGAGCTTGTAGGGGGCTGCTCCGAGGGCAGGATGTCCCGCCAAGGCTCCATATTGGGCTCGGTCGATGTCGCGCTGCGGATGCTCGATGCGAACGCCCATGGCAAAGGTCTTTTGTGCGAGGGCCACGTTGTGGTCCTTAAGGAGCTCAAAAATATCGCGAGCAGAATGCCCACAGGCGAGGATGAGGTGCTTTGTTTCGATTGGCTCGTAAGCGGCGTCTTGGGACGATTGGACATCGATACCGGTGATGGCGCCAGACGCGTCGGTGCGAATGTCGACGAGCTTCGTTCGATAACGGACGACACCTCCGAGCTGCTCGGTGCGCTGGGATATAGCGGTGACAACCTTGGGAAGGATGTCGGAGCCAATGTGCGGCTTGGCATCCCACAGAATATCGCGGGGCGCACCCGCCTCGACGAAGGTTTCGAGGATAAGGCGATGGGCGGGATTTTTTGTTCCCGTATTGAGCTTGCCGTCCGAGAAGGTCCCCGCGCCGCCCAGACCAAACTGAATATTGCTCTCGGGGTCGAGGATGCGCTCCTTTAGAAAGAGGTCGATCGCCTGCGAGCGGCGAAATGCCGGGTCGCCGCGCTCGATAAGCAAGGGCTTAAGACCTGCTTCGGCGAGCGTGAGCGCAGCGAAAAGGCCGGCGCATCCGGCGCCGACAACGACGGGGCGCTCTTTGGATGCGTCGGAAATGGGGGAGGGGAATGAAGGCTCATCGTCTTCTATCGCGCGTACGAGCGAGCGGTCACGTTCGGAAACGCTGTCGACCGCTTCTCGCTCGAGGTGGGGACTGGTCAGCTCAACACGAAAGCTCAGGATAAAATGGACGTCTCGTTTTTTGCGAGCGTCGATTGACTTGCGGTGGAGCTCGATGGACTTGATCTCGGAGTCTTTGCAACGTAGGACGCGCTTGGCGACTCGCTTGCCAACAATGAGGCAGGCATTTTCATCGCCGGCTTCATCGAGCGAAGCGTTGACTTGGGTGATTTCGATCATCGAGGTCTCCTTAGAGGCAAGAAAGAGGCCGTCCGGTATCCCAGACGGCCCGAATGCGTTTTTGATTATAGACTGCGCGGCTACAGGCTGCTTGCAGCGCGAATGCCCGAGAGCCATGCCCACGCAAGGTTAAAGCCTCCGCAATCGGCGTCGATGTCGAGCGCTTCGCCGCAGACGTAAAGCGGGGCGTCGACAACGCTGCGCGCGCGTAGACTGGGTGTTGAGATACTCTCGACAGATACGCCACCACGCGTGACCTGTGCCGAGCGCTCCTCGGCTGTTCCCTCAACGAGCAACTTAAAGTGCTTGAGGATCGAGACCAGGTGGATGACATCGTTGGAGCCTGGATGGCACTGCTCGAACGCCGTGCAGACGACGCGGGAGAGTTGCGGGGCGAGCATGCCGTCGAGCCAACGGGGATCGCGGGGCGAAAAGCCGCCGAGCAGCTCAACGCGCCGGTTGAGCATATCGAGCAGCTCGTCTTTGGAGAGGTCGGGGAAAACGTCGAGCAGGATCGTATCACCGCGCTGGATACGACGGGAGAGGTTGAAGACAGCGACGCCCGAGATGCCGAAGGCTCGAAACAGGACTTCACCGTCTTCGTGCCAGAGCTCATTATGATTGCGGGCGAGCGTCAAGCGGGCGCGGACGCGCAGGCCGTCCAACGTCTTGAGTGCCGCCCGATCGCCGACGACCGTTGCCGATACGGGGCAGAGGATGGGGCGCAGCGAAGTGAGGGGGAGGCTAAACGTATCGGCGATACCGGTGGGGTTGCCACCCGTGGCGATAATTACGGCATGTGCCTCCAGGGCCTCGTTCTTGCGAGGGACATCGGCGAGCGCTTTCCGAAGCGAGCGGAGCTCCGTTTTTCGGTCGTCGTGCTTTTTTGCCTTGAGCGCCCGCGCTGGACGGTCTATTTGGAGTGTCCAGCCTTCGGAAGCTTTGTGCGCCGAGGCAACGTTGGCTCCGCAGATTAAGGTGATACCTAGGCGGTCGCAAACGTTGAGAAGCGCGTCGCGCACCGATTCAGCGCGAAGGGAGCGCGGGTACAGCCGGCCTTCCTCGGAGGTTGTCATGATACCCAGCGAGGAGAAGAAACCCATAAGCTCTTGTTCGGGCTGGGGGCCCATGACGGATTCGACGAATGCGGGGTGGTTATACCGCTGAGGATCAATCGATTCGTTGGAGAGGTTGCAGCGGCCGTTACCGGTCGCAAGGAGCTTAAGGCCACAGGCGACATCGCGCTCAACGATGCAGACGCTTTTGCCAGCGCGTGCGGCCGTAATGGCAGCGGCGAGGCCTGAAGCCCCGCCGCCGATTACCAGGACGTCATAGAAGGCGCTCGCGTTCACTTAGGCCTCGTCGGTCTCGTGCGGGGTAATGGCCTCGACGGCAGAGACTGCCTTGGGCAACATGTCATCGGGCAGCGCGGTCTCGACCTCGCCCTTATCGCAGGCCTCGGCGAGTGCCGGATTAATGGGAAGCTGGCCCAAGATGTCGAGGTTATAGCGATCTGCGACCTCGGGGAGCTTGCTCTTGCCAAAGACCTCAATCTTCTTGCCGCAGTCGGGGCACTCAATATAGCTCATGTTCTCGACAATGCCCAGAATGGGGACGTTCATCTTCTCGGCCATGTTGACCGCCTTGGCGACGATCATCGAGACCAGATCCTGCGGGCTCGTGACGATGACGATGCCGTCGACGGGCAGCGACTGGAAGACGGTGAGCGCGACGTCGCCTGTTCCCGGAGGCATGTCGACCAGCAGGTAGTCGATGGGGCCCCACGAGGTCTCGCTCCAGAACTGCCTAATGGCGCCTGCGATGACCGGACCGCGCCAAAGGACGGGGTCGGTCTCGTTTTGGAGCAGCAGGTTGGAGCTCATGACCTTGACGCCGTGCTCGGAGATTTCGGGCAGCATAAGGTTGCCAAGGGCATGGACGTGGCGTCCGCTCATACCGAACATCTTGGGGATGGAGGGACCGGTGATGTCGGCATCGAGGACGCCGACCTTGTGGCCGTGACGGGCAAGCTCGGTGGCGATGGCACCGGTGACAAACGACTTGCCGACACCGCCCTTGCCGGAAAGCACGGCGATGACGCGTTTGACCTCGGACAGCGTGTTCTCCTCAAATTGCGACGGCGACGTTTGTCCGCCGGCGGCCTGTGCGTGCTCGCAACCCATGTATGACTCCTTTGTATATGTTGGGGCCGGGGCCCCGTGATGTGACACGAGCGTCATTGTACCCTCGTTTGCGAGCGGGAGTCATTTGCGATGCATTTGGGCCGAGCGTGCTTGCAATACGATGGGTCCAAGCGAATGGGCGGGCTTACTGAACTTTGCTGGCAAACTCGAGGTATTGCATGCGCTGCAGCTTGTCGATCGTCGAGGCGTATGGGCTGCCTTCAGATTCCAAGTCGTAGCGCAGCCCGTCGGCACCAAGGTAGCCGGCGACATTGATGGTGGGCACATCTGACCTTGTTGCAAGCAGGGCCTTTTGATAGTCGGTGAGCGGGGCGCCGATCTTATTAAGGGTAATGGCTGCAATCTCGTTTGCCCCGACGGTGTCGTAGACGTTGAGCTCGGTATTGCCGGCGATTTCATAGTTAGCCCAGACGAAATAGGTCGACTGATAGATACGGAAAGCGTGGCTTGCCGTATCTTCCTGAGGGTACAGCTCATCGTTGAGAGTCGTTGCGGCGCTCGGCTGATGGTCGCCAAAAAAGACAAGGACAACCGGTCTGCTGATATTGCGGAGCTCGTTGATAAAATACTCGAGGTCCCGGTCGGACGCGTTGATGCAGGTAAGATAGGTGTTGAGCGCGCTATTGGCGCCCTCGCTGGCTCCCTCGACCCAATAGTTTGTCAGCTCTTCGGCGGGAACGGTGCCATAGTCGTAGCCGCCGTGATTTTGCATCGTGACGTCAAAGATGAACTGCGGCGCTTCGTCGGTTCTAAGCAGGTCGAGTATCTTGTCGTAGGTGGCGTAGTCGCATACGCCGGCATGGTAACAGGGCGCACCTTCGAAATCGCCGATTGAAAGAAAGTCTCCAAAGCCCAGCTGCTGATAGATCTTATCTCGATGGTAGTTGACGGGGTTTTGCGGGTGCATAGCGGTAGCGGTATACCCAAGCTCTTTAAGGTCCTTTGCCAGGCTGTTGACGCCATTCATCTGATACAGCTGATAGGGGATCTTGCCTAATCCGACAAAGGCCGTTGTCGCTCCGGTCAAAAATTCGAATTCGGAGTTTGCCGTTCCGCCACCGGTGACCGAAGCGAGCATGGTGCCGCGAACAAGTGTGTCGGGAAGCGAGTTGTAGAATGCGGGGCCGGTGTACCCGGCCGCCTGGAGCTGCTCAAAGCACGAAAGGTCGCTAAAACTCTCGTTCATGACGGCAACAATCGTCGGCTTGATTTCATTGAACTGGGCAACGGCAGCCGCGCGCTGCTCGCTCGAGCCATACGTGCTGTCGTAGGCGGCGGCGAGCTCCTGCTCGATGCTCTGCGCCTCATCGGGCGTATAGCCTTCGGGCTTCTCAATGGGCAACTCGTTGACCATTTCGGTGAACGAAGTGATAAAACCCTGAGACGTATATGTGGTGATGGGCTGCCAACGGTCAAATCCAAAATCCAGCGCCTGCTCCAAGTCGATGCTGGAAAAGCCTGAGAGCCCCACAACGGTCACTAGCAGAAAAGCGCAGAGGTTAGCGGCGATTGCAGGGAAGACATGGGTGGGCGTACGGAGCTTTCGCGGTCGGATAAGCGAAAGAAGCCCCAGGGAAATCTCCAGCAGGGCGAGAGAGGTTACGATTCCGGCGGTAAAGGTAAACTCGTATCCCTCGCTCACTTCCATTGCGGTGCCAAGGGCCAAGATATCGCTTGGCAGGATGGCTTCGCCTTTAAACGTTATGACGAAGTGCTCGGCAATGCCAAGGATGCAACAGGCGACGGGCACGAGGGCCATGACGCCTCCATGACGCTGTCCCAGCAAATAAAGGGAGAGCAGAACCGTCGCGAGCAGCCCGACGGAAAACCCGAATGAGTTGGCGGGAATGCGATAGAACGTTTCGTTACAGGCAATTTCGAGTGAAACGAACGAGAGCGCTGAAACAGCGGCGATGACAAGGATGTCACGGCAAATACAGGCAACCGTTCCCGTCGCAAGATCGGTTTGGTCGATAAGTCCCGAAACCAAGGGTTCGACAAGAAGTATGACGGCGGCAGCACCGAGCGCCGAATAAGAAAGGACCCATAGGGAACTGTCCTCATTTACGAGCAATTGATTCGTAATCCATGCAGCTACCACGCCGAGCGGGATGAGGAGCGTCGCGCACCAAAAGACGCGGGCAATGGGCGGCTTTTCATTGTGTTTGATTGAAAAATACACGCGCACGACGACGGTGGCCACGATAAGGACGGCGATGAATATGGGCAGATTGGCCATGTCGCTCGAAGTGATTTCAAGGGGGATATCTTCGGTCATGGACGTTCCTCTGTTACAGCAAACTAAGTTCAGTATTAGATTACTGTAACCTCTCCACGGTATTTCGAGAAACAAAGCACCCGATACGCAAAGCTAAAGGTCTGCGAATCTTGTATTACGAACATCTGTGCGCGTCGAGTGCGCTAAACTCATCGGCAGTATGATTCGATGCAATAGGAGGCAAGGAGCTTCCATGTCTGATTCTTCTATCGTTATTCGCGGCGCTCGTGAGCACAACCTCCGCGATATCGATGTTTCCATTCCGCGTGACCAACTCGTGGTCATTACCGGTCTTTCTGGCTCGGGCAAGAGCTCGCTGGCATTTGACACTATCTATGCCGAGGGCCAGCGTCGATACGTCGAGAGCCTTTCGAGCTATGCGCGCCAGTTCTTGGGCCAGATGGACAAACCCGACTTGGATTCAATCGACGGCCTTTCGCCGGCGGTGTCGATCGACCAAAAGACGACGTCTAAAAACCCTCGCTCGACGGTTGGCACCGTAACCGAGATTTATGACTATCTGCGCCTGCTGTTCGCCCGTGTGGGCACCCCGCACTGTCCCGAATGCGGCCGCGTCATTGAGCGCCAGACGACCGACCAGGTTGCCGACAAGGTCTTGGCGGCGGGGGAGGGCCGCCGCGCGTTTGTGCTGGCACCGGTGGTGCGCGGGCGAAAAGGCGAGTACTCCAAACTGTTTGAGGACCTTCGCGCCGAGGGCTTTAGCCGCGTGCGTGTCGACGGTGAAGTGCGCTCGCTCGACGATCCGATCGATCTGGACAAGAAGTTCAAGCACGATATCGAGGTCGTGGTCGATCGCATCGTGATCCGTGAGAACTCTCTGGGCCGTATAGCCGAGTCTGTTGAGCAGGCGACCGCGCTGGCTCACGGCAATGTAAACGTGTACATGCTGCCCGATCGTGATGCTCCCGAGGGGACCGAGGGCGAGCTGCTGGAGTATTCGTTAGCCTTGGCGTGCCCGGAGCATGGTCACTCCATTGACGATCTTCAACCGCGTGATTTTTCGTTCAACGCTCCCTATGGCGCATGTCCTGAGTGCGACGGCCTGGGCTTTAAGAAAACCGTTGATGCCGAGGCGCTGATCGAGGACCCCTCGAAGTCCATTGCCGACGGAGTCTTTGGTAGTCTGTTCGGCAATTCGAACTACTATCCGCAGATTTTTGCTGCGGTCTGCAAACACTTTAAGGTGAGCGCCGATACGCCGTGGGAGGACTTGCCTCCTCGCGTGCGTCGTGCATTCTTGGATGGCCTGGGCGATACGAAGATCTCGGTCGACTACCAAAAGCTCGACGGACGTCGCAGCCAGTGGGATACCAAGTTTTCGGGCGTTCGCAACATCCTGTACGAACGCTATACCGAGACGACGAACGAGAACACCAAGGCGCGCCTGGAGAAGTACATTCGCGAGGAGCCGTGCTCGAGCTGCCACGGCGCTCGTTTGCGCCCTGAGATGCTCGCCGTCACCGTGGGCGGCAAGTCCATTTACGAGGTTTGTTGCCTGTCGTGCCGTGAATCGCTCGAGTTTTTTGAGGGCCTGGAACTCACCGAGCGCCAACAGTTTATCGGCGGCCGTATCGTCAAGGAAATCCTGGAGCGCTTGCGTTTTCTGGTCGATGTTGGACTCGACTATCTGACGCTCGATCGTGCCTCGGCGACGCTTTCCGGTGGCGAGGCGCAGCGTATTCGCCTGGCAACGCAGATCGGCGCGGGTCTCATGGGCGTTCTCTATATTCTGGACGAGCCCTCGATCGGTCTTCATCAGCGTGACAACGAGCGCTTGATCAAGACGCTCGAGCGCCTGCGCGATATCGGCAATACCGTTATCGTCGTCGAACACGACGAGGATACAATCCGTGCCGCCGATTACGTGATCGACATGGGGCCCGGCGCCGGCGTCAACGGCGGACACGTAGTCGCGGCGGGAACGCCTGCCGATATCATGGCGTGTCCTGAGTCGATGACGGGCGCTTATCTGACCGGCAAACGAATGATCCGGGTGCCTGATGAACGGCGCAAGCCCGGTCGCGGCTGCCTTAAAATTACGGGCGCTCGAGCCAACAACCTCAAAAACGTTACTGCCAAAATCGAGTTTGGTACGCTTACGGTTGTTACCGGCGTGTCGGGATCGGGCAAGAGCTCCCTGGTTACCGATACCATTGCGCCTGCCCTTACGAATGCCATTCACCGTTCGACGCGCCCTGTGGGTCCATATAAGAAAATCGAGGGCATCGAGTGTATCGATAAGGTTATCGATATCGACCAGTCGCCGATTGGCCGCACGCCGCGTTCCAACCCTGCTACCTATATCGGCCTGTGGGATGATCTTCGCGCGCTGTTTGCGAGTACGCCGGAGTCGAAGGCGCGCGGCTACTCGCCGGGTCGTTTCTCCTTTAATGTGAGTGGCGGGCGCTGTGAGGCGTGCAAGGGCGACGGGCAGATCAAGATCGAGATGCACTTCCTTCCTGATATCTACGTTCCCTGCGAAGTTTGCGGCGGTAAACGCTACAACCGCGAGACACTCGAGGTCACCTACCGTGGCAAGACCATCTCGGACGTGCTCGACATGAGCGTCACCGAGGCGCTGGCCTTCTTTGGGAATATCCCGCAGATTAAGCGCAAGCTCCAGACGCTGTACGATGTAGGCTTGGGCTACGTGAGCCTGGGCCAGCCCGCCACGACGCTTTCGGGCGGCGAGGCGCAGCGTGTGAAACTCGCCAAGGAGCTTCATCGACGCCAGACGGGCAAGACGTTCTATATTTTGGACGAGCCGACGACCGGCCTTCATTTTGAGGACGTCCGCCAGCTGCTCGATGTGCTGCAGCGCTTGGTCGATGCGGGCAACACGGTGCTGGTGATTGAACACAACCTTGATGTCATCAAGGTTGCCGACCGCCTGATCGATATGGGTCCCGAGGGCGGTAACGGCGGCGGAACCGTCGTGGTTTCGGGCACACCGGAGCAGGTTGCGGACTGTCCGCAGAGTTATACGGGCAAGTTTTTGGCGCCGTTGCTCAGGCGTGACCGGGAGCGTCAGGCTCAACTTGATGCTCAATAAATAGGCGATTCAGTTTATGGGCGCCATCGACTCCTTGTGATTCGATGGCGCTTGCTGTGCCGAAGTGACGTATGCAGCCGAATTGGACATATACTTAATCCTTGCGTCCGAATGCGAGGGAAAGGATATGTCATGGCAAAGGCTGTAAAGACGCCAAAAACCAATGCGATGCGCGAGCTGGAAAGCGCCGGCATTTCCTATGTTCTACATACGTACGAAGACGATGGTGATGAGTCGGTGGGCCTGGGTGTCGCGATTTCGGAGCAGCTTGGCGAGGAGCCCGGTCAAGGATTTAAGACTTTGGTCTGCGTGACACCGTCCAACGACTATGTCGTGTGCTGTATCCCTGTTGCCGACGAGCTCGATCTAAAGTCCGCCGCGCGTGCCGCGGGGGAGAAGTCCTTGGCCATGATGCATGTGAAGGATTTGCTTGCGGCGACTGGCTACGTTCGCGGCGGCTGCAGCCCGGTCGGTATGAAAAAACGCTACCGGACGCTCATTGATGAGACATGTGTCCTTTGGGATACCATTTTTATTTCGGGAGGCAAGCGTGGTTATCAGCTCGAGCTTGCACCCGATGATTTAATTGCATTTTGCGGGGCGACGGTTGCCGCGATTACGAGAGAGGACTGAGCGATGCCGCAGGAAGAATTGAAGCGCGGAGCTCATTTTGCAAAAGAATCTGCGCCTCAGACACCCTCATCCGAAGCTTCTTCGTCGCGAGATGACACTGACGACATGGGCTCGTCGGACTACTCCACGGTTGGTCGTTCCGCCGGGCTTATGACCATCCTGACCATTGTGTCTCGCGTCACCGGTTTTATCCGCACGTGGGCAATGGCGGCCGCTATCGGCATGTCGCTACTTTCGTCCTCCTATCAGGTCGCCAACAACCTGCCCAATATGCTCTACGAACTCGTGATGGGCGGCATGCTCGTGACGGCGTTTTTGCCCGTGTACATGGGCGTGAGGCGTGAGCAGGGTCGCGAGGCCTCGAACGAGTACGTGGGCAACCTGCTCGGCATTCTGCTTTTGGTGCTGGGTGGCATTTCGTTGCTGGGGACCGTGTTCGCCCCGGGCTTTATCTGGACGCAATCGTTCCTTTCGGGTGACGGCGGCAGCATGGATACCGCTGCGTTCATGTTCCGTTTCTTTGCCATCCAGATTCTGTTTTATGGTTTGGGCTCGGTGTTCTCGGGCGTTCTCAACGCACACCGCGACTACTTCTGGTCGACGTTTGCCCCGGTCCTCAACAATGTGATCGTCATTGCGAGCTTTATGGGTTTTGCGCCCGTGTCCGCACAGTTTGGCGAACGTGCCGGCATCATCTTGATTGCGGCCGGTACGACCCTCGGTGTCTTTGTTCAGATGGCATGTCAGATTCCCGCGCTTAGCAAGCACGGCGTGCATCCCCATATCCATATCGACTTTAAGGACCCCGCGCTGCGCCAGACGATTGCGCTCGGTATCCCGACGCTGCTCGCCACGGTGTGCATGTTTGTCTCGACTTCTATCACCAACGCTGCCGCGCTGGTGGTCCAGCCCGAGACTGGTCCTTCCGTCATCGCCTATGCGCGCCTGTGGTACACGCTGCCCTACGCGCTGATTGCCGCCTCGCTTTCGACGGCGCTCTATACCGAGCTCTCTCACGACGCACAGGAGAAGGATTACGACAGCGTACGCACGGGCATTTCGCGTGGCGTCGCCCAGATGCTGTTCTTCCTGATTCCGTTCGCACTGTACCTGATTGTCTTCGCACGTCCGCTCAACATGATCTACTGTGCTGGCAAGTTCGATGAATCCGGAGTGGCGCTGGTGTCCGAGTACCTTGTCTACCTGGCGCTCTCGCTGCCGCTCTACGGCGTGGTCGTGTTGATGCAGAAGAGCTTCTCTGCCTTGCTCGACATGAAGCCCTATAGCCGCTATTGCCTGTATTCTGCCATCGGCCAGGCCGGCTCGGTTCTGCTGTTTGGCGTTGTGCTGGGCTTCGGTATGCCGGCAATCGCGCTTTCGTATGTTGTCGACTACGTGATCTTGGTCGGCTGTTCGCTGTGGTGGCTGCGTCGTCGCCTGCGTGGCCTTCAGGTCAAATCTATCCTGCATGGCGGTTTCTTTGGCCTTTTGCTCGGTGGCCTAGGTGCTGCCGCAGGCGCCGGCGTCATGTGGGTGCTTGAACACTTTGTCGGGGCACTTGGCGGCTCGATTCTGATTACTCTTGGCTACGTTTGCGTTGCGGGTGTCGTCTCGCTTGCTGTTACCTTTGGCCTTGCCGTCGTCCTTAAGATGCCTGAGGTCTCGGCGCTGCTTCGTCGCAAGTAGGTGCGTGTGGCCGGTCACGACAACATTCCAACGCTTGCCGAGCAGGTTTCGCGCGTTCCCACACAGCCCGGATGCTACCTTTGGAAGGATGCCAAGGGCGATGTCATCTACGTGGGCAAGGCAAAAAACTTGCGTTCCCGTATGCGCCAGTACGTGACACTGCAGGATGAGCGTCAAAAGATCCCGCTGATGATGCAGCTGGTGGCGAGCTTTGACTATATCGTGGTGGAGACCGAGCACGAGGCGTTGGTGCTCGAGCGCAATTTGATTGGTCAGTACCATCCGTACTTTAACGTCGACCTCAAGGATGACAAGAGCTACCCCTTTATCGCCATTACAAAGGGCGACCTGTATCCCGCTATCAAATATACGCGCGAGCGTCATAAGCCGGGAACGCGTTATTTTGGTCCCTATACCGATAGCCGTGCGGCACGTGAGACGATAGATACGCTGCGCAAGGTTATCCCCATCTGCTCCGCATCCTGTGCGGAGTGGCGTCGTTGTCGTCGTATCGTCGAGTCCCACAGGGGCGAGGAAGACATCGTCAATATGATTTGCGCGCAAAACGGGCGTCCCTGCTTTGACTACCATGTCGGGCGCGGCCCGGGTGCGTGTGTCGGCGCGATTTCTCCTACGGACTATGCCAAGAACGTCAAACGTGTCGAACGTTTTTTGTCGGGCCATCGCAAGGATGTCGTCGATGAGCTGACCTCCGAGATGACGGATGCCGCCGAGGCGCTCGACTTTGAGCGCGCGGCACGCGTCAAACGTCGTTTGGAGGTCATCAGGGGTCTGGACGACCGTCAGCAAGTCGTTTTTCCCTCCAGTGTCGATATCGATGTCATCGGTTTCTATCGCGAGGAGACCATCTCCGCCGCTTGCGTCTTTGTCGTGCGTGAGGGTCGAACGGTTCGAACCTGCGAGTTTATTCTCGATAAGGGTTTGGATGTCGACGAAGAGGAGCTTCAATCGGGCTTTCTTAAGCGCTATTACGACGAGACGGCTGATATTCCAGCTGAGATAAACCTCTCTGTCGAGCTTGAGGATGCGGAGGCGCTGGGGGAGTGGCTTGCAGGCAAGCGCGAGCGTTCCTGCCATCTCCATAGGCCGCAGCGTGGCGAAAAGCACCGTTTGCTCGATATGGCATCCAAAAATGCGCGCCATGCCCTCATGCGCTACATGATGCGAACGGGGTACGCTGACGACCGTACCAATCAAGCGCTCCTGGAGCTCGAAAGCGCGCTGGCGCTGCCGGCGCCGCCGATGCGTATCGAGTGCTTCGATATCTCGACGCTGCATGGAACCTTTACCGTCGCCTCGATGGTGGTGTTTACCAACGGACGCGCCGACAAGAGCCAGTACCGTCGTTTTAAAATTCAGGCCGAATTGGACGAGGCAAACGACTTCGTGTCGATGTCCGAGGTTTTGGGACGACGCTATGCTCCCGAGCGCATGGCCGACGAGCGTTTTGGCTCGCGCCCCGATTTGCTCGTTGTCGATGGCGGTAAGCCGCAATTGACCGCTGCGATCAAGCAACTTGAGGCTCTTGGGCTCGATATACCAGTTTGTGGCTTGGCAAAGGCCGATGAGGAAGTTTTTGTGCCTTGGGACGAGACTCCCGTCGTGCTGCCGACCGGGTCTGCTTCGCTCTATCTAATTAAACAGGTGCGCGATGAATCGCACCGTTTTGCAATCACATTCCATCGTGAGTTGCGCGATAAAGCCATGACAGTTTCGGTACTCGATGACGTTCCAGGCGTGGGACCCACCAGAAAACGTGCCCTTATGCGCCATTTTGGTTCGATGAAGCGTTTGCGCGCGGCGAGCGAGCAAGAGATCGCGGAAGTTCGCGGCATACCTGCCGATGTTGCCAAGGCGGTCCACGAGGCGCTCGTTGCGTGGAATGCCGAGCGCGCCGAGGCGGCGGCTGGCCATTCCGATAGCTAAACACGAGCCTAAACTACTGATATACATGATTGCGTGATTTTCAACCATTTATTTCGCCATGATTGCATGCTGGTTTCGGGTTTTATTAACGCTAAAACGTTTGACTAGTCATGGTGAACAACCCTGCTATCCTGCGGGTTGACGAAGACTGATATCTCACCTCGTCGATACATACTGTCTGGCGAATCATTTGTCAATGAATTCGGTGAACGGTAGTAAATACCGTTCAAGCGTATGTATGTATCGGTCGCCGAGCGCGGCACCTCAGTTGGGTTCGTCGGTAGGTAAGGTATATATCGTCCGCAAGTTGCGCGGGGGCAAGTCTAGGTGCTCCCGAGTAAGATTCTCTATTGATAGGAGAAGACATGGCCATCATCAACAAGGGTATGTCCAGGCGTTCGTTCCTCGGCCTCACCGGCAGCGTCGCTGCTGTCGCCGGCCTTGGTCTCACTGGCTGCGGTGGCAGCTCTAGCGACGAGGGTTCCGCTTCCGGCTCCACCGATTCCGCCAACCGTGGCGGCGGCGTGATCACCGCTGGTTCCGCTTACGCTCCGTCCAGCTTCGATCCCGCCAGCACCGGCTCCGCTGTGGGCCTGGGTGCTAACTGGCACGTCGTCGAGGGCCTCTACGGCATCGATTACCACGACTACAGCACCTTCAACGAGCTCGCCACCGACGATCCCAAGTCTGTGGACGACACCACTTTCGAGGTCACCATCCGCAAGGGCGCCAAGTTCTCCGATGGCACCGAGGTCACCGCTGACGATGTCGTTGCCTCCTACACCGCTTGCGCCGCTTCCGCTACCTATGCTCCGTTCTTCCAGCCCTTCGAGTCCATCGAGGCCAAGGACGCCAGCACCGTGACGGTCAAGACCAAGGTCCCCAACTTCTCCCTGCTCAAGGATCGTCTGGCCATCGTCCGCGTTACCCCGGCCACCCAGACCGAGGAGGATCGCGCCAAGCAGCCGATCGGCTCCGGCCCCTGGATGTACGACTCTATCTCCGATACCGAGATCACCCTGGTTCCCAACCCCGAGTACAACGGTGAGTATGCTGCCGAGGATAAGAAGATCCAGTACAGCATCCTGACCGACCCCACTGCTCGCGTTACCGCTCAGCAGGAGGGCTCCACGCTCGTTATGGAGCTCGTTACCGCTGACGCCGTCGACCAGCTCGAGAGCGCCGGCTGCAAGATTGACAACGTTCAGGGTTTCGGCACCCGCTTCATCATGTTCAACGTCGCCAAGGAGCCTTGGAACAACGTCAAGGTCCGTCAGGCTGTCATGTATGCGCTCGACACCGAGAAGATGGTCAGCAACACCTTCGCCGGCCTTGCCACCGCTGCCAGCTGCTACCTGCCCAAGAGCTTCACCAACTATCATGAGGCTTCCACGGTGTACAAGACCGACACCAAGAAGGCTAAGAAGCTCATCGAGGAGTCTGGCATCACCCCGGGTGCCATCACCCTGCGCACCACCGACAACGAGCAGATTAAGGGCATGGCCGCCCAGGTCAAGAACGACCTCGACGCTCTCGGCTTCGATGTGACCATCCAGACCGATACCTCGCCGGCCACCTACGCCGCCATCGACGGCGGCGAGGCCTACGATATCCTCCTTGCCCCTGGCGATCCTTCCTGCTTCGGCGCCGACCCCGACCTGCTGCTCAACTGGTGGTACGGCGACAACGTCTGGATGCAGACCCGTTGCCCGTGGAAGGAGTCCGCTGAGTGGCAGAAGCTCCACGGTCTCATGGACGAGGCTCTTGCCGCCGAGGGCGACGAGCAGCAGAAGAAGTGGAACGAGTGTTTCGACATCATTGCCGACAACGCCGTTCTGTACCCCGTTGTCCACGTCAAGACCGTCTCCGCTTCTTGGGACGATCCGTCCACTGCGCCCAATGGCGAGGCCCTCGATGGTTTCAAGGGCATCGGCACGACGAGCATGTCCTTCAGGGGCGTTGCGACCGTCAAGGCGTAAGACTCGCTTGAGTCTATATGCAGGATGTCGGTCGTTGGGACCGTATCCTCATAGTTGAAACAAAGACCCGGGCGGCAACGATGTCGCTCGGGTCTTGTAATGAGTATCCGTACTCATATACCAGTTGGTCCTACCGACAAAAGAAAGGGGAGAGAACGTGAACAACTTGCTACGTTTGATTGGAAGGCGTCTTGTGGCGCTGCCGATCATGGCATTGGGCGTCACCGTCCTGGTGTTCTTCCTTATGTCGTTCTCCAAGACCGACCCCGCCTACACGGCGTTGGGTGACGGTGCCTCGCCCGAGGCGGTTGCCGAGTACCATGAGAAGTATGGTCTGGACGACCCCTGGCCCGTGCGCTACGTGCGCTATATGGGCGATTTGATCCATGGCGACATGGGCACCTATGGTGCTGCCCGCAACTCCGTTGCCAAGCGCATCTCCACGGCCCTGCCCGTCACGATGCAGCTGACCTTCATCGGTCTTGCCATCGGTGCGGTCGTTTCGTTTTTGCTCGGCGTCATCGCGGCACTGTATCGCGACAAATGGCCGGACCAAGTAATCCGTGTCTTTTCCATCGCCGGCTTGGCAACCCCGTCGTTCTGGCTTGCCGTTCTGTTGATCTTGCTGTTCTCTTCCTACCTTAAGGTGCTCCCGGCATCGGGCGCTCTGCCTCACTTCACCACGAATCCGGTTGGCTATCTGGGGCGTATGATCATGCCCGCTATCGCCTTGGCATTTCCGCTGACGGGCCAGATGACTCGTATCGTGCGTACCGCCATGGTCGAGGAGCTCGACAAGGATTATGTCCGTATGGCTCGCGGCGCCGGCGTTCCCGAGAAGGTCGTCGTCGGCATCAACGTTCTTCGCAATGCGCTGATCACCCCGGTCACCACCCTCGGTCTTAAGATCGGTTACCTCATGGGCGGCGCCGTCGTCATCGAGGTTATCTTCAACCTCCCCGGCATGGGCACCGCGATTCTGCAGGGCGTTCAGGGCAACGAGGCGAACCTGGTTCAGGGCGTCGTCATCGTCGTTGCTCTTGCCTTCATCATCATCAACATCGTGGTTGACATGCTCTACCTGCTCATCAACCCGCGCATCAGGACGGTGTAGATTATGGTAAAGATTCGAGAGAAGCAAACCGAGCAGCTCGAGAAGGCTGCCTCCAAGGGGCTCAAGCTCGGTGGCTGGAAGAAGATGACGCTGTCTTCTAAGATTGCCGCCGTCGTGCTGGTGCTGGTCGCCCTGACTGCGATTCTGGCGCCCCTTCTTGCCCCCTATAGCCCGGTCGAGATCTTTACGGCTCGCCAGGCTCCCGGCAACGGATTTATCTTCGGTACCGACGATAAGGGTCGCGACATTCTGTCGCGTATGCTCTACGGTGGTCGTTACTCGCTGATTATCGGCTTTGGCGCCACCGCCATGGCTCTGGTCTGCGGCTCGGTCGTGGGCGCCCTTGCAGCGGTTTCGCGCAAGGCCGTCTCCGAGACGATCATGCGTATCTTGGACATCATCATGTCCATCCCGGGCATCGCCCTCGCGGCCGTCTTCGTCTCCATCCTGGGCAACTCCGTGCCGTCGATCATCTTCGCCATCGGCTTTATGTACACTCCGCAGATTGCCCGTATCGTACGCGCCAATATCGTGTCCGAGTACGGCGAGGACTATGTCCGCGCGGTCATCGTTTCCGGCGCCAAGGCTCCGTGGATTTTGATTAAGCATGTTCTGCGTAACTGCATCGCCCCGATCATGGTCTTCACCGTTACCCTGGTCGCCGACGCCATCATCTTCGAGGCCTCGCTGACCTTCATCGGCGCTGGTATCCAGGAGCCCACCGCTACCTGGGGCAACATCCTCGCCGACGCCCGCGGCGGCGTGCTCGCCGGTCGTTGGTGGCAGGCGCTGTTCCCGGGCCTAGCCATCATGATCACCTGCCTGGCGCTCAACATCCTCTCCGAGGGCATTACCGATGCCATGGCCGCTGCTCCCTCCGCTGCCCTGGATCCTACCGATTCCTCCAAGCGTCGCGAGGCCGACCTGCTGGTCTCCGACCCCGTTCGCGCCTACAAGGAGCAGGCCCAGTCCCTCTCCGCTCGCCTTGGCGCCCTGCGCGATGTCGAGCTCAAGCGTGACGATCGCCACGTGCCCGACGAGTCCGTTGAGCCGATTCTCTCGGTCCGTGACTTCTGCATCCAGTTTGAGCATCACGGTGATATCAACGTCGTCGACCATGTCAACTTTGACGTTCGTCCTGGTCAGACCATGGGCCTGGTGGGCGAGTCCGGTTGCGGTAAGTCCATCACCACGCTGGCCATCATGGGCCTGACCGACGATGACGAGCATCTTTCCGGCGAGGTTCTCTGGGAGGGTCGCGACCTGCTCAAGATGAGCAAGAAGGAGTGGTTCGGCCTGCGCGGTACCGATATCGCTATGGTCTATCAGGACGCCCTGTCCTCGCTTAATCCCTCCATGCTCATCTCTGCCCAGATGAAGCAGCTCACCAAGCGCGGCGGAACCCGCAGCGCCGAGGAGCTCCTGGAGCTCGTCGGCCTCGATCCCAAGCGCACGCTCGAGAGCTATCCGCACGAGCTTTCCGGCGGCCAGCGTCAGCGTGTCCTGATCGCTATGGCCCTTACCCGCGACCCCAAGCTGGTCATCTGCGACGAGCCCACGACCGCTCTGGACGTTACCGTCCAGAAGCAGGTCATCAAGCTGCTCAACGATCTTCAGGCCAAGCTCGGCTTTGCCATGATCTTTGTTTCGCATGACCTGGCTCTGGTCGCCGAGGTTGCCCATAACATCACGGTTATGTACGCTGGCCAGGTTATCGAGCAGGCACCCACCAAGGAGCTGCTCACCAACCCGATCCACGAGTACACCCGCGGTCTTCTGGGTTCCGTTCTGTCCATCGAGAGCGGTTCGGGTCGCCTGCACCAGGTGCCCGGCGCCGTTCCGAGCCCGCGCGATTTCCCCAAGGGCGATCGCTTCGCGCCCCGCTCGAGCCATCCGCGTATTGGCCTGGACACCCGTCCGGTCTTCAAGCGCGTGCCCGGCACCGAGCACTTCTATTCCGAGCTCCCCGACGAGGTGCTCAAGGCAAATGGTTTGACCCCTCACGCGGAGGTGATGTAGATGAGCGAGACCGCAGTCAACGGCGTCGAGCCGATCATCTTCCTTGATGACGTCCACGTCACCTTTAGGACCCGTACCGGCTCGATTCTGCACCCCAACCTGGTTCACGCCGTCCAGGGTGTAACGATTAAGCTCATGCCCGGTCAGACGATCGGCATCGTCGGCGAGTCCGGTTGCGGTAAGTCCACCACCGCCAACGTCATGTGCGGCCTGCAGGCCCCCACGAGCGGCAAGGTCTACTTTAAGGGCAAGGACGTTACCAAACGTACCGCCGAGGACCGTCGCCACATGGGTCGCGTCATCTCGGTCGTGTTCCAGAACCCGGCCACGGCGCTCAATCCCCGCATGGTCGTTCGCGAGCAGCTGCTCGACCCCATGCGCGTCCACAACCTGGGTACCGAGGCCGAGCAGGAGAAGCGCGTCAAGGAGCTCCTGGAGCTCACCGGTCTGCCCAGCTCCGCCGCCGAGGTTCTTCCCGGTCAGCTTTCGGGCGGCCAGCGTCAGCGCGTCGCAATTGCCCGTGCCCTGTCGCTGAACCCCGATGCCATCATCGCCGACGAGCCCACCTCGGCTCTGGACGTTTCGGTCCGCGCACAGATTCTGAACCTGTTGACCGACCTTAAGAAGGAGCTCGGCCTGGCCATGGTGTTCATCAGCCATGACATCCAGACGGTCCGCTATATCTCTGACGACATCATCGTTATGAATGGCGGCAGGATCGTCGAGCAGGGCGAGGCCAAGCAGATCTTCCAGCACCCCCAGGACCCCTACACCAAGATGCTGCTCGGCGCTGCGCCGTCGCTGCTGCATCCCAAGCTCGGCGAGTAGCCTCGCTTTCCCTCCCGTGCGCCCGGTTCCCTTGCCGGGCGCACCTCCGTTGCGATATCGAAAGGTTGGGTTCACGAGCCATGCCAAGTGCTCAGGAGCTACAACATCAATTTGGTGAATACCGAGGCGCCATGCCCCGTCCATCAGATTTCGATCTCTTTTGGAAGGATCGCATGGCCGAGGCCGACGCCGTCGGGCTTGACTATGCGATCGAGACGGCATCGGTCGCCGATGCCGCGACCTGCCAGCTTTTCGACCTCTGGTATACCGGCATGTGTGGCGCGCGCCTGCATGCCAAGTACCTTAAACCCGTCTCGGACGAGCCCGTGCCATTGGTACTTCAGTTCCATGGGTATCCGGGTGCAAGCCGCAGCTGGTTTGAGCAGGCGTCGTTTGCGGGCATGGGCATGGCACTCATCGCCCTCGACTGCCCCGGTCAAGGAGGTCCCTCCGAGGACATTGGTGGATTTGAGGGCACAACGGTTGCCGGTCATATCGTCGCCGGTATCGACGGCGACCCGGTCAACCTCTACTATGTCCGCTTGCACCAAGATATTCGCATCCTGTGCCGCATCGTTCGCAAGCTCGAGGGCATCGATCTTGCGCGTGTGTTTGTGAACGGTGCGTCGCAGGGCGGCGGTTTGGGCATTGCGACCTGTGCGCTTAACAGCGAGCTTATCAATCGTGCCGCCATCCTCTATCCCTTCCTGTCAGATTTCCGCCTGGTCTGGGATTTGGATGCCGACGACATTGCCTACGAGGGCCTGCGCTATTGGTCTCGCTGGTTTGACGAGGACTCGACTCGTATTGACGAAGCCTATGCCAAGCTGGCGTACTTCGATTCCAAGAACTTTGCCCCTATGGTCGAATGCCCCGTGCTGTTTGGCACTGGCACAGCCGATATCGTCTGTCCGCCAGCGACGCAGTTTGCGGTCTATAACAACCTGACCTGCGAAAAGCGTCATGAGTTCTTTGAAGGCTTTGGCCACGAGGAGATTCAGGATTTTGACGATCTGATCATTCCGTTTTTCTGCAAGGGAGGGGAGGTTCATGTCTAAGTGCGAGAGCAATGTTGACGAGCTGATTGTCCCCGGACTCGTGGGAATTCCTGGAACGGTTTCGTCAAGGCTCGCAGAATATCGGGACTGGCGCGGTGATGTCCAAGCAGATGTTTCTGATTTAGAGACATGCGCTTCGAATCTTGAGATTCAAGGCCTGGCCATAACGGCGATTGACTTTGTTAACCCCTGCGCCCGTTACTCGGAGGTCTCCTTTGAGCTCGGTGACGATGCGATTCACGCTCGTTTGATCGAGCCTGTCGGTCGTGCCCGAGTATCTGAGCGCGTGCCGTTGTGCCTGATGTTCCACGACATCGATCGGCCTGTGCGCGGCTGGCATCACATGACGAGATTTGCCGCCATGGGGTATGCCGTTCTCGCGCTGGATGACGATGTTGCTGGTGCGGACGACCTGCGGCGGGGGATTGCTTCGCCCGCTTTTGTCGAGCGCGTCCGTTGGGGTTGCGCGCTGGCGAAGGTGGCGCGCAATCTTGATGGCATGGACCCCGACCGCATCTTTGCATGGGGCGAGGGCCTTGGCGGCGGAGTCGCGCTGGCGGTTTCTGCTCTGGACGAGCGGGGCCTCGCCTGCACGGCGGTTGCCAATCCGCTTCCTGGTGGCCTCGAGGCGCTGTCGTCTCGGGTGCGCGGATCGGTGCTCATGGGCACATCGCTTATGGATACCGTGAGCGATCCCAAGGATCAGTTTGCCGTATTCAACGGTCTTGAGTGTGACCGGAGGCATATCATCTATGCAAAATACGCTCACGAGCGCATCAATGCGTTCGAAAACGAAGTCGTCGACTTTTTTAACCAAACGTTCTACCCGTGTTCTTTGGCCTAGACGGCCTGGACACTGCCAACAAGAGTGGGTGGCATAGGGCCGCCCGCCAGACAACTAAGGAGATTCTTGTGGCAACTCAGAAATTCACCGGCGTTATCCCTCCCGTCGTTGTTCCCGATACCGAAGATCACCAGCTCGACGTTGCCTCCTTTGAGCGCAGCATCAACCGCATGATCGATGCCGGCGTCGATGGCCTGTTCTTCTTGGGATCCTCGGGCGAGGTCGTCTTCTCCACCGACGAGCGCCGTCGCCAGATTATCGCCGAGGCCGTTCGCATCGTCGACCACCGTGTGCCTGTTCTGGTCGGCATCATCGATACCGAGACCGAGCGCATGATCGAGCACGGCAAGGTCGCCCAGGAGCTGGGCGCCGATGCTCTCGTCGCCACCTGCCCGTTCTATGCCCTGCAGGGCATGACCGAGGTCGAGGAGCACTTCCGCATCCTGCACGAGGAGCTCGACCTGCCCATCTTTGCCTATGACATTCCCGTCTGCGTTCACACCAAGCTCCCCTGGAAGCTCCTTGCCAAGCTCGGCGCCGAGGGCGTTCTGGCCGGCGTCAAGGATTCCTCGGGTGATGACATCTCGTTCCGCTACCTCGTTCAGGAGAACGAGAAGAACGGCCATCCGATGAGCATTCTCACCGGCCACGAGGTTGTTGTCGACGGCGCCTACCTCGGTGGCGCCGACGGTTCCGTCCCGGGTCTCGCCAACGTTGAGCCCGAGGGCTACGTGCGTCAGTGGAAGGCCGCTCAGGCTGGTGACTGGGCTACCGTCAAGGCCGAGCAGGATCGCCTCAATGAGATTTCGCACATCTGGGATGTCACCTCGGGCGTCCAGGGCTATGCCGGTGGTGTTGGCGCCTTCAAGACCGCTATGAACCTCATGGGCATCTTCGACAGCCCGACCATGCCGCGCCCGGTGAAGGCCATGACCGGCGAGAACGTCGAGGCGATTAAGAAGGTCCTCCAGGACAACGGTCTCCTTTAAAGCTTTCCCAGGCACCCGATCTTGGGGCTCAAGTGGTCGGGCGTGACCCGTTGACCTAATGGGTCACGCCCGACCACTTGAGCCCCAAGATCGGGTGCC
>JAXJMO010000035.1:0-27568 GCA_036313175.1 Collinsella sp. | reverse complement strand
TCTTGCGGGCGTAGTTCAATGGTAGAACCCCAGCCTTCCAAGCTGATGACGCGGGTTCGATTCCCGTCGCCCGCTCCATAGGATAGATGAATGGCTCTGATTCCTTTTGGGACCAGAGTCATTTTCATATACATGTCGGGACCCCACATCCCCTCTTGAGTTGCGGTGAAATACGGACTGTTTTTTGGCTTTTATGGCCCATGTAGTCCGTATTTCACCGCAACTATTTGTAAGGTTGGATTTTGATGCCGTTGGGAGGGTCGTAGTGACCGTCTACCGAGAGTGGAAATATTTTCTGAAGCTCTGACCTGCGACGTCAAGTTTTTGGTCAACTTTTGGCAAGGCCTGCGGACGGAAGCATACGATAGCGTAATGGTATTCTCTCCGCCGTGATGGTTATGGGGTTGGCCATGCTCGATAAAGGCAAACATTTTCCTCAGTCATATGCAAGGATGCTATTCTCGGTCCTTGGAATTCATCAAGATGGACAGCTGCTTATAACAATTGATCCTTGGGATGAACGCCGTGCTCGCGAGCTTATGCAGGAAGAGCTCATGCTTCGTCTTTACAACCATGTGTATGCGGATCCGGTCTATTGGAATAATCTTGGGGTTGAAGATCGCATCTTTCAGTTGGCATCCGCTATTGCGGTCGTTGAACCGGATGCTGTGTTTTGCGGATCGACGGCAGCGCTGCTCTACGGCATCGGCTCGGCGTATACGCTTCTGGATAAAGTGCAAGTGCTGCTGCACGGTCTACAAGGCGCGATACATATGAGTTCGTTGAGTATCGTCGATGGCGCCCGGGCGAGGTATGGCGTCTCGGCCCGTTTACGCTTACAGACCCCTATCGGACGGTGGTCGATATTGCCCGCACGAGTGCATTTCGGTATGCGCTTGGCTACGTCGATGGATTGGCTCGTGAGTACGATGTTGACCGCGAGGAGCTGCGTGCGTATGCACAGGCCAATTGTCGCGGTTTGCATGGCATCTCCCGTGCGTTTGGCGTGTTCGAATATATGGACGGAAGGTCGGATAACGGGGGAGAGTCCGAGGCGCGAGCGGCAATGATCCTTGCAGGCGTCGTTGCGCCCGAGCTTCAGGTTGAGATTGATCGGCCAGGAAACGCCTGCTATTATCTGGCAGATTATGGTTGGCAGATGCCAGATGGGTCATGGATGTTGGCAGAGCTTCATGGTTTGGGTAAGTTTGAGGATGAAACTCAAAAAGATTCGGAACATGCTGCGGCAAAAACCTATCGAGCCGCCTTATTGCGCGATGCGAACTTGCGTGCCATGGGTCATAACGTCATTCATTTCAAGCTATCGGACACCTACGACGTAGAATCGTTCGGTGCCATGATGCGCGGTTATGGCATTCCGACAACAAAACCCTACGCCGACTCCCGATAGCGAAATCGTTCGCAGCCAACCTTCAATATGTTGCGGTGAAATACGGACTGTTGAGGCCTTTAAAGGCATAAAACAGTCCGTATTTCACCGCAACTTAGGAGGGGATGGGGTTAGCTGCGGGGTTGGTGGCGGAGTTTGTCGATGGTGGAGTCAGTGCTTCGGCTGTGGGCTTCGGCGGCGCGGTCGCGAGCGTCGGCTACGGTTTGGCGCTTTCGGCGGTAATCGATCATGCCTTGGATGATGGGCTTACCAAAGCTCACGACATCATCGTTGTAGATGGCGGTTCGGGCTGCGAGGAGGCAGTCGGTAAAGTCCATATGGGTCTTGCCAAAAAGTTTGACGGCAAGGGCGACAACGGTGGGCTCGTCGACCATGACGTCATCGAGCAGCCTTTTCATGGCCGCAGCAATCTCAACGCGGGGAACCTTATAGACGTCGCGCAGCGTGACCACGACGCGCGTGATGATTTCGGGATAGACACGAGCGGTGCGCGTGGCGATGACCTTGGCGGCGCGCGGTGACAGGACTTCGTCGTCGTCAAGCAGGTAGCGTAGGATGACGGTCTCGTCGATGATGGTGCTACTCATGGATATCTACTTCCTCGGGACCCAAAATCGAATCGTCGCTTTCTGTGGCAAGGTATTCAATCCAGGCATTGCGCTCCTCGGAGCGGCGATTGGGGTCACCGTATGCTTTGAGCGATCCATAGGCGGCGGTGCCGTCCTTTGAGCGCACGGCGACCGGCTGAAAGGGGAGCTTGCGCATCAAAATGCTCTGCGCGACAAAAAGACGAACGGCCTCGGCAAGCGATGTGCCCATGGCGTCGTAGAGGCGCTCGGCATGCTGCTTGTCTTCCTCGCGAATGCGCACCTGCAGGATGGCTCGTTTTTGAGTCGATGTCATCACTGGCCTCCCTTAATGAGCGTGCAATATGAATAGTCAAATACAGCATCGGCTAATAATAGCCAATTTTATAACAACTACTTTATTGCACTAGAGTAATTGAGTCTGAACAATAATACAAACGTACTACATCCTTCAGAAGCGAGCGTGAAATCTTTCGTGGATGTACGCATGTAATACACTCACCTTTATAGCTTCTAGAGAATAATTCCAACCTGCCAAAACCCCTGCAATACACCCGTAATGCAGGGCCTATGCTCAAGTTTGCCAGCTGCAACTGCGTATATTTAGCCTGTATATCGTTGGAGGAACTCTATCGAAGTGCCTGTTTCGCCGCATGCGCTCGATACGTCGATGCCAGGCCACGGGCGGCTTGGGACAACGTCGACAGGGTCTCTCCGGCATGGGATTCAGGAGGGAGTGAACAACATGGGCAATAAACGAGTCGTGGCTGATTCTTCACGCTGCATTGGATGCCAAACCTGTATGGCGGCGTGCATTGAGGCACACGATATTCCCGGCAACATCGCCGCACCTCGCTTGCGCGTAACGCGCACCTACGAGATTTCCGCGCCGGTGGCATGTCACCACTGCGAGGATGCCCCGTGCGCCAAGGCCTGCCCCACGGGCGCCTTGTTCTTTGATCCAAAGAACCATCGTATCGGCGTCAACGAGGACAACTGCATCGGCTGCAAGAGCTGCGTCATGGCCTGCCCCTTTGGCGCCGTGAGCGTAGCGACCACGCAGGTCCCCGTCTTGATGGGCGACGTGCGCGTGGGTTCGCAGACTAAGAGCTTCGTGCTCAAGTGCGACCTGTGCGTGGACCGTCCCGGCGGTCCGGCGTGTGCCGAGGCGTGTCCGACCAAGGGCCTCACCCTGGTAGACGATGAGCGTCTGGCAGAACTGACTGCCGAGCGTGCCCGCGCCACCATCGAAAACGAGGCGTAAGCGTCGGGCGACAGGCCCAATGATTGTCAAATAAGTACCGAGTATTCGGTAGCAGAGAAAGGAAGGAGGGTGTCATGGAGAAGCATAAAGTGATCTGCCCGTACTGCGGCGCCGGTTGCCAGTTTAACCTCTTGGTCCAAAACGGCCAGGTTGTGGGTACCGAACCGCTCAACGGCATCACCAACCAGAGCGAGCTGTGCCTTAAGGGCATGAGCGGCTACGACTTCATCAACGACACCAAGATCTTGACTCCTCGCGTACTGCACCCGATGATCCGTCGCACCAAGGGCGCGGATCTTGAGCGCGTAAGCTGGGACGAGGCACTGGATTTCACCGCATCTAAGATGCAGGCCATAATTGACGAATATGGTCCTAACGCTGTCATGACCACTGGCTCTTCGCGAGGCGGCGGCAATGAGGCGAACTACGTCATGCAGAAGTTTACGCGTGCGTGCATCGGCACCCACAGCGTGGACAACTGCGCCCGTACTTGACACGGCCCTACTGTCCTCGGTCTGATGGACACGGTTGGTTCAGGTTGCATGTCATGCTCCATCCCCGGTATGGAGGATGCGGGCTGCATTTTCCTCTTCGGCTATAACCCTGCCGATTCGCACCCCATCGTCGCAAGGCGTATCGTGCGAGCCAAAGAAAAGGGTTGCAAGATCATCGTCGCCGACCCGCGCCATATCGAAACCGCGCGTATCGCCGATCTCTACCTTCCGATCAAGAACGGTTGCAACGTTGCGTTCCTCAACGCCTTTGCCAACTGCTTGGTCAACGATGGCCTCTACGACAAGGAATTCGTCGCCGAGCACACGAACGGCTTTGACGAGTGGTGGGAGACCATCAAGAACTACACTCCCGAATCCGTACAGGACATCACGGGTGTCGAGCCCGCGTTGATCCACCAAGCTGCCGAGATGTACGCCACGGCGAAGCCCTCTGCCATCATTGGCTGGGGCATGGGCGTATGCCAGCAGAAGCAGAACCTGAAGACGGTGCACACCATCGCCTCCATCGCCTGCGTTGCCGGCCAGATCGGCAAACCCAATTCCGGCCTCGCGCCCGTGCGCGGTCAGAATAACGTCCAGGGCTCCTGCGATATGGGCATGCTGCCCAACCTGTACCCTGGCTACCAGAAAGTCACCGACCCCGCCGTGCGTGCCAAGTTTGCAAAGGCTTGGGGCGTGCCCGAGGAAAAGCTCCCGCTCGAGGAGGGCTACAAGCTCACCGACCTGGGCCACCTGGTCGACGAGGGCAAGGTGCACTGCTTCTACAACTACGGCGAGGACCCGGTGCAGACCGAGCCCGATTCGGCCGGTATGCGCAAGACGCTCTCCGAGCTGGATCTGTTCATTTGTCAGGACATCTTTATGACGCAGACGACCATGCTCGCCGACGTCATCCTGCCTGCCACCTCTTGGGGCGAGCACGAGGGTGTCTTTACCGCATCCGACCGTAGCTTCCAGCACTTTGACGCGGCCGTTCCGCCCAAGGGCGAGTGCCGTCACGACTGGGAGATCTTCGCGGACCTGTCCACGCGTATGGGCTATCCCATGCACTACGACAACACCGAGCAGATCTGGAACGAGTGCATTAGCCTGTGCCCCAACTTTGTGGGCGCGACCTACGAGAAGATGGCTCCCGAGGGCGGCTACGCCCAGTGGCCCGTCAAGAGCACCGATGTGAACGACCACGGTACGCCCGACATGTTCGCTGGTGGCAAGTTCACCACCAAGGACGGCCGCGCCAACCTGATGGCGCACGACTGGGAGGCGCCCTCCGAGCTTCCCGACGATGAGTACCCGCTCATCCTGTGCACCGTCCGCGAGGTCGGCCACTACAGCTGCCGTTCGATGACCGGCAACTGCAAGACGCTGGCGCTGCTCGCCGACGAGCCCGGTTTTGTCCGCATGAATCCCGCGGACGCCCAGGCGCGCGGTATCAAGAACGGCGACATCGTCTCGATCCACAGCCGCCGCGGCCAGGTATTCAGCCGCGCCGACGTGAGCGACCGCATCAACAAGGGCACGGTCTATATGACCTACCAGTGGTGGATCGGCAAGTGCAACGAGCTGACCATTCACAAGGTCGACCCGGTCTCGCACACGCCCGAGGACAAGTTCTCCGCCTGCCAGGTCGACGCCATTGCCGACCAGGTTTGGGCCGAGGGCGAGGTAGAGCGTCAGTACACCGAGCTCAAGCAGGCTCTGGTGGACGCCGCCGCTCCTCAGGACGTTGAGCCCGGCGCCGCCAAGTTCGACGACGAGACGCACGTGAATCAAATCGTGTAGTCCCGTTCTCGTTGGCTTTTTGGGCCGGGCGTCCCGTACGTTCGGGAGCCCGGCCCGTTATTTTGAAAGGAAGTGGGGATGAACCGCTTCATCGACATCAACCCGGAGAGGTGCATCGGCTGCGGAACATGCCAGTCCGCCTGTGCCGACGCCCACCGGATGCAGGGTCTTCAGGATACGCCGCGCCTGGCGCTCGTGAAGACCGGCGGTATTTCGGCCGCCCTTGCCTGCCACCATTGCGAGGGTGCCCCCTGCGCCGAGGTTTGCCCGGTGAATGCCATCGAGCACGATGGCGACCGCATCCACGTCAAGGAGCAGGAGTGCATCGGGTGCAGGCTGTGCGCCATCGCGTGCCCCTTCGGAGCCATCCATCCCGATGGCACGTCTATCGCCGGTGTCGCAGGCATGTGCGACCCGACGCCTTCGTACCCTAAGTCCCTGAGCAGCCTGCTTACGTGGGCTCCCGGCCAGTACACCTGCGCTGTCAAGTGCGACCTGTGCGCCTTCGATCCGGACGGCCCACATTGTGTGGCGGCGTGCCCCACCAAGGCACTGGCCGTCATGGGCGGCGCGGCCGATCGCGAGCTCGACGAGGCCAAGCGCCTGCGCTCGATCGAAAACGGTCCGGTTGTCGACGTTACCGCTGTGGCCCAGGGTCTGTCCGAGAAAGCAGAAGGGAGCGTAAACAATGGATAGCATGACGCTGTTTATCGCATCGCTTGCCGTCTCGTGCATCGGTGCGCTCGCCTCGGTTCTGCTGATCAAGGCCGATAACGCCGCCAAGACCGCCGGCTGCCTTATCGGCGCCGTCGCGGCCGTGCTGTCGTTCATCGCGGGCCTCGAGGCCGTGCTTGGCGACGTTTCGTCCCTCAACACGGTCTTCTTTTTCCCGTTCGCCCGTCTCGAGCTCTTGCTCAACGGCCTTGCGGGCCTGATCGTGGTCCTCATCTCAATCCTCGCCTTTGCGGGCTTCATCTACGGTCTGTCCTACTTCGACGAGTACCCGGGCAAGGTCGGGCGCGCCGGTTTCTTCATGAACACCTTCGTCGCCTCGATGATGCTCGTCATCACCGCCGACAACGTGTTCTGGTTCCTGGTCGCCTTCGAGCTCATGTCCCTTACGAGCTACTTCCTTGTCGTCATCGAGGAGAACAAGAACTCCATCAAGGGCGGTTGGCTCTACTTCGTCATCGCGCACGTGGGCTTTGTCCTTATCATGGCGAGCTTCCTGCTCATGACCAACGGCGTGGGCGGTTCCTTCAGCTTCAGTGATTTCCGTACGCATGACTTTGGACCCGCCATCTCCTCCGCGTGCTTCGTCCTCGCGTTCTTCGGATTTGGCGCGAAGGCCGGTATCATCCCGCTGCACTCCTGGCTGCCCCAGGCGCACCCCGAGGCGCCGTCCAACGTGTCCGCCCTCATGTCCGGCGGCATGATCAAGATCGGCATCCTGGGAATCCTCAAGGTTGGTCTCGACCTGCTCGCGGGTTCGGGCGTCCAGCTCTGGTGGGGCCTCATGGTCCTGGTCTTCGGATCCATCTCGTCGGTCCTGGGCGTCGTCTACGCCCTCCACGAGCACGACATCAAGCGCCTGCTGGCCTACCACTCCGTCGAGAACATTGGCATCATCTTGCTCGGTGTCGGCGCGTCCATGACGGCGCACGCCCTGGGCAACGACGTCATCGCGACGATCGCGCTCATGGCCGCCCTCTACCACACGCTCAACCACGCCATGTTCAAGGGCGAGCTGTTCCTCGGCGCGGGCTCCCTGCTCTATGCCACGGGTACGCGCAACATGGAGAAGATGGGCGGTCTGTTCCGTCGCATGCCGGTCACGGCCGTCTGCTTCCTCATCGGTGCCCTTGCCATCTCGGCCATCCCGCCGCTCAACGGCTTCGTTTCCGAGTGGTTCACCTACCAGTCCCTGTTCAACATCTCGACGCTCTCCGACCCGGTCGTCATGGTGTTCGCCGTCGCCTCCGCGGCCGCGCTCGCCATCACCGGTGCCCTGGCAGTCACGTGCTTCGTGAAGGCCTACGGCGTTTCGTTCGCGAGCAGCCCTCGTTCCCAGGAGGCCGCGAACGCCAAGGAGTCCCCGGCTCCGATGTTGTTCTCGCAGATGCTCCTCGCGGCTATCTGCGTGGTGCTGGGAATCGGCTCTCCCGTCATCGCCCCGGTTCTGGGCGACGTCGCCCAGAGCGTGCTTGCCGGTTCCGCCGTCACAGCCACCTCGGGCGTGTCTCTGGTGAACGAGATTTCCGGTGCCGCCACCTCCACCCCCGCGATCGCCATCGCGCTCGTGGTCCTCACCGGCCTCGCGTTTGCGTTGAGGTCCTACCTCGGCACCAAGGTCCCCGCTAAGAAGACCGACCCTTGGGCGTGCGGCTACGAGCCCAACGAGCACATGCCCGTCGTCGCCACGAGCTTCGCGTCCGACGTCGAGCTCTTCATGGGCCCGCTCTACACCCTGCGCGAGGTATGCACCAAGATCTGCTGGTCCATCGCGCACGTGTTCCAGAAGCTCACCGGTGTCGCTCAGGGCGTCGAGCCCCTGCCCGACCGCTTCCTGGTCGATGCACCGAGCGAGGGTGCCGACAAGCTGGCCGGCCTCGCCTCCAAGATCGAGGGCGGCAACTACTCCGTATACATCTGCTACATCGTCGCGGCGCTCGTGGTCTTCCTCGTGCTCGCCGTGGTCATGGTCTAGAGAGGGGAGAGGATATTATGAACATCGTTCTTGCGATAGCGCAGGGCCTCGTGGTCATGCTGGTCGCGCCCTTCTTCTCCGGCCTCGCCCGTGTGATTCGCGCGAAGATGCACAATCGCCGCGGTCCGTCCATCCTTCAGGATTACCGGGACCTCGCGAAGCTCATGGCGCGTCCCGAGTCCGTGAGTTCCGACTCGAGCTTCGTGCTGCGCATCATGCCGCCGCTGTTCCTCGCGGTGTCGTTCATGCTCGCCATGGGTCTGCCCATGTTCACGCTCGAGAGCCCCATGCCCGTCTTTGGTGACGCCATCACCATCATGTACGCGCTCGCGCTGTCCCGCTTCTTCTTCGCACTGTCCGGCGTGGATTCCTCCAACGCCTACGCGGGCTTCGGCGGTATCCGCGAGCTCCTCATGAGCGTGCTCATCGAGCCGTCCATGCTCATCGCGCTGTTCACCGTCGCCATCGTGTGCGGCTCCACGGACATTGCGACCATGGGCCAGCACATCGTTACGGGCAACGTCTCGAGCGTCGTCGCCGTTATCCTCGCCGGCGTCGCCTTCGCGGCCGCCTGTTACATGGAGCTCGGCAAGCTTCCATTCGATCAGGCCGAAGCCGAGCAGGAGCTCCAGGAGGGCCCGCTCGCCGAGCTCTCCGGCCCGTCCCTGGCCATGATGAAGCTCGCCATGGGCATGAAGCAGGTCGTGGTCGTCGCTTGGTTCACCTCCATCTTCATCCCCTGGGGAGAGCCCGCGACTATCGGCGTCACCGCTCTCGTGGGCGCCGTCGTCTTCCTTGTCAAGTGCCTGGTCGATTTCGTTGTCTGCGGCGTGCTCGAGAACTCCGTTTCCCGTTCGCGCTTCAAGGTGCTCGGCAACCAGACCTGGGCCGTTGTCGGCATCGCGGTCCTCGCGTTCGTCTTCGTCGTCGTAGGCGTGTAGGGAGAAGGGAGAAACTATGTCAATCGAATCGAGCTTGTCCCTCTTTGCCATGGTGGCGATTGCCGTCCCCATGCTGGGCTCCCTGCTCATCGTCATGCTGCCGCGTCCCTACGCTAAATGGATCTGCGCCTTCGCCGGCGGCATCGCCACGGTCGCTTCCGTTGGCTTGGCCGCGACGTTTGCCGGAAACGGCATGAACGCGGTCGATGTAACCTGGGCGAGTATGGGCCAGACCTTGGTCATGGGCTTCATATTCGACCGGATGAGCACGCTGCTCGCACCCGCGTTCGTCGCTATCGGCCTGCTCGTCGTCATCTATTCGTTCCCGTACATGAGCGATAAGAACAAGGAGCATCCCGACGCGCCTCGTCGCCGCTTCTACGTGTACTTCTCCACGTTCATCGGCGCCATGGCCGGTCTCGCTTACAGCTCCACCATCGTCGGCCAGCTCGTTTTCTTCGAGATCACCGGCGTGTGCTCCTGGGGCCTCATCAGCTACTACATGACGCCCACGGCCAAGAAGGCCGGTATGAAGGCGCTCATCATCACCCACATCGGCGCTCTGGGTCTCTACATCGGCGCGGCCTTCCTGTTCGCCGGAACCGGCACGTTCGCGCTGAGCGCGATCTCCCAGCTCGATTCCGGTATGAAGACCGTCGTGCTGCTGCTCATCCTGTTCGCCGCTTGGGCCAAGTCCGCCCAGTTCCCGCTCTACATGTGGCTGCCCTCCGCAATGGAGGCCCCCACGCCCGTTTCCGCCTACCTCCATGGCGCGTCTATGGTTAAGGTCGGCGTGTGCGTGTTCGCCCGCGCTCTTGCGAGCGCCGGCGATATCCCCGAGATCGTCGGTTGGGTCGCCATCATCGACGCCGTCGTGACCATGCTCTTCGGCTTCCTCATGTATCTGCCCCAGAAGGATATGAAGCGCCTGCTCGCCTTCTCGACGATCGCGCAGCTCGCCTACGTGTTCTTCGGCCTGGGCCTCTCCGTGTTCGGAAGCCAGATGGCGTTCAACGGCGCCGTCGAGCACATCTTCAACCACGCGTTCACCAAGACCCTGTTCTTCCTCATCGCCGGCTCCCTCAGCTTCACGCTGGGAACCCGTATGTTGCCCAAGATCCAGGGCCTCATGAAGAAGTACCCGGTCACGGGCGTGGGCTTCGCGGTCGCCGCGACCGCTATCGCCGGCGTGCCCCCCATGAGCACGTTCTTCTCCAAGTTCCAGATTATTTCCGGTGGCTTCGCGGTTGGTGCTTCCAACACGGTCATCTTCGTCCTCGTGTGCGTCATGGTCGTCGAGACCGTCGCCACCTTCGCATGGTTCCTGCGTTGGATGGGTAAGGTCCTGCCCGGTGAGCCGAGCGAGACCGTGGCCGCCGGCCAGCCCCTTCCGCGCGCCATGGCGTTCGTGTTCGTCGTCCTCATGATCATGGTCGTCGTCGCCGGTCCTCTGTCCTCTAGTTGGATGGGTTAGGAGGTAGGACATGGGTTATTCGTTAGTCAATATCCTGGGCGGTCTTCTGATCGTGACCTCCACCATGGTGGTCGTCTCGAAGACCATCCCGTCCGCCATTAAGTGGTACGCGATCCAGTCGGTTGTCCTGGTGGGCGTGCTGCTCACCCTGGGCCTCACCACCGGTGCCACCGAGCTTCTCATGTGGGCCGCGTCGGCCTTCGTCACCAAGGTGATCCTCGTTCCGTTCATTCTCAACCGTGCCTACAAAAAGATGGGTTCGCCTGCCGATAGCACGCTGACCTCCTCCATCAAGCCGGCCTGGACCATCATCCTCACCGGTCTGGAGGTGGCCATCTGCTTCGCGGTGGTCACGCGCCTGAGCCTGCCCACCGCTGAGGTGGCTACTCCGGCCCTCGCCATCAGCTTCGCGCACTTCTTCGTCGGCCTCACGTGCATCATCTCCCAGCGCAACATCCTCAAGCAAATCTTCGGGTACTGCCTTATGGAGAACGGTAGCCACGTGACGCTCGCCCTGCTCGCGCCCACGGCCCCCGAGATCATCGAGATCGGCATCGCCACCGACGCCATTTTCGCCGTCATCATCATGTCCGCCGTCGTCGTGAGGATCTGGAACGACACCAAGTCGCTCGACTCCCACGACCTGACCGAATTGAAGGGGTAGGCCATGGATGTTTCAATGCTGACGGTCGCCCTGCTCGCTTGTCCCCTCGTGTTCTCCCTGATTATGGCTGCGCTCCCCAAGACGACGTCCTACAGCGTCTTCGCGGGGCTCAACACCATCTCCGTCGCGGCGACCCTTGTCCTTTCGGTCGTCACCGCGGGAACCATGCTTTCGAGCGGGCAGAATATCGACGCTTTGGGCCTGTGGCTCCATCTCGATTCGCTCTCGTCGATCTTCGTCCTTCTGGTAGGCATCATCGGGTTCATCACCGGCGTGTACTCCATCTCCTATATCAAGATCGATATCGAGGAGAAGACCATGCCGGCCGAGCGCACCAAGCAGTACTACGCGCTGTTTAGCCTTTTCGTCTTCACGATGCTGCTCGCCTGCCTGTCCAACAACATCATCCTCACCTGGGCGGCGGTCGAGGCCACCACGCTGTCGACCGTGTTCCTCGTGGGCATCTACAAGAACAAGCAGGCGCTCGAGGCGTCTTGGAAGTACGCGATGGTCTGCACCGCCGGCGTGGCCTTCGGCCTGTTCGGCACGCTGCTCATCTACGCGAATGCCGCCGATATCATGCCCAACGCGCATGAGGCAGCCTTCCTCACCTCCATCATGCCCTACGCCGACCAGTTCGACCCGATGCTCGTGCGCCTCGCGTTCGCGTTCATCGTCATCGGCTTCGGCACCAAGGCGGGCCTGTTCCCCATGCACACCTGGCTGCCCGACGCGCACTCCCAGGCTCCGAGCCCGGTCTCCGCGCTGCTCTCGGGCGTGCTGCTCAAGTGCGCCATGCTGGTGATCATCCGCTTCTACTCCCTGTCCATCATCACGGTGGGCGACACCTATCCGCGTACGCTCCTGCTCATCCTGGGCACGCTGTCCATCCTGGTGGCCGCCCTGTGCATCTTTAAGCAGGACGATATCAAGCGCCGCTTCGCGTACTCCTCCGTCGACAACGTCGGCGTGGTCGCGCTGTGCCTGGGTATCGGTGGTCCGCTCGGTATCGCCGCCTGCCTGCTGCACTGCATCTTCCACGGTTTCACGAAGGCGCTCGCCTTCTGCATGGCCGGTAACATCCAGCACATCTACCACACCCGTGACCTGAACAAGATCAAGGGCGTCGTCGAGATCGCTCCCGTCACGGCAGCGCTCACCATCATCGCCCTGCTCGCGCTCGCCGCCTTCCCGCCGTTCGCCCTGTTCATCTCCGAGTTCCTCACCTTCGTGGCCGGCATCCAGTCCGGTCCCATCTGGGTGGTCGTGCTCGTGGCCATTGGCCTCACCGGCGTGTACTTTGCCCTTACCGGCATCGCGCTCAAGTCCATCTTCGGCAAGGCGCCCGAGGGCATGAAGCGCCACGAGGTGCCCGCCCTCATGATCATCCCCGAGATCGCCCTCGCGATCGTGGTCATGTGGTTCGGTATCGCCACCCCGGTCGCCATCACGAGCGGCGTCGGGGATGCAACGTCCGTCGTTTTGAACCAGAGCGTCGAAGAGCTCCACGAGGCTCCTCTCTACCGCATGGTGTTCAGTTCCCAGACCAAGACAAGCGAGGTGAATTAGCACCATGGCAGAACCTGAAAAGAAGGACTACGCTCGTCGTTGCGAAAGCCACGTCGAGGCCCTGCGCGCCGCAGTGCCGGGCGCTATCGAGAAGGTCGAGTGGCAGTGCGAGGACCAGCTGACGATTACCGTCAAGCAGGACAAGCTGCCCGAGGCCGTCCACTACCTGTATTACGAGCGCTACGGCTGGATTCCCGTGATTGTCGGCAACGATGAGCGCAGCCTGTGCGGCCGCTACGCCGTGTATTACGTCATCTCCATGGAGGGGGAGGACCCCGGCTGGGTGACCGTGCGCACCGAGGTCGATCCCGCCAAGATGACGTTCCCGTCCGTGACGCCGTTCGTCCCCGCCTGCGTGTGGGGCGAGCGCGAGCTGCGCGACATGTTCGGTCTGATTCCCGAGGGCCTGCCTGATCGTCGTCGCCTGGTGCTGCCCGACGATTGGCCCAGCGGCCTTTACCCGCTGCGCAAGGACTCCATGGACTACCGCTTCCGTCCCGCTCCCGCGAGCGACATGGAAAACTACGAGTTCTTGGCCGACACCAAGGGCAAGGAGACCACGCTCGTCCCCATGGGCCCGCTGCACATTACCTCCGACGAGCCCGGCCACTTCCGCCTGTTCGTTGAGGGCGAGACGATCGTCGATGCCGACTACCGTCTGTTCTACGTGCACCGCGGCATGGAGAAGGTCGCCGAGACGCGCCTGAACTATGACGCCGTGACGTTCCTCGCCGACCGCATCTGCGGCATCTGCGGCTGCGCCCACTCGGTGGCCTACGCCGAGGCCGTCGAGCGCGCCCAGGGCATCCATATCCCGCCGCGCGCCCAGTACATTCGCGCCATCATGCTCGAGGTCGAGCGCCTGCACTCGCATCTGCTCAACATTGGCCTGGCGTCGCACTACACGGGCTTCGACTCCGGCTTCCAGCAGTTCTTCCGCGTCCGCGAGAAGTCCATGGACCTGGCCGAGAAGCTCTCCGGTCACCGCAAGACCTACGGCCTCAACGTGATCGGCGGCGTGCGTCGCGACATTTTGGCCGAGCAGAAGCTTTCCACGCTCACGACCATCCACCAGCTGCGCTCCGAGGTTCAGGAACTCGTCGACGTCTTGCTCTCCACGCCCAACTTTATTGAGCGTACGAGTGGCATCGGCATCTTGGACCGCAAGATCGCACGTGACTTCTCGCCGGTCGGCCCGCTCATGCGTGGCTCGGGCTATGCCCGCGACGTGCGCTTTGACCATCCCTTCGACGGCTACGCCGATCCGGACGTCCAAAAGATGCATGCTGCCACGGCCGACACCTGCGATGCCTTCGGCCGTACCGCCGTCCGCATCCAGGAGGTCTACGATTCGATCGACATGATCGAGACCATGCTCGAGAACTGCCCGTCGGGCCCCATCCTCACCACGGATTGGGAGTACACCCCGCACAAGTACGCCATCGGTGCCACCGAGGCGCCGCGCGGCGAGGACGTGCACTGGGCCATGCTCGGCAATAACCAGAAGTGCTACCGCTGGCGCGCCAAGGCCGCCACGTACAGTAACTGGCCGGTCCTGCGCTACATGTTCCGCGGCAACACCGTGGGCGATGCGGCGCTGATCGTCGGCTCGCTCGACCCGTGCTATTCCTGCACCGACCGCGTGACGGTGACCGATGTCGCCGCCAAGCGCGACCACGTGCTCGACAAGGAGCAGTTCGAGAACGTCTGGCGCGACAAGTCGCCGCTCGCGGGCGAGGGCACCATGGCTGCTCCGCTCGATGAGGAGGCGCTCTAATATGCTGAAGCTTTGGAAGGTTAACGCCAAGGCCGGCGACGCGACGGTCAAGTACCCGTTTGCGCCGTTTCCCACCAACAAGGACATGCGCGGCAAGCCCGAGCACAATGCCGAGCTCTGCATCGCCTGCGGTGCCTGCGGCGTGGCTTGTCCGGCCGATGCCATTCGCATGGACACCGACCTTGCGGCCGATACCATTACCTGGTCGATCGACTACGGCCGCTGCATCTTTTGCGGCCGCTGCGAGGAGGCCTGCCCCATGGAGGCCATCAAGCTCACCGAGGAGTTTGAGCTGGCCGTCATGAGCAAAGACGACCTCACCAGCAAGAGCGTCTACACGCTCGAGCACTGCTCGCGCTGCGGCAAGCCGTTTGCCCCGCACAAGGAGATCGACTACGCCAAGCGCCTGCTGCAAAAGGCCGGCGGCATGGAGGCCGAGCAGGCTGCCCGTACCGTCGGTATGTGCCAGGAGTGCAAGCGCGAGCTCGACGCCCTGCGCGCCGCCTCGGCCGTAAAGACCGGCAACGCACATGGCATGGCTGCCAACGAGACGCTTGCGTCCGGCGAGCCCCAGGGCCCCGGCATGGAGTATCTGGGCGGCCACGGCGTGAACCCGGAGTATATCGACCGCGAGCTTAACCCCGATGCGCCCGAGATTCCCGCCGGTCCGGCGCCGGTCGAGGGCATCATCATGGATTTTGAAACGAAGGAGGAGTAACCATGGCCGAACCCACGCTTTTGCCCGAGCGGCTTCAGTACCGCCCGACCAAGATCGAGCTCGACGAGAGCATCGAGAAGGCCAAGGCGACCCTTCTTAAGAAGATTAAGCGCTCGGTGTACGTCTACCGTGTCGACTGCGGCGGCTGCAACGGCTGCGAGATCGAGATCTTCGGTTCCATCACGCCCGTCTTTGACGTCGAGCGCTTTGGCATCAAGGTCGTGCCCTCGCCCCGTCACGCCGATGTGCTGCTGTACACCGGCGCCGTGACGCGTGCCATGCGCATGCCGGCCCTGCGCGCGTTTGAGGCCGCACCCGATCCCAAGATCGTGGTGTCCTATGGCGCGTGCGGCTGCACCGGCGGCATCTTCTACGACAACTACTGCGTCTGGGGCGGCACGGATAAGATTCTGCCGGTCGATGTCTACATCCCCGGCTGCCCGCCCAGCCCCGCGCAGACCGTCTACGGCTTTGCCATGGCACTTGGCCTGCTGGACCAAAAGCTCCATGCCGAGACTACGGTGGAGGCTGCCGGCGAGCAGGCCGATATCCTGCACCCCGGCGTGCCGTACAAGCTGCGCGTTGCCATCGAGCGCGAGGCTCGCGCCATGAGCGGCTACCGTTACGGCCGCGACCTGGCCAACGAGTTTATGGATACGCTCGAGGACGCGCCCAAGGGTGATATCCGAGGTGCCATGGCGCTGCTCATCGACAAGCAGGACGATCCGCGCCGCGTTGAGGTCTACTCGGCGCTGCAGGATCTGGTGCTGGCCGGAGGTCACTAGATGGAGCTCACGGACCGCTCTGGTTACTTTGCGGGCCCCGGTATGCTCGGCGGCTCCTTTGGCGATGCCTCGCGCGCAAGCGACGAGGCCGCCGAGGGCGTCGCCGACCCCTGCCTGGGCCATGCGCCCGACCAGGTGGTCTTCTATGAGCTCACGCGTAAGTTTGTGGAGACCGAGGAAGACGTTCCCCAGGAGGCCTGCGACGTGCTGTACTACACGCTCGCCGTGGGCCACCACACCGGCGTGCTCGATTGCTTTGAGCCGCGCCTGTCGGTGCCGGTGGATGTCTTCTATTCGCTCGTCGACGCGCTGCCGGAGGGGGAGGCCAAGACCAAGTTCGAGGCCATCCGCTCCTTTGGCGAGTGCCAGCTTGACAAGGCGGCGGTGCCGTCGCTGCTCGAGGCCTGCGACACGCTGCTCGACGAGCGCGGTTTTCGCGGCTCGGCCAAGGCCGGCATCTCGGTGTTCGACGACGACTTTGGCCTGCATGCCCAGCAGGTCGCGTTTCTGATGAAGTTCCGCGATCTGGTTGAGCGCGTGCGCGATGTGTCGGGCGTGTATCTGACGGGAAGGTTGCAGTAATGGGTCGCGTTGTGGATGGTCGTGTGAACGGCGCCCCATTTGCGGGTATCGTGCTCACGGCGGGAAGCGTGCTGCGCGCCGACGATGCCGCCGGCCCCGTGCTCTCCAAAAAGATGGAGGACACGCCTATCGCCGGTTGGTACACCATCGACGGCGGTCAGACGCCCGAGGATGACATCATCGAGGTCAAGCGCGAGCGTCCGTCGCGTTTGGTTTTGGTCGATGCCGCCGACATGGCGCTGCCCGTCGGCGCCATCCGCTTGCTCGATAAGACCGACGTCGCGCGCAAATCGATGTTCACCACGCATTCGCTTCCTTTGTCGATTCTGATCGAAGAGATTGAGCAATCGTGTGATGATATCGTCTTCGTCGGGATTCAGCCGGGCGACACGGAGTTCTACAACCCCATGTCCCCGGAAGTCTTTGAGGCCGTCGACGCCGTGTACGACGCCGTGGCCGCCAACGACTTTTCCCACTTTGTCCGCTTGGGGCAAGAGCAATAGGAGCGCTTGTTCCTGCTGATTAGGAAAGAAGTGATTGACATGGCAGATTCCAAGGTGGAGTACCCCGCTCCCGATTGCCTGGCGCCCGCCGCGATCGAGGCCAAGACCGAGGCCGCCGGCGTGACCAAGGCCAACCTGCCGGTCGCTAAGGCCTTTCTGCTGGCAATGTTCGCCGGTGCGTTTATTGCCTTCGGCGGCCTGTTCTTTACCGTGTTCTTGAGCGATAGCACGCTGGGCTGGGGCGCCCAGCGCGTCGTGGGCGGCCTGTGCTTTTGCCTGGGCCTGGTGCTCGTGCTGGTGTGCGGCGCCGAGCTGTTCACCGGCAACTCGCTTATGGTCTGCGCGCTCAAGAGCAAAAAGATCACCCTGGCTCAGATGCTCAAGGCATGGCTCGTCGTGTGGCTTGGTAACTTTGCCGGTGCCCTGTTCATCGTCTTTTTGGTGTACATGGCCGGCATTTACAAGCTCAACGGCGAGGCGGTTGCCAATTCCATGGTGAGCGTCGCCGCCGGCAAGGTGACGGTCGACTGGGTGACGATCTTCTTCCGTGGCATCCTGTGCAACATCTTTGTGTGCCTGGCCGTGTGGATCGGTACCGCCGGCAAGACCGTGGTCGATAAGGTTGTGGGCATTCTGCTGCCCATCGCCGCCTTTGTGGCCTGCGGTTTTGAGCACTGCGTCGCCAACATGTACTTTTTGCCTATGGGCGCTGTGATGCACGCGTGCGGCTATGGCGCCGACGTCGCCGGCGCCGATGCGCTCAACGCCGCGGGCATTGCGTTTAACCTGTCCGCCGCCACGCTGGGCAACATCGTGGGCGGCGCGGTTCTGATCGCGCTCGGCTATTGGTTTGTCTACGCTAAGAAGTCCGAGGCGTAATAAGCCGGAATGACGTACGGGCCTCCCGAGGGGCGTTTGCCTTTTGGGAGGCTCTTCGTGTCTTGCTGCGGTAGATGCTGCGGGCTTTGCGTCGCGGCAGCTGGCGGCAGAGCTGTGGTGCGGTGGGGCCTGAACCCCTGAGCTGGAAGGAATAATCGAGATGGCATCGATAACTATGCATGACGGTCGCTCCGTGGTGACGACATGCGGGGGATGCTATGCCGATTGCGCCTTTGCGGCCCATGTTGAGGATGGGCATGTGGTGGCCGAGTTGCCGGTGCCGGGGCATCCGTGCGGTGCGCGTGCCCTGTGCGCCCGCGGACGGCATCGCCTGGCAATGCCGTTTGACGAGCGCGACCGCATTGTGCACCCCATGCGACGTCGCCAGGATGGCTCGGGGTTCGATGCGATTACCTGGGACGAGGCGTTTGCTCAGATTGCCGAGCGTCTTTTGGGGATTGTTGACGAGTGCGGGCCCCGTGCGCTGGGCATGACGCTCGGCGTTCCTTCGTTCGACCGCTACTGGGCCTATCGCCTTATGCATGCGCTGGGTTCGCCCAACGTGTACGGTGCCGATGGCGCCTGCGAGGTAAGCCGACTTACCGGTTGGGAACACAGCCTGGGTTATAGTCCCGCCTCCGACCTGGCACATACTGATTGCATTATGTACCTGGGGCGTTCCATTGTCGATTCGTCGACGATGGGAGCCGTTGATGCGCTCAACGATGCGCGCCGGCGCGGGGCGAAGATCATCGTGGTTGATCCCCGGCGCAGCGGCTCGGCCGCGCTTGCCGATCGCTGGCTCCGCGTACGCCCGGGCTGCGACTTGGCGCTGCTGTTGGGTATTGCCCACGTGTTGATTGACGAGGGCCTGTACGACCGCGAGTTTGTGGACCGCTATACCATGGGTTTTGACGAGCTGGCACAGGCGGCCAGTGCTTGGACGCCCGAGTGGGCCGAGTCGATGTGCGACGTGCCGGCCGCAGAGATTGTCGCCACGGCGCGCGATCTCGCTGCCGCTGCGCCTGCTGCCGTGGTGGATGCGGGCTTTCATGGCGGCATCGGTATCGCGTATGCCAATAGCACCCAGACCGCGCGCGCTATTTGCTTGGTCGATGTGCTGCTGGGCTGCATCGGACACGCGGGCGGCGCGCTCAACCCGCCCACGCCACTTGTGTTGGGCGACCTCGATCCCGCACGCTTTGCGACGCCGCCGGTGCCACGCGGGCCCAAGCTGGGGTCCGAGCGCTATCCACTGGTCGATCCGGTGCGCGGCCTGTGCACGACTATCGGTCAGTCGATTCTTGCCGGCGATTTGCGTGGGCTCATCGTCTATGCCAGTAACCCCTGTGCGGGCTATGGCAATTCACAGGCTTGGCTGGGTATTTTGCAGCAGCTCGACTTGCTCGTGACGATTGATATTCGCTGGTCCGAGACGGCGCGTGCTTCTGACTTCGTGCTGCCCGATGTGACGTATTTGGAGGCCGACCGCGGTGTGGGCACAGTCGTAGGCGCCAACGATGCGCGCGTGTTCTACCGCAACGCCGTGCTGCCCGTGCAGCATGACGACACACGTCCCGGTCGGGAGATTTTTGCCGGTCTGGCGCAGGCGTGTGGCGTGGGCGAGTACTTCCAGTTTACGTCTGACGATCTGGCGGCTGCCCAGGTGGCGCCGTTTGGAATTGACCTCGCTGCGCTTAAGGAGCGCGGTTGGGCCGATACGGGCGTGCCGCTGCCGTCGCGCACGGGTGAGCCGGCGATTCCCCTGGATGGCGGCAAAATTGCGCTGGCAAGCGACGTATGGGAACGAGCCGGCCTGGGTTGTGTACCCAACTGGATCGCTCCCATGGTGGAGCCTGGCCCGGGGATGTTTCGCCTCATTAGCGGCAATCGACCCTTTGAGTCGCATACCTCGCGCAGGCTCGCGGCCCAAGGTGCCGCCGAGGCTGGATCGGACCTGGATGCCGTGCAGATGAATGCCGATGTCGCCGCTCGCATGGGTATCGCCGATGGCGAGGTCGTTGAGCTCGTGAGCGATATGGGCCGCGACCGCGTGCGCGTGGAGACGACGCCGTATCTGCATCCGGCGTGCATCTTCACCTCGGCCGCCCCCGGTGGGCGTTCGTTTGGCGCCGATGCCGGTGGCGCTCAGGCCTTGGGCGTCGGCCCGCTCGACCATACACCGTTGCGTTGGGACCCGTTGACGGGCGCCGCGCTCACCCAGGAAAACGCCGTTCGCGTGGAAAAGATCGCGGCACGCGAGGATAATAGCGATTGATTGACTCAGCCGATCGAATTGGCTGATAGTTTGACGTTCGAACGATTGATTCACCTTTGGTTTTGAAAGGTCGCACATGAGCGATAGCCAGAACATGTCCGATGAGGTGCGCGCCCGCCTGCGCGCCATTCCCTCCGTCAACGAGCTGCTTGCCGAGTGGCCGGTGGTGAAGGCGGCGGGGGAGACCTGCGACGCGGTGGTGCATGCCGCCGTCACGGCCGAGCTCGATGAGGAGCGTGCTGCCATCCGTTCCGGTGCCGCCTCGCGCTCCAAGCGCGAGCTGGCCTCGGCTATCGAGTGGCGTGCGCACCGCTCTGCGCTGCCGAGCCTGCGTCCCGCCGTCAACGCCACGGGTGTGGTTATCCATACCAACCTGGGTCGAGCCCCGCTCGCGGAGTCGGCCGCCAAGGCCGTGGCCGAGGTCGCGCGCGGGTACAGCACGCTCGAGTACAGCGTGGACACCTGCTCGCGCGGGTCGCGCAAGGAACATGCCGCGCAGCTGATCCGCTCGCTTACCGGTGCCGAGGACGCGCTGGTCGTCAACAACAATGCCGCCGCGGTGCTGCTGGTGCTTGCCACCCATGCCGCGGGCAAAGAGGTCATCGTGAGCCGCGGCGAGCTCGTCGAGATTGGCGGCAGCTTCCGTATTCCCGATGTCATGGCGGCTTCGGGCGCCAAGCTCGTCGAGGTCGGCGCCACCAACCGCACGCATCTGGGCGACTACGAGCGCGCCATCACGCCCGAAACGGCCATGATTCTGAAGGTCCATCCCTCCAACTATCGCATCGAGGGTTTTCACGAGGAGGTGAGCTCAAGGGAGCTCGCCGTGCTGTCGCATAAGCATGGCCTGCTGTTCTACGAGGACCAGGGCTCGGGCGCGCTGCTGCCTGACGACATCCTGGTTCGCGGCGGCGAGGAAACCACGCCGGCTTCGGTTTCGGCAGGGCTCGATCTGGTGTCGTGCTCGGGCGATAAGCTGCTGGGTGCCGCGCAGGCGGGCATTATCATGGGCCGTCGCGATCTGGTCCAGGCCTGCGGGTCGCATCCGCTTATGCGTGCCCTGCGCCCGGGCAAGCTCGCGCTGGCGGCGCTCGAGGCTACACTGCGCATTTATATGGACGGCGCCGATGTGGCCCATCGTGAGGTGCCGGTGCTCAACATGCTCACGCTTCCGCAGGCTCATCTGGAGCGTCGTGCCCGCAAGCTCCGCGATCGCATGGCCGCCGGGCTCGATAAGGCTGGCTGCCCGTGCGCCGTTCAGGTGGAGATCGTCGAGGAGTCGTCGACTCCCGGTGGTGGTTCGCTGCCTACCGTCGAGCTGCCCACGATGTGCGTGGCCGTCTGCCCGGTCGACGGGCGCCTGTCCGTCGACGCGCTCAAGCGCTCGCTTGTCCAGGACTTCGACACGCCGGTCGTCACGCGAACTTCGCACGATCGCATTTTGTTTGACGTCCGTACGCTTGTGGGCGACCGCGATATCGAGACGGCGGCATCGACGCTTGCCGCATGCGTTGAGAAGGCGATTGCTCGATGAGTGAGGTTCAGGCGCTGGTGGAGTGTCCCGTTATCGTTGGTACGGCGGGCCACGTCGACCACGGTAAGTCGGCACTGATCGAGGCGTTGACCGGCAAGAATCCCGACCGTCTTGAGGTTGAGCGCCGTCGCGGTATGACCGTGGAGCTGGGCTTTGGCGAGCTGGCGCTGCCGAGTGGCAAGATCGTCGGCCTGGTCGACGTGCCGGGGCATGCCCATTACCTGCGCGCCATGGTGCAGGGTGCGACGGGTATCGACGTTGCCGTGCTGGTGGTTTCGGCCGTCGAGGGCGTGATGCCGCAGACCCGCGAGCACGTGCATGTGCTGGAGCTGCTGGGCGTTACGCACATGGTGGTCGTGCTGACGATGTGCGACCTGGCCGATAGCGAGATGGTTGATCTGGCCGAGCTCGATGTCGATGACTTTTTGTCGGGTACTGTGTTTGTGGGCGCGCCAATTGTGCCCGTGTCGTCTAAGACGGGCGAGGGGATTGACGGGCTGCTTGCGGTGCTCGACGAGCAGGTGGGTGTCTGCTGGGATACCTGTCGCGAGCGTGCCGAGCGGAGCGATGCCGCGCCGCGCCTGCCGATTGACCGCTGCTTTACGATCAAGGGCGCCGGCACCGTCGTGACGGGAACGCTGCACGATGCGCCGGTTGCGGTGGGCAATGAGCTCGTCGCGCTGCCGTCGCGCACGGTCTGCCGCGTACGCGGGATCCAGGTTCATGGCGATACGCCGCGCGCGCTGCCTGGGCAACGCGTGGCGCTCAACCTGGTTGGTGACGGTGTCGCGGCGCTTGACCGTGGCGAGATGCTGGGCGTGGCGGACCGCTTTGGCCAGACGTTGCGCTTTTTGATGACGTTCACCTACCTGGGCCGCGAGGGCGCCAAGCCGCGTGTGCTCGAGTCGGGTGCGCGCGTGCACGTGATGGCCGGTACGGCCGAGGTCGTCGGCCGCATCATGCTCATGGAGGGCGAGGCCCCCATGGCGGTGGGCGAGACCCGTACCGTGCAGGTGCGCTTGGAGGAGCCGCTGCCGCTACGAGCCGGAGACCATGCCGTGGTGCTGTCGTATTCGCCCGTTATGCTCATCGGTGGCGGGCGCGTGCTGCTTTCGCGCTGCCGTCGTTCGCGCGAACTTACTGAGGGGGAGCGCGCGCTGTATGCGGCGCTTGAGGCCGGAGATATTGCGGGCGCGGTGGGTGCGTGGCTGGCGCTGCAAGCGCTGCCGGTTGCGGCTGCCGATGTTACCGCGGCGCTCGATCTTGTTGCCGGCAAGGCTGAGACAGCGTTGCGCGAGTTGGTGGCGAAGGGCGCTGCTTGCGCGCTTGCTGGCTCGGATGGCTCGCTGTATGCAGATGCTTCCGCGCTCGATGCCGCGATGGGCACGCTGGCGGCGACCCTGTCAGCTATGCATGCGGCGGCTCCCAAGGAAACGGGCTTTACGCCCGGCGCCGTTGCCCATGCTGCTTGGCCTACCGCTGACGATGCAATTGCCGCAGCCCTGATTTCCGAGGGCTGCTTGCGCGGCGTGTGCGCCTCTGAGGGCGCCGAGGTGTTCGATCCGCACTCCGCTGCCGCCGCGGCGCGCGTGGTGCGCGAGGCCTGCGAACGCATCGTTGCCTTGCTGGACGAGGCCGGACTCGATGCGCCGACGTTGCCTGAGGTGGGCGAGCAGTTGCAGCTCGATCGCGACACCATGACGCGCGCCCTGCGCGAGCTTTCGCTCAACCGTTCGATCGTGAAGGTCGAGCGCGACGTGGCCCTGTCCGCTGCCGCCGAGGCCCATGCGCGTGAGCTCGTCGCAGCTGCCATTGAGGCGGCCGGTGGCGCAGCCACAACGAGCGTGCTGCGCGAGGCCCTGGGCGTGTCGCGTAAACGCGCCGTCAGCATCTTGGAGCACCTGGATGCCGTGCGCTTTACGGTGCTCGACAAGGAGGCCGGCGGCCTGCGCTCCCTGCGCTAGACCAGCCACCCCGCCCCACCTCCTCAGTTGCGGTGAAATAGTTCCTGTTTTCCGGTTTAGATACCTCTTCCAGGAACTATTCCACCGCAACTTCTAGCTCGTCTATTTGGGATGGGGCTGTTTGATTTGGTAAAATACCGCCGCACTTGGGAACGGATGGGCTCCGGTGGGCTCCGCGGTCCTCAAAACCGTTGCGAGGCGTGCTAAACGTCTTGGATGTGTTCGATTCACATACGTTCCCGCCATACGCTACCAGCGCTTTTGTGCTCGCGGTCTTGCTGCGTGCCGCAAAGGCGCTGTTTTGTTTTTGTACGGGTCCGCCGTGTCGCCTGTCATGCCGTCTACGGTAACTGATCCCGTGCGTTGGGTTTTGAATGTGCCGATGGAGGTGTTTTGCCGTATGACTACCGTAAGACGGGCCGATCTTTCTTGTGTCGTCCAGGCGGGCGGGTTGTCGTCGCGCATGGGCTGCGATAAGGCACGCATGGCGTTTTGCGGCGAGCCGCTCATCGAGCGCGTGCTGGGTCGGCTGGCGCCAGTTGCCGGCGAGTTAGTCGTGACGACTTCGCGTCCCAGCGAGCTTGCCTACCTTGAGGATTGCGCGTTTGGCGGTTTGGTGCCGCGTGTGGTGGCGGACCTTGAAGGGTCAGCGGGCGCCATGCGCGGCATCGCGAGTTCGCTGACTGCGGCCCGGCTGCCTCTCGTTGCTATCGTCGCCTGTGATATGCCGTTTGTCTCTTCGGAGCTAATCGGTGCCCTTGCTGGCTGTGTTGAGGCCGAGGCGCTCGACGTGTGCGTGCCGCGCGAGGAGCGGGGGATTGAGCCGCTTTGCGCCGTCTGGCGCCGTGACGCGTGTGCGCCGGTTGCCCAAGAGCTGCTCTCCTGCGACCGACAGCGCATTCGCTGCCTGATCAGTCGCGTTCAGGCCGGTTATATGGATGAGCCGCAGATCGTTAAGGTCGCAGGCTCGACGCTCTGCTTCGAGAACGTCAATACGCCCGAGGAGTTTGCGGCGGCCGAGTTACTCGCCTAGAGGATTGGAATTGCGATGTCTCACGATATTTGTCCCGATACCGGGGAACCTTGCACTTGTGACGGGTCCGAACCCTGTACCTGCGGTTGCGGTGGCTGTGGACATACCGCGGAAGAGGAAGCGGCCGCCGCGGCGTATCGCGAGGCACACCGCGAAGGCCCGTCCGGTGATGCCCTCGACCATGAGCGCAAGATCATCGTATCGTTCGACAGCACGTTCGATGTGATGGAATGCGAGCAGCTGTGCCTGGATGCCGGCGTGCCCGGGCGCATTATGCCTTTGCCCGGCTCCATTACCGCCGGCTGCGGGCTGTGCTGGGCCATGCCGTTCTCGGGCGATGCCCTCGCCGCCTTCCGCGCCGCCACCGAGGGCCGCGTAACCCCCGCCGACTACCACCAACTCATCCTCTAACCACCAACATCACCACAAAGGTGCCTGTCCCCAATGTGGTGGTTTGGAACACGTGGACGAAACAGCTTCGAAACACGCGATTTGTTCGGCAGGTGCTCAAAAACGCTTCTACCTGCATCGTAATCAAAACGAAACATCTGCTTGTCGGCTTATGCGAAACTTTGCTGCAACAGTGCGATATTATCCATACACGATAAAGCTCGCGGCGCATGGGGTGCCGCGACCGACACTTTTCGTTTCCCATCATTGGAGGATGCATGAGCTACACGCAGAAAGTTCTCGAAGAGCTCAAGGCCCGCTATCCCGAGCAGCCTGAGTTCATCCAGGCCGCGACCGAGATCCTCGGCACCATCCAGCCGGCGCTCGACGCCCATCCCGAGTACGAGGAGGCCGCCCTGCTTGAGCGCCTCGTCGAGCCCGAGCGCATCGTCATGTTCCGTGTCCCCTGGGTCGACGACCAGGGCAAGGTCCAGGTCAATCGCGGCTACCGCGTCGAGTTCAACTCTGCTATTGGACCTTACAAGGGCGGCCTGCGCTTTAACCCGACGGTCACCCTGGGCATGCTCAAGTTCCTGGGTCTGGAGCAGATCCTCAAGAACAGCCTGACCACTCTTCCCATGGGCGGCGGCAAGGGCGGCTCCGACTTTGACCCCAAGGGCAAGTCCAACAACGAGATCATGCACTTCTGCCAGTCCTTCATGACCGAGCTCTATCGCCACATCGGCCCCAACACCGACGTTCCCGCCGGCGACCTGGGCGTTGGCGGCCGCGAGGTTGCCTACCTGTTCGGTCAGTACAAGCGCCTGACCAACGAGTGGACCGGCGTCCTTACCGGCAAGGGCCTCTCCTTTGGCGGCTCGCTCGCCCGTACCGAGGCCACCGGTTACGGTCTGGTCTACTTTGTGGACGAGTACCTCAAGAGCCGCGGCGACTCCTTCGAGGGCAAGAACGTCGTCGTTCACGGCTCCGGTAACGTCGCCATCTACGCGGTCCAGAAGGTCGCCCAGCTCGGCGGCAAGGTGCTCGCCTGCTCCGACACCCATGGCTGGGTCGAGGATCCCGACGGCATCGACTACACCGTGCTCGAGCATGTCTACAACAAGAAGCGCTCCGGCCACGACAAGGGCGTCACGCTCGCCATGTACGTTGACGAGAAGCCCAACGCCGTGTGGCACGAGGGCGACGGCCGCGGCGTGTGGCAGCTGCCCTGCGACATCGCGCTGCCTTGCGCTCGCGAGAACACGCTGCTGCTCGAGGACGCCCAGGCGCTCGTCGCCAACGGCTGCAAGGTGGTCGGCGAGGGCGCGAACATGCCCACGACCATCGAGGCCACGACCTACTTCCAGGAGAACGGCGTCGCCTTCATGCCCGGTAAGGCTGCTAACGCCGGCGGCGTGCTCGTGTCCGGCCTTGAGATGAGCCAGAACGCCGAGCACCTGTCCTGGACCTTCGAGGAGGTCGACGGCAAGCTCGAGCAGCTCATGCGCGGCATGTTCCACAACGTGGACGACACCGCCAAGGAGTATGGCCAGGAGGGCAACTTTGTCATGGGCGCCAACATCGCCGGCTTCCTGAAGGTTGCCGACGCCATGCTCGCCCAGGGTGTCTGCTAAATCTTCGCTACATAGCGCCAAATCAGGCTCTCAGTTCTCTTGGCTGGGAGCCTTTTTCTGTGGTGGCGAGGGTTGTGCCCCCTCGTTTGGTACACTTAAAGGTACTGGACAAGTGAAGAGATGGGGGAGAACGTGCTCAAGTTCGGTACCTACGTCCGTGTTGGAAACGCGGCCGAAGCCTATGAGCTCTTACAGAAGAACCGCAACAACAAGATTGTGGGCGGCGGCATCTGGATGCGCCTGGGTTCGCGTCGCGTGGCGACGGCGATTGACCTTTCGGCCTGCGGACTCGATCAGATCGAGGAGACCGAGACTGAGTTTCGCATCGGTGCCATGTGCACCCTGCGCCAGCTCGAGCGTCATGCCGGGCTCAACGCGCTTGTCAACAATGTCTTTGAGTTCGCCGTCCACGACATCGTGGGCGTCCAGCTGCGCAACACCGCCACGGTGGGCGGCAGCATCTACGGCCGCTTTGGCTTCTCGGACGTTCTCTCGGCCTTTTTGGCGCTCGATTCCTATGTTGAGCTGACGGGCGCCGGCCGTGTGCCGCTCGCCGAGTTCGTGGACATGGGCTACG
>JAXJMO010000034.1:0-35551 GCA_036313175.1 Collinsella sp. | reverse complement strand
TACACCTTCGTGAACCTCGCCGACCCCGAGCTCGCCATCGAGTGGCCCATCCCGCTGGACCAGGCCACCGTCTCCGAGGCCGACCTCAACCACCCGATGCTGAAGGACGTCGTCCCCATGGCGCCCAGGCGCACCCTCGTCACCGGCTGCAACGGCCAGCTGGGCCGCGCGGTCCGCGCGCTCGCGGAGGAGCGCGGGTTGGCGAAGGACTTCGACTTCTGCGACATCGACACCTTCGACATGTCCGACCCGGACGCCTACGCACAGTACGACTGGTCGCTCTACGGCACCGTTATCAACTGCGGCGCCTACACCGCGGTGGATAAAGCGGAGACCCCCGAGGGCCGCGTGGCCGCCTGGAAGGCCAACGCGACCGGGCCCGCCCTTCTCGCCCGCACCTGCGCCGGGCACGGGATCACGCTCGTCCACGTGTCCTCCGACTACGTGTTCGACGGCACGGCCGAGGTCCACACCGAGGAGGAGCCCCTCAGCCCGCTGTCCGTCTACGGCCAGACCAAGGCCGCCGGCGACATCGCCGTGGCGGGGTGCCCACGCCACTACATCATGCGCAGCTCCTGGGTCATCGGCGAGGGACACAACTTCGTCAAGACCATGAAGGGGCTGTCCGACCGCGTCGCCGACCCGGAGGATAAGTTGGAGCAGGTCACCGTCGTGGACGACCAGCTGGGCCGCCTGACCTTCACGCGCGACATGGCGCAGGCCGTCTTCCATGTGCTGGGGACGCAGGCCCCCTACGGCACCTATAACTGCACCGGCTCCGGCGCCGTGAAGTCCTGGGCCGACATCGCCCGCGCCGTCTTCGATGCCGCCAACGGCAACGGGGAGAAAGTGGTCCCGGTGAGCACCGCCGACTACTACGCGAGCGCCGAGGGCCCCGTAGCCCCGCGCCCGGCCCACTCCGCGCTCGACCTGTCCAAGCTCGAGTCGGTCGGCTTCCGCATGCCCGACTGGGAGGAAGAGCTGGGGGAGTACCTCACAATGCTTTAATGTAAATTGTAGTGGCGGGAGGCGATGGCATGATTGATAGATATTCTTTTGATGATTGGTTGAACTACGGTAGACGAGGGAAGCGCGAGTATTCCTGTTTTCGTTTTTATAGTGTAGGACTCAACAGAGGCATGCCTCTAGTGATTCTGGACGCCCTAAAGAAAATTGGCTTCGGTGGGATATTTGTTTGGCTGCCTACTCTTTTTGCAGAAAAGCTATTAACAGATGGAAAACTTCCTTGGATCCTTGACTACCTTGGAACTTATGCGACTAGAGAATTATTTACTTTTTCGCTTATCGTAACTTGTTTGGTGGCAATTTGGATTGCCGCGCATTCAATTAGGCAGGGCTTTCGCTATGTGAATGTGCTCGACGAACTTCAGAGCCTTAACTACCAAGTTGAGAATCAGACTCAAAATCCTGATGTTAATTTACGTGAATTGGCAACTGTCTGCTGCGATGGCGTTGCTTCCTGTTTTTCAATTTTTCGCCCAAAAGACGGAATAGGCTGCGCCATCAGGCTTGCGCGTCCCGGAAAATCGGATCATGAAGTTGGCTACGCAACGGTGGCTAGGGGAGGGGCATTGAATAAAACGAGATTTCAACATTCCCGGCCTCTTTCAATGAATAGCAAGCTCGTGATTATGCTTCACGAAAAAGAGCTGTCAAATGATATCGTCATACTTTGTCCCGATGTTGAAAAAGCCAGAGACTGCGGACAGTTGGATAACGACGTTAATTCCGAACATTTCGGATCCGATGATCGTTGCATGATGATTTCTAGACTTGTTGCCCGAGACGGTTCGAATAATTCAATTATGGGAATCTTGTATGTAACATCTAACAGGCCAAATAAGCTCGGAATCGCTGATGTAAATCTCTACCTATTGCTTCATGATATTGTTAATCACGCTCTTTGCGCAAAAGCTATTGCGTGATTAGCCTTTAGGAGGTTCATGATGGCATGCACCAAGAGAAGCTATCGGAAAAAGAAGAAACAGCCTTCTTGCCGTCCACTTCTTTTACGCCAAAATAAATCTAGCATCAAGGCAAGCGTCAATACCGCACCTTCACATGCTGTTTTCTGTGAGTCTGCAGGCGGTTTAGTCTTAACTGATGTGAGAGATTACAGCCGCATCAGAAAAAACGGACCATCGGATGAGCTTGTTAAATTATTAGCATCAAGATTGTGATATATCTAACAACTTGGCTTGACGGTTTGCTTTTCGAATAACGGCCAGTGTGTAAGCAGTGGGCTGAGTCTTGGTTTCATTCTATGCCGAGGGAAGGTTATTGCTTATGGTCGCTTTTTGTGCTGTCGTTCAAGTAATTCGTGCATTTGTTACACTTTGCCTGACGGTATATGTTGTTTTGCGCGACACAAGGCATATGAATGAACAAGACGAGCGTCAGGAACTGGCTGAGAAATTAGCGCAGCCATCTTCAATTGCTGCATGGCTCGAAAGAGATTCCACTGGTGAGTCGCGCATTGCGATTCGCAACGACAGTGATCTTCCCGTATATGAGGTAGTTGCGACAATTGTCGTTACTCATGGAGCGGGATGCTGCAAGGGTGAAGATTTGGAATCCCCATATCAATACAGGAAGATACTCGATTTGATTCCTCCGGGACTTCATTCGGTAGCTATCGATATGGGCGGCTTCTACGGAATGCATCGACATCCGCTGGTCGAGATTGCCTTTGTATGTGCAAAGGGAAAATCCTGGGTCCGTCGGGGAGATGGTGCTCTTGATGAACTCGATGATTCACCGTTTAGCCACTATGAACTCGGCCTTCCCATTGATTTTGATATGGTTGCGCCATATCAAAAGATGTGACGTCCTTATTCCTTTAACGCTATGGAATGCAGCGTTGTCTATGTGAATGCAACGGTTTTCAGGAGTAGACAATGAAATAGACTAATTTTTAGGAGAATTCGTTGCCGATGGGCCAGCGTCCTCTATTTATTTTGAGATGTGCTTGGGGTGCTACAGCCCGCGATGCTGAATACAATGGGGGCATTGTGGTTAATTCTAGCAATGTCACAGCCGTCCAACGTTGCCGTGAATTTGAGATAAGTAGAAGGAGCATCGTAAGTTTTATTAGAAAACCGGTCTCTCGTGACGGGCTGTATGACAATGGATAATCAGAATCCGTCGGTATCGCCACAGCACAGCGCATGGCATATTTAACTGTTGGAAGCCATAAAACCTTAACGGTAGGGAGGCCACATGAGGATCTCTAAACTGAGGATTGAGAACTATCGGAATCTCGATGGCGTTACGATTAGTTTTGACGAGGATGTGACCTATATTGTCGGCGAGAACAACCTCGGCAAAACGAATGTGCTCGACTTGCTCAATACTATCTTCAATCAAGCGACGATTAGCGAAGAGGATTTCGCTAACATTGAAAAGCGCTCAGGGGCTCTAGTTACTTTAAAGTTAGACGAGGACGAGATCGGAATAACGGGGCTCGACATCGATCCTATGACCGGAAACACTATTACCATCTGCGCTTTTGCTGACGACCCGGATTCTCGAATTGAATTTAAGGTCGAAGGGAGCGGAGAGAGTATTTCACCCTCTCTGATGCGATCCGTTCACGTGTTCAGGTACTCTACTGCATCCTTTAATAGGGGAGACCTGGCGTTTGATGGTACCCGAGGTGTCGGCAAAGTTCTCTCCAAGGGCATCGCTCTTTACCTAGAGAAGGAGGGCAAAGGGGTCTCCGACTTTCTGGATGGGAGCGAGCTTAAAGGTCTGGTTGCAGATCTCGGCTCGATCGTCAGTGACGTTCCCATCTTGTCATCATATGGCGTGAGGCCGGGAGTCGACTCATCGGACGGCGGAACGCTTGGAACCTTGGTTACCTTGCTTGACAAGAGAGGCGTTCATTTTAAAAAGGCAGGTGTGGGCTTGCAGTATCTTGCCATTGCCTCGCTCTCAATTATCGAGAGCATTATGCGTCTTTCGCCTAAACGCCTTCAAGAGAGCCTCTGCTCGGATGACGATGGCAAGTGCGTGCTGCACGCTGTGCTGGCTTATGACGAACCCGAAGCTCATCTTCACCCGTATATGCAGAGGCGCCTCTCGAAGAGCTTGCATAGGATTTGCGATGGGAGGGACGACGGATTCAATGCTCTTCTAAAGGACTATTTCGGGATTGATTCAATCAAAGCTCAGCTAATCATGGTGACGCATTCGCCAAACATTCTGGCTCGCGGCTATAAGAGCATTGTGCGATTCGGGCAGGGCGAAGATTCGCCGAAGGTCGTGTGCGGTAGGGATATTGACCTGTCCGACAAGTTTGAAAAGCATCTTATGTTGAATTTTGAGTCAGTACGTGAGGCTTTTTTCGCTCGGTCTGTTTTGGCTTTTGAGGGGCAGACGGAGTCCGGTGCCATTCCGGTGTTCGCCCGTAACCTTGGGATGGATCTGGATGATTATGGAGTTGTGCCAATCAGGGCTGGCGGGAAAAAGAAAGTTGAGCCACTCTGTGAACTTCTGGGCAAGTTCGAGATTCCAAATTATTCCATTGTCGACAGGGATGATGAGCTGCAAGAAACTTCTGGAGACCATATAACGACAACCGGACGGGATTTTGAAGCTGAGGTTGTTGACGCGTTCTTCACTAGCGATAACCAGGGTGCGTTTATTGCGCTTCTTGAGTCAATTGACCCTTTTCAGAGGGCAACTAGCATCAAGGGGAATTGCAGAGCCCTGAAAAACGCCCGAACTGTCTACGGCGTTAGCTTGCCGGGCGCTGAGTACGATTTCCGGGGGCCGGAGTTTGACGGGCAATTCGCCGGCAAGCCTGAATCGCGTGCGCTTATGTATGCATGGCTTTCATCGAACAAAGGCGTCGCGTCTGGCGTTGCCCTCGCGGAGGCTCTTGGTGCCGAAGGCGTTCCCAACTGTTACAAAAGTATTATTCGCAAGGCCGTGGGGCTTGAATGCTGATGAGCCAGACTGACTTGCTGGATAGCGTTGGGACCGCGATTGAGGCACGCTGTGGTGTAGATGCGTCGCAGCGCTCCGCGATTTTTTCACCATCGAAGAGAGTGTTCGTGGAGGCGCCGGCAGGCTACGGGAAGACCACGGTGATGACTGGGCGGGCTTGCTGGCTGCTGGCATCCGGCGAAGTCCGGCCGCCAAAAAAGATTTTGGCCCTGACCTTCAGTGTCGCCGCTGCGCGGAGAATGCGAGCGGATTTGGGCGCCACTATGTCGGCGCTTCCGGGTTCCGTGACCAAGCGTTTTGAGGACAGCGTCATGGCGACCAACTTCCACGGCTTTGCTTGGTCCCTGCTGCGCAGATACTGGAGATCGCTCTTGCTCCCAGTAAGCGTTGACGAGCTTTCTATGGTTGATGATAACAATGCCGTTAACGAGCTGGTTTCGCGAGGCGGTAGGCTTTTCTGGGATGAAAAGAATGTTTTCAGCAGCTTCCTCCGCTCCATGAGAAACGGTCAAGTCGAAGACTTGAGACGCCGCATACGCCCTTTTAATAGGATCATTAAAGATAGATTCGCATCGAGCGGCCTCTTGCCATATTCAGGAATGATTTCCCTTGCAATTGAATTGCTTGCCGATTTCTCAAAGTTGAGGTCCTACCTGTCGACGGCGTTTCCTGTCGTACTCGTCGACGAAGCGCAGGACACGAATGCCCTGTGCTACATCTTTTTAAAAGGCCTGCTTTCCGATGAATCAGGAATCTGCATGTTCGGCGATCCTATTCAGCGTGTCTATGGTTTTATTGGCGCAATGGAAGGCTTAAAGACAAGGGCCACTACCGACCTGTGTCTATCGCAGCTGGAGCTCGAACATAATCATAGGTTTTCTGGGGGATCTATTGTCGGGGAGCTCGGTGCTGCGATTCGATCCAACATGAAGGGTGTCATTGCCGGCGGTACGCCCCGACTTCCCATATTTGTTGGCGCTGTGCAGCAAGATGAAGCGGCTGCCATCGTTTCGAAGGTCGCCACTCTCGCTCAAGGAGGTAGCGGTAGGATTGCGATTCTTGTTCGTAAGCGCGGTGCCCTGGCCAATCTCATCACTGACGAGCTGACTAAAGAGGAGATGCCATACTTCAACGGGCTTTTCTCGGATACAGATCTAGAGTTCGTTGAATTCAATGCATTTGCTTTATCCAGGATTACCGACGCGGCGTCTGGAGAAAAGGGCGTCAGCCGGTCTGCAGCGGACAAAATAATCGACTCAATCTCTGATGAACTGCTGACTGGCTCCAAGAGACTCGAGTATGGGCGGTCTTATGCCATGCTTCTTGGAGCGCTGCGGAAACACCTCAAAAATGACTGCGTCTCGATGGACCCTTCGGAGCGCTTCGACTATATCGTAAGTATCTTTTCCGAGGGCTCCCTGCGGCGTTTCTCTGATTACCTTGATGCAGATATCTCGATCATGACCATTCACTCCGCTAAGGGGCTCGAGTGGGACACTGTTTTCATTCCGGGCGTTACGCGTTTCGATTGGCCTGGAGGGATTTGCTCTCGTTGCGAAAATGCTGGTATATGCTTACGTTCTGCGCGAGGTTGCCAGATTGCTGATGCGAAGAAAATGCCAGATGGGCTTATTGAGGAAATAGGCCTGCTGTACGTCGGCGTCACTCGCGCCCGCAAAGCGGTATATGTCTCCGCTTCTATGCAGCGCAGGACAAATTACGGGAACTATCAGGTTGCCCGCCCCTCTTGCTTGACGTCTCTTCAGGGCATTGAGCCTGTGAGTTGGACGGTCATGGACGGGGAGGGGTGATTTGCGGCAGTACGGAGCGTGCCTACTGTTGGCGCGAGGTCCGGTCAGTGGCCTGGCCGGACCTCGCTGGGTGTGAAGAGGCCGTTCAGTGCGAAATATAGTGCCTTAGGGCTTCGGAAAGTTCGTCTCTCAGGTCGCCTTCCAACAAGGAAATTGCACGATCGACATAGATTTTGTTATCAATTCCGAAGTAATGCCCAACGCTTGTTGCAAGAGACTTATCGTTAAATAGCCCGAGAATCTCATTGTAATCATGGTCTTCAATGGCCTGTTGATATCTGTCGTTAACGTTCTTTTCTATGCTCGCAATATTAATTAAGGATACTATGCCATCGGCAGTCAACTGCTCATTATCCGAAATAGTTATTCCGGAAAGCACTTCCTTTACGCCTGCTACAAGCGCTTCCGATATCTGCTTCTTTGCTTGTTTGCTGAACCTTTCACTTACATATGTCTTAATGCTGGAAAAGGTCTTATCTGCATCAGCACCGAAACGCTGAGATAGAATCTGCACCGCTTCTTTGGTGAGAAAGAGATTTTCAACTTCTGCGACCTTGAGGTGGAAGATCCCCTTTTCCTTAAGTGCGTTGAGCTGTTCCTCGGTTTTAAAGTCTCTGTCTATGATGCCCTGGGCCTTTATGGCATGAAGGCTTGAGGTACGATTATGTGCCTTCACATTATTGATGACCTGCTCGCATCCGCCGGAAGGGACTACATAACAATCGGGAAAGAGTGCGGAATAGATCCGCTTGTCGTAACTTCCTTCGGTTCCTTCAACGAATAGGACCTCTTTCCGGTTGCCAAGGAGCTCTATTAAGAGCTCCTTTGGAAGGTCGCTATCGGGAAGCATTTCTAATTCCCATTTGGTGCCATCGAAATTCTTAACCCAGATGATATCCGAGCTTCGGTGTGTTGAGGCGAAATTAACATCGTGGGTTATGTAGATAAAGAGGCAGTCTGGGCGCGACTGCTCTAGGGAAGTCCAGAGTCGCGCCATAAGCGATGGATGTAAATGAACTTCAGGCTCATCCATGATGATTATTTTGTCGTTTGGGACACAAAGAACTTGTGCGGCAAGATATAGCACTGAACGCTCGCCGTCACTCATTTGCGTTGCGCTGTAGCGATCCGTTTTACTTTTGGAGTACGCGTAGAAGGCCGCGTCTTCCTGCTCGATCTTTCTTTGAGGAAAGACTTCATCCCAAATTACTTTAAGCTTATCTAGTGCTGTTTTCGGTAGAGGGGGCCTTTCTACAGAAATAGACTCCGCATGTTTGCATTCATCAATAAACCGCTGGTTTTCAAGATTTACTTGTGCGATGAGTGCTGCTAAAACATCGTCAAAATCGTCAAGGAGCTTTGTCGTATAGCTTCCACCCCATCCCCATCGAACTTGTTTTTTCTCCTTATATTGGGAGCCGCCGTAAAAAACGTTATCTTCTGCTTCTGCAAAGCTTTTTAAAGGGACTCTCTCAGAAAAATTGATATCGCGCTGTGCTGAGATTCTATGGACCTTTTCGAAATCTTGTTGCTCTATCCAAGCACCGAGCTTTGATTTACCGGATCCATTTGGTCCGATAATAACGACGGAGTTGACCTGTGCTTCTTTACAGATCTTTATGTTGCTGGCATTGGGTAGCCAGTATTCATATTTTGATTCGTCTTCTGACAATTGACCCACCTATCTAATAACAATTATTGTTTTAATAATAGTATTGATAAGTCCCAGTGACCTGCTTGGTTCCAGCTTTGCATTGCCATACTCTTCGATTTTGCGGCCACAGTTGTTCTCATCAGGCTTAAGGCGCCATAGAAGGCGGAACCTTGCAGAGAAATATTATTACCAGAAGTGCTCTTCCGATTTAGTGGGCGCTCGAGGCGGATGTACCTCACGATGCCGATTCAGCCATCGGCGCACCTGAACTCTTCGATCATTCGCCTGGTAATCACGACAGTGCTGACAACGATGTCGCTCTCTCGTACCGTGAACATGCAGTAGGTCGGTAAGGGCCAGTTGGCGTAGATGCTCACCCCGTTCGCTAAAGACGCTACCAATGGATCGCCCTGCTCGCCGGGTAGTAGGTTGACGACGTCATCGTTCACGTTCCTGCTGCTGCGCGCTGGAAAACCTGACTTTGACTATGACGCCCCTCTGGGTCGCCTCCATGTTATACTTGCCGTAAAAACTTTACGGCAAGTATAACATGGAGGTTTCGATGCTAACGCGTTTTGAGGTCGAGGGATTCCGAAACTTCTCCCATAGATTTACCTTCAATTTGACCGATGTCAGGGACTACAGATTCAATACGTCAGCCATCGATGAGGGCATCGTTTCTTGTGGTCTTATCTACGGTAAAAACGCTGTCGGCAAAACAAATTTCTCCAATGCTCTTCTCGATATTTCAGCAAATGTGGGGCGTCGGACCTTCTATTCCAATAAAACTAATTATCTCAGCGCAGTTGATGGGGTCACGTCGGCGTGCTTTGCCTACACGTTTCGCTTTGGGAATGACGAAGTTGCTTATCGTTACGAAAAGACTGGGATAACAGACTATCTTCGTGAGACAGTGGTTGTTAACGGCAAGATTGCATTTGATTACGACCACCGTGCAGGTAAAGTGCTCGATGGCGATTTGGCTTCTATTGGTGCCGATCGATTGAACTGGGAGTTCAAATCTCCCGGCATTTCCGTTTTGGCGTATGTGTGCAATAACATTCCTTTTGAGAGGGCAATGCCTCTTTTTAAGCTTTATACGTTTGCGCGGTCAATGGATGCCATTGGCGACGCACATATGAACGACCGTAACCTTGTCTCCACCATCGCCGAAAACGTTATTTCGAATGGCTTGGTTTCTGAGCTTCAGGCTTTTTTGAATGACTTTGGAATTCAAGAACGCCTTACTGCGCGTGAAACGCCATCGGGTGATATCGCTTTGTACTTTGAAAAAAGTCGACTTATTCCGTTTGTAGAAAACTGTTCAAGCGGCACTGTTGCGCTGCTGCGACTGTTTAATTATTTTCATGCTACAAGTGTGCCGTCCTTGCTTTTTGTCGACGAGTTCGATGCATTCTATCATCACGATCTCGCCGAGAAGGTCGTTGACTATTTTAAGTCCCAGACTGGACGCCAGGTGCTTTGCGCATCGCATAATACAGATTTGTTCAGCAATAAAATCCTTAGGCCAGACTGCTTATTCATTCTTTCGGATCACAATATTATTTCCGCTGCCAATGCAACAGATAGGGAACTAAGGGAAGGGCACAACCTCGAAAAGCTCTATAAGGCTGGCGAATTCGATGTCTAGGAAGCAAGTCCTGCTTATCGTTGAGGGCATAAAGCAAGAGATTAAACTCTTCCAGGCTCTCTTTAGGTGCTATGGCCTCGACATTGGCTATGAGATCGTTTCCTATAACACAAATATCTACGAGCTTTACGAAAGGATGTTTTCGGACGGCTTTCAGGACGACTTATCGCTTCTCGGCGTCCTTAAGGAACGTGCGTCCGAAGAGGATAAGTGGTTATTTGACCAGGATTATTCTGATGTTTTGCTGGTCTTTGACTATGAGCCCCAAGATAATAGGTTCTCACCTGCACGGTTAGAGGAAATGCAACGTTACTTTAACGAGAGCACAGACAATGGCAAGCTCTACGTTAACTATCCAATGGTCGAGGCATGTAAGCACTTTCTGAAAATGCCCGACGTCGAATATCTAAGCAGAACTGTTTCCCGTGAAGACGTTTTGAATTACAAGGCAATTGTTGGCAATGCTTCTAGGTACCAGAGTTTTGAGCGGCATTTTATTAGGCCTGACGTTGATGAAATGATTGTACTTACCGCCATTAAGGCGCTTCGGTTGTGCGGTCATAACGGCGAGGCCGGTTATGAGTCTGAGTATAGAGATCTTGACCATGAAACGATCGTGAAGGCGCAAAACGATGCTTTGCGTTGGGCCGATGAGGTGTGGGTTCTTGGTACCTGTCTGCTATTTATTTTAGATTACTCAACGGGTCTTATTGATTTCGCTGGAATCGAGTCGAAGCTGCTTGGCTAGGTTTCTGGATGCTGCTAGTTCTGACTAATGTTGTCAATGCGGGACTTTCATTTCGGAAGTGAGGGGAAAAGTCGGAAACCTCCGTGCACAACCGGTTTTTTACCAACAAAATCGTAGGTCGCGGATGCCCAAAACAAGGGCCTGCTTGACAGATCTCGGTTTTTCACCGCACTTCTGGATTGGGTGCTCATTTAGCACTCTCGATGTCCCCACATCCCCTAAAAAAGTTCTTAAAACAGCCTTAAAGGCGCTTCAGCTCGCGTTGACAGCGTACAATACGCATGTTTGACTATGACAAAAGTGGATTTTAGGGGAGGGGTGCGCCATGGAGGTGCTGGTTGTTGGCAACACCGCATATGTTGACGATGACTTTTGTGCCAAGGCGTTCCCCGAGGACCATGTGCAGGTCGTAGCCGCGCAGGACACGCGCCGCGACGAGTCATCGCCCCATGCCTCGTGGAAAGAGCTTCTGCAACACCTGGATCAGGCCTACGAGTTCGACCGCATGGTCTACCTATCCAATTACCTTACCCCGCATACCGATACCGTGGGCGATATCGAGCTGTTGCGCTCGGTCTTTCGCGCGTGCATGGGTCGCCGGATCCAGCTGTTGTATATAGCAGGGCCCGCAGGTGCCGAGGGCGCCGCCGATGCCGTGGGGCGAACGGGCAAGGGCATTATCGCGCGCGCAGCCAACGACCTGTGCCGCTACTACGCTGCTCGCGAGGGCGTTCAAACCAAGATCCTGCGCGTGCCGTTCCTGTATACCGCATCTGCCGCGCTGGAGGACCCGTTTTTGGTGCCGCTGCTCGACGCGTGCTCAACCGGATCGGTCGCTCTGCAGGGCGCGCAGGATGCGGCGTTTCCCCTGCTGTGTGCCGAGGAGCTTGCGGTGTTGGTACGCCGTATCTTCGACAGCTGGGATGGTAACTTTGAGATGCTCGACGTTGCCGATACCTTCCATCACACGTCAGGTGAGGTTGGCGACGCCCTCAAGGCACTGTTCCCCGGCCTTGCCGTTGCCTATGGCGATTCTGCCGGCTACGCCCTGCCCGTCAGCGGCGTCGTTCGCGTGCGTTATGGTTGGTTTCAGCGCTACGACCTGCTGCGCGATCTTTCGACCATTCAAGCGCGTTGGGATGCTGGCCGCGCAAAGAAGGTTAACCCCTTGCGCGCCGCCATCGACCGCATCCGGATGCGCGCGCTGCCTATTAAATGTCTGGAGATGGGCGTTGCCTGGGTCCTGTTCGAGGTGCTGGAGCATCTGTTCTCCCAATCGGCCCAGCTCAACGTGCTTGATTATCGCCTGCTCTACGTGGTGCTGATCGGCACGCTGTATGGCTTGGACTTTGGCCTGGTTGCGGCGCTGCTGGCGTCGGTGGGTTTGGCCGCGAGCTACTTTACTCAGTACGGCTATACCTTCCAGGGCCTGTTCTACGAGCCGTCCAACTGGCTGCCGTTTATTGCGTACTTTGTGGTGGGTGCCGTGTGCGGCTATGTGCAGCTACGCAACAGCGAAGCCATTAGGGCGGAGCGCGATCAAAATGAGCTCGTTCGCAACCGCAATACGTTCCTTACGCAGCTCTACCACGACGCGATCGAGGACAATCGCGCGTACAGGCGCCAGATCGTGGGTCGCCACGACAGCTTTGGCAAGATCTTTGCCGTGACGCAGGAGCTCGACGTGCTCAACCCACGCGACATCTATCGCAAGTGCTGCGAGCTTCTGGGCGAGATTCTCGAGAACGATTCGGTGGCGATCTACCATGTTTCGGGCGGGGCATTTGCACGCCTGGTGGCAGCAAGTCCCGCGATTGCCGAAGATGCCGCACGCTCGCTCACGCTTGAGCAGCTTGCGCCTCTTTTGGGCGACGGGGGTCGTTCGAGCCTGTGGGTGAATCGCGAGCTGACGCCGGGGCTTCCCATGTTTGGATACACGATCGAGCGCGACGGGGCACCCGCCGTGTTGATTTTTGTGCGTAGTGCGGCCGAAAACCAAATGACCCTCTATTATCAAAACCTGTTCCGCATCTTGTGCGGCCTGGTCGAAAGTGCGCTGGGCCGTGCTTTTGACTATGAGGCGGTGGCGCAGGATAAACGCTGCGTTGACGGTACTTGCGTGCTCAAGCAGGCTGCCTTTGGCCAAGAGCTTGCGGCGGAGCAAGCGCTGGCAGATAGCAAGATGGGGAGTTTTTTGCTCCTGCGCGTGGTACCGGGCGTGGAGCCTGTTGGCGAGCTGGTGGGCGCAATTGGGTCGGCAATCCGCGAGAGCGACGCGGCGGGCTTGGTCGACGGCGACGTGCTCTATCTGCTTATGCGCCAGGCAAAGGCGTGCGATCTGCCCATTATCCGCGAGCGCCTGAGCGCCAAGCAGATTGCGGTGGAGCCCGTCGACGGCGAGGACATTGTGGAGCTGTTGCAGCACATTTCTTACACCGGTGACGGTGAGGGGGGTGCCGCTTGATCTCGCTTGTCGTTGCTGCTGTCTTGCTGCTGATTCATGCGCTGGTTTGCCTGATGCTGTGGACGCTCATGAAGCTGGGCCTGCTGCCGGTGCGCGGGCACATGCTGGCTGTGATAGTGCTGGTGCCGCTGTGGGGCCCGTTGCTGGTGGTTCTGTTATCGATCCGCAGCGCGAAGTTTGGCGAGGGACTGAAAGAGTCTGCGCTGGAGTCGCTGCGCTTCAACGACGAGCTCCATCGCAGTATGTCGGTACCGAGTGGTGAGGACGATGCAGGCGTAGTGCCGCTCGAGGAGGCGCTCATCGTCAACGACCCGGCATACCGGCGCCGTCTAATGCTTTCCATGCTCACCGAGGAGCCCGACGCGTACCTGGCGCAGCTGCAGGCGGCTAAGCTTAACGACGACGTTGAGGTGGCGCACTATGCCGCGACGGCGGTGGCGCAGATTTCCAATGAGTCCGACCTTAAACTGCAGCAGCTGGAGCGTGCCTTCAAGACGGACCCGAGCGCGCAAAACCTCAACGAATACTGCGATTTTCTTGGTGAATATTTGGGCTCGGGTTTGGCCGAGGGGCGCGTGGCTCAGATTCAGCGCCAACAGTACGCGCGCCTGCTTGCGCGTCGCTGCGAGCGCGAGGACACCTTTGATCTGCGCATTCGATATGCGACGGCGCTGGCCGATGTCGGACAGATCGACGAGGCGCAGGCCGTGATCGACCAGCTGGTGATAGACGTGCCCGAGGAGCAGGAGGTTTGGATGCTTTGCCTGCGCCTGGCCGTGATGCACCGCGACGGTGACGAGGTCCACCGTGTGATCGATGCGATTGACAAGCAACATGTGTATTTGAGCGCCGACAACCGCGAAAAGTTGGCGTTTTGGCGCGACGGGGAGGAGGCCAGATGAGCGTGGCGCAACATATCCGAGATCGTGCAGGCCGCTTTCGTTGGATGGGGCTCCTCGTGGTGTGGGCGGTCTTTATTGTCATGGCCGCCGTGCTGCTGGTGGAGCGTGCCGGCGTGCAGTACAGTGCGGGCCAGCATAGGCTGGGGATGCTTGCCGCCAACGATGCGGTGCCGGCCTCCTCGGCAATCTTTGGTCAAAAGCCCACGTGCCTGGTCATTACCGATTCCGATCAAGCTGGCGTCGAGGACGTTAAAGACCAGTTCGACCAGATTTTGCTGGACATGAAGATCGCCCATCGCGATGTTGATATTGCCACCGACGGTGCGGACGCGATCCCATCGCTCACGTCGTTTGATCGCGTGATTGTGCTTATGCCCTCGCTTGACGGACTGGGTACGCATCTGACCGATCTGATGAGTTGGGTGAGTGCGGGCGGCTCGCTCATGCTGGGCATGACGCCAGATAACTCGAACTACCTGCAGGCTGTTGCTTCCAAGCTTGGGATCGAATCGGCCGGATATGACTATGCGGCAGCCGAAAGTATCGTTCCGAGCAATGACTTTATGTTGGGCGGAGGAGAGCGCTACGAGTTCTCGGATCCCTTCGATTCTTCGCTTTCGGTTTCATTGCGCGAAACGGCGCACGTATGGGCAAAGACCGGTGACGCGGGCACGCCGCTCATTTGGTCTAACGATTGCGGCAGTGGTCACACCGTGGTGTGCAACATTGGTATCTACGACAAGGTCATGCGTGGGTTCTATGCTTCGGCCATAAGCTTGCTGGGTGATGCCTCGGCCTATCCGGTCATCAACAGCGCCGTGTTCTATTTGGACGACTTTCCTAGCCCCGTGCCCTCGGGCGATGGTACTTATATCAAGCGTGACTACGGCCTTTCCATTGCGGATTTTTACACCAAGGTCTGGTGGCCCGATCTGCAAAAGCTTGCGCAAAAATACGGCATTCGCTATACCGGCGTGATGATCGAAAACTACGAGGACGCGGTCAACCAGACCGAGCCTGCTCGTCAGGCCGATACCACGCAGTTCCGCTATTTTGGCGGCATGCTGCTGCAGATGGGCGGAGAGCTGGGCTTTCACGGCTACAACCATCAGCCTCTGGCGCTCTGGGATACCGACTATGGCACGCTGTATGACTACAAGACCTGGAAGAACAAGGAAACGCTCGTCGCTTCGCTCAACGAGCTTATCGCCTTCCAGGACGAGGTGCTGCCCAATGCGCACGGTTCGGTCTACGTGCCGCCGTCAAATATCCTTTCGGCCCGCGCACGAAAGCTTATCGGCACCGACGTTCCGCGCATTAAGACTATTGCCAGTACGTACTTTGAGGACGGTACCGACCTGCCCTACGTGCAGGAGTTTGGCGTGGCGAGCGATGGTATTGTGGAGCAGCCGCGTATTGTCTCGGGCGGCATGGTCGACGATTCCTATATGCGCCTGGCTGCCGTGTCCGAGCTCAACATGCACTACGTGAGTACGCACTTTATGCACCCGGACGACCTTTTGGATCCCGATCGCGGCGCCAAGGAGGGCTGGGAAGTCTACAAGGGCGGCCTGACCGACTACCTGGACTGGCTTACCAAGTCTGCGCCCGACCTGCGCCGCCAGACCGGCTCGGAGTGCTCCGGTGCCATCCAGCGCTTTTCGTCGGTTACGGTGAGCGTGGATACCAGTGCGGATGCCTGGACGCTCAGCCTGGGCAATTTCCACGACGAGGCGTGGCTCATGTTCCGCGCCAATAATGGCGAGCCGGGTGCAGTCACGGGTGGCGAACTGACGCACCTTACGGGCAATCTGTATCTGCTCAAGGCAAATGATAAGACCGTGACGATCGAGCGCAAGGAGGGTGGCGATAAATGAGAATCTGCTTGGTACTCGAGGGTTGCTACCCCTATGTGCACGGCGGCGTATCTACCTGGATGCATGGCTATATCCAGGTCATGCCCGAGCACGAGTTTGTGCTGTGGGTGATCGGCGCGCATGCTGCCGACCGCGGCAAGTTTGTCTACGAGCTGCCCGGCAACGTGGTCGAGGTGCACGAGGTGTTCCTAGACGATGCCCTGCGGCTTTCGGGCGAGCAGCACGAAGCCAGTTTTAACGACCGTGAGCGCGAGGCGCTACGCCGTCTGGTGTCGCTCTCCAATCCGGACTGGGACGTGTTATTTGATATCTTCCACCGCCGTCGCGTGCATCCGCTCTCGTTTTTGCAGAGCCGCACGTTTATGGATATCTTTCGCGACGTGTGCCTGGCCGAGTATCCCTATACGCCCTTTGCCGATGCATTCCACACCATGCGCTCCATGTTGCTGCCCGTGCTCTACCTGTTGGGCAGCGAGGTACCGGTGGCCGATGTGTACCATGCCATCTCGACCGGCTACGGTGGCCTGCTCGCCTGCCTGGGCTCAAGCGTTCACCATGCGCCGGTGCTGCTGACCGAGCATGGCATCTATACCCGCGAGCGCGAGGAAGAGATCATTCGCGCCGATTGGGTGGTGCCGTCGTTTAAGGACCGCTGGATTCGCTTTTTCTACCTGCTTTCTGAGGAGATCTACCGCCGCGCCTTCCGCGTGACCAGTTTGTTCCATAACGCCCGCAAGACGCAGATCGATATGGGCTGCGATGCGGGTAAATGCCTAGTCATCCCCAACGGCATCCAGTTCGACCGCTTTGAGGATATTCCCTTAAAGCAAGATGACGGCTGGGTGGACATTGGCGCGGTGGTGCGCCTGGCGCCCATCAAGGATGTCAAGACCATGATTTATGCCTTCTTTGAGCTGCACGAGCGCCTGCCCAAGGTGCGCCTGCACATCATGGGCGGCGTGGACGACGAGGAGTACGGCGCCGAGTGCCACGCGCTGGTCGAAACCCTGGGCGTGCGCGACCTGATCTTTACCGGCCGCGTCAACGTGGTCGAGTACATGGAAAAGCTCGACTTTACCATTTTGACGAGCATCTCCGAGGGCCAGCCGCTCAGCGTGCTGGAGTCGCTTGCCGCGCGCCGTCCCTGCGTGACGACCGAGGTGGGCTGCTGCCGCGAGCTGCTCGAAGGCGCACCGGGCGATGATTTTGGCGTGGCGGGTTTTGTGACGCCGCCTATGTATCGCAAGGGCTTGGCCGATGCCATGGAACGCATGTGCACAAGCCGCGCTCGTCGCATTGAGATGGGGGAGCGCGGCCAGCGTCGCGTTGCCACGTACTTCTTGCACGAGCAGATGCTCGCCAACTATCGCGCGCTGTACGACGAGACGGCGCAAGCGTTTGACCTGCCCAGAGAGGGGGAGTAGCCGGTGGCCGGAATCGGTTTTGAGCTCAAGCGCCTGTTTAGGCGCAAGGGTCTGTTTGCCACGATGCGCGCCTATGGCTACGCTGGCATTGTGTGCGCGGGCCCCATGCTGCTGGGCGTGCTGCTCCAGGTGGGTATCTTGGTGCTGTGCGGTCTGTGGGGTGTGGGCCGTGCCAACCAAGATCTGCTGGTGTGCATGGTGACCTATACGCTGCTGGCGTCGCTCACGCTCACGAGTTTTTTCTCTATGCCGGTCACGCGCTTTTTGGCCGACATGCTTTTTGCCGAGCGCGAGGATGAGATTCTGCCTTCGTTTTGGGGCTCCAATGCTGTCATGCTCGTTGCGGGCACGGTGCTCTACGGCGTCTTTTTGCTGTTCTCGGGTGCCACGCTGCTGCAGGGGCTGCTGTGCCTGTGGCTGTTCAACATTATGATCGTCAACTGGAACGGCATGAGTTACCTCACGGCCATCAAGGACTACCGCGGCATCCTGTGCAGCTTTGCGGCTGCCATTGGCGTGGCGTGCCTGTGCGCCCTGGCCGCGCTGGCGCTGGGACTGCCGCCGGTCGAGGGCCTGTTGGCGTCAATTGCTCTGGGCTACGGCGTCATGCTCGCCTGGGACGTGGTGCTGCTGTACCGGTATTTTCCTCAGAGCGACCGCAGCCCCTGGCCCTTTTTGCGGTGGCTCGATCAGTTTATGCCGCTGGCGCTCACGGGCCTGTTAACCAATCTGGGACTCTTTGCGCACCTGGTGATTATTTGGGCCGGTCCCATTGGCGTGCAGGTCAAGGGCTTGTTTTATGGTGCACCCTACTACGATGTGCCGGCGCTCATCGCGTTTTTGACGATCCTGGTCACGACCGTCAACTTTGTGGTCTCGGTCGAGGTCAACTTCTATCCGCGCTACCGTGACTACTGCAGCCTGTTCAATGACGGCGGCGTGGTAGGCGATATTGTGGTGGCCGAGGAGGAGATGCTCTCCACGCTCAACAGCGAACTGCGCTTTTGTGCGCTCAAGCAGCTGTTTGTGACCGCGGCGGTCATTTCGCTCGAGACCACGGTGCTGTCGGCCCTGCCGTTGGGCTTTAACAACCTTATGCACGGGTATTTTCGCACGCTGTGCGTGGGCTATGGCCTGTATGCCGTGGGCAATACGGTGATGCTTATCTTGCTGTACTTTACCGACTATAAGGGGGCCGTGCTGGCTTCGGGCCTGTTTGCCGGTGTGGCCGGGCTGGCGACTGCCGTTTCGTTGCTTTTGCCGCAGCAGTTTTACGGCTTTGGCTTTTTGTTGGGTGCGGCGGTGTTTTTTATCGTGGCGCTGCTGCGGCTCGATACCTATACCGCCAACTTGCCGTATCGTATCCTGAGCCAGCAGCCCATTGTGGCTACTGACAAGACGGGCTGGTTTACCGAACTTGGCCGGGTGCTCGACCGTGTTGAGCAACGCTACGAGGACAAGCGCGTGGGCGGTGAGCCGCGCAGTGCGTTTGAACGTATGGTGGTTCGCCTGTACCAAAAACATTGGGGAGGTTCTGATGATCGATAAGTTGATGTCTCGCCGCTGCCTGATCGAGGCAGCTGCCGGCGCGCTGTTGCTTTCGGGCTGCTCGGTGCAGGAAGACTCCTCGACCAAAAAAGTCAAAAAGCAGGACGAGATCAAAAAGGCCGAGGCCTCGGACGGGACTAAGCACCTGCGCGATAAGGACGAGCTGTACGAGGTCTACGACGACTCGGGTATTGTGACCATGTACCTGACGGTCTCGCGCGGTAACAGCTCCGAGAACACCGACCACAGCTGGGCCGAGATCAACACGTACTCGGTGTATGACTATGCCGACATGGGCGTGACGCGCTATCAGGTTATGGGCCTGCTGCAGGCGGGCGACGAAGACGGCCCGGTGGCCGGCGAGGTTGGCTATGGCGAGGAAGCGCCCAATGCCACCGTGCAGGTGCGCGGCCAGACGTCGAGCATGAACTCGCAAAAGAACTACAAGGTGGAGCTCAAAAAAGGAAAAGGTACCTGGCGCCAGCAGCGTGCGATTGCGCTCAACAAGCACATGGGCGAGGGTATGCGTTTTCGCAACAAGATGGCCTATGACCTTATCCGCGGGATTCCCCAGATGATGGGCCTGCGCACGCAGTTTGTGCATCTGTGGGTGTGCGACCAGACCGAAAAGTCAAACGATACCTTTGAGGACTACGGCCTGTTTACGCAGGTGGAGCAGCTCAACAAGACGGCGCTTAAGGCACATGGCCTAGATAAGAGCGGGCACCTGTACAAGGTGAACAGCTTTGATTTCCATCGCTACGAGGACACCATTAAGCTTGCCGATGATCCCGACTACAACCAGGCAAGCTTTGAAGGCATGCTCGAGATTAAGGGCGATACGGACCACACCAAGCTCATCGAGATGCTCGATGCGCTCAACGACGAATCGCAAAAGATCGACGACGTGCTCGGCACCTACTTTGATACCGAAAATCTGGTCTATTGGCTGGCGTTTCAGATCCTGACGGGCAACTGCGATACGCAGAACCGTAATTGCTATCTGTACAGCCCTCTCAACTCAAATACCTGGTACTTTTTAGATTGGGATAACGACGGCATGCTGCGTAAGCTGGAGCTTTCTCTTACCGGGTTTTCGGACTACGCGAGCTGGGAGCGCGGCGCAAGCAACTACTGGGGCAACGTACTGTTCAATCGTGCGCTGCGCAGCAAATCGTTCCGCAGCGAGCTCGACCGCGCCGTCAAGGACCTGCGTTCGTATATGACCGAGGCACGCCTGAGCAAGATGATCAAGCACTACCGCGAGTTTACTGAATCGCTCGTCTTTGCCGCCCCCGATATCGATAACCTGCCCGTGACCAAGGACCAATACGAGCAGATCGCCGCGGCGATTCCCTCCGAGATCGAGGAGAACTACAAGAGCTTTCGCGAGAGTTTTAAAAAGCCCATGCCGTTCTACATCGGCGTGCCGCAGATCGATAACGGTAAGCTGCGCATTAACTGGGATGCGTCCTACGACTTTGAGGCGCGCGACATTCGCTACACCGTAGAGCTTGCGCGCGACTATGCCATAAGCGACGTGGTCTTTAAGGCCGAGGACGTGCTGCTTCCCGAGGTGACCTGCGATGCGCCCGATGCCGGCCAGTATTTTGTGCGCGTGCGTGCCACCAACTCCGACGGCTATACGCAAGATGCGTTTGACTACTATGTGACCGACGACGGCAAGAACTACGGCATGAAGTGCTTTTACGTGCAAGACGGCGGTAAGGTCGTGGAGGACACGTATGAGGAGGGCTAGCGCGCTGCTTGAGCGCTTGGCGGCCCCGCCTGTGCGTGCCACACAGGAACGTTACCGCCACGAGCTCAAATATCTCATTAACGAGGGCGAGCACGCTGCGCTTGCCTGTCGCATGGCGCCGGTGTTTAAGCTGGACAAGCATTCGCGGGCGGGCGGTTACACCATTCGCAGCCTGTATTTTGACGACTACTGCAACTCGGCCTACGAGGAAAAAGACGCCGGCATTCTCATGCGCAAAAAGTATCGCGTTCGCATCTATAACGGCAGCGACAAGGTGATTAAGCTCGAGCGCAAAAAGAAGTACGGTAGCTGGATCTATAAGGAGGGCGCGCCGCTCACACGTGGCGAGTTTGAGCAGATTCTGGCTGGCGACTACGGCTTTTTGCTGAGGAGCCCCTATCCGCTCTGTCGCGAGTTCTACATCGAGTGCATCTGCAACATGATGCGCCCGCGGACCATCGTGGACTACGAGCGTGAGCCGTGGGTGATGGACGAGGGCACCGTGCGCGTTACGTTTGACATGAACGTGCGTGCCGCGGTGGGAAGCTCCGATATCTTTGACGCGACGCTGCCCGTGCTGCCGGTCCTGGAGCCCGGCAAGCTGGTGATGGAGGTCAAGTTTACGGAGTTTTGCCCGCAGCTGGTGCGCGATTTGGTGCCGCCGGGCGCGGCCGAGCTTACGGCGGTCTCCAAGTACTGCCTGTGTTACGAAAAGACCGCCTACCTGCGCGGATTTAATTACTGGGAATCGGATTTTGAGAACCGAGGGGATATTTAGACCATGAGCACCAGGGACTTTTTTAAGAACTCCGTTTTGGAGGCGTTTGGCCAGGTCGACCCTGCCAAGATTGGCCTTTCGCTGCTTGTGGCGCTCGCCATGGGCATCCTGATCTATTACGTGTACAGGCGCTTTTTTACCGGCGTGGTGTATTCGCGTAGCTTTGCCGTGACGCTTGTGGGCATGTGCGTGCTCACCTGCATGGTCACGCTCGCGATCTCGACGAACGTGGTCATCTCACTCGGTATGGTCGGTGCTCTGTCTATCGTCCGCTATCGTACGGCGGTCAAGGACCCGCTCGACCTGCTGTATTTGTTTTGGTCCATTACCACAGGCATTACGGCAGGCGCCGGCATGTACGCGCTCGTGGGGCTTACGGCAGTGGTGATTGTGGTGATGATTGCCGGCTTTGTGAGCCACCAGGACAAGGCGCGCGTGTACATGATTGTCATTCACTACACGGGCCAGACCACCGGCGACGATATCGTGCGTGCATTTGGGCGCACCAAGTTTACGGTGAAGTCCAAGACCATGCGCGGTGACAAGGTCGAGATGGCCGTGGAGGTGTTCTCGGACGGCGTTGACATGCCCTATGCGGATGCCATTCGCGCGCTCGACGGCGTTGAAGATCTGACGTTGATCCAATACAACGGCGAATATCACGGCTAACTATGTTCCGGCGTTTTAACAAACGCCGGACCGCTCGACGCTGCGCGGGCATCTGCCGGGCGATCTGCCGCTCAAACCGTCGCTCGCGTACATAAAGTACGCTTCGCTCCTCTTTCGCGGCACCTCGCCACGGCAGCTGCCCGCTCGCTAGCTATGCTCAACCTGGAAAGTTTATTTGGTTCGGTTTTAATTAAGGGATGGTGCCGTGTGGACGTGCAACGGCTAGAAGAGGTCTGGGCTGCAAGGACTGGCGCACGTGGAGCGCGACTGGTTGCGGCCTCGCATGTGCCGGCGGCGCTTTCGCTGCTGGGCATTGTGCGTCCCGGTGACCTCCTGGTTGCGTTTGCCAATGACTTTGCCGATGCGTTTGCCTGCGGCTTTGATGCATGCGACGTTGTGCTCGTGGGGGAGCCGTCGGTTGCGGCGTTTGCTGCTGCGTCCGAGGTCTTTGATGCTTCGTTTGGTGCCGAGGGGCCGCACCTGTGGTGGTTCGTCAACTCCATCGGCGGGTTTGGACTGCGCGTGCCCGATCTGCGTACGCTGGGTCGAGCGGCTCGCGAGGCCCATGCGCTGCTGGTTGTGGACAACACCGTGGCGTCGGCTTTTGGCTGCGATCCGTTGCGCTTGGGTGCCGTGCTGTCGCTCGAAGCGCTCGACCGTGTGTGCGCCGGTAACGCTTCACGCAAGTTGGTTGCCGTATCGGTCGCGCGCTCGCAGCTCAAGCGCCATCGTGTGGATGCCGCGGCTGAGTGCGTGCATGCCCTGCTTGAGGGCTGTGGCTTGGCCAAGCTTGATATGCCTGCTGACGAGGCCGGTGTGCTGAAGCGCGGGCTGGACTCGCTCGATACCCGCATGCAGGCACACTTCGACCGCGCCCGTGCGCTGGCCGAGTATCTGGCCGCGAACGAGATGGTGCGCAACGTGCGCTATCCCGGACTGAGCTCGCATCCCGACCATGCTTTTGCAACGGGAATCCTCGAGCACGGCTTTGGCCCGACAGTTGAATTTGGTCTTATCGAGCGTAGTGCGGGCGAGCTGTTCGATGCTTTGCCCGGGGAGTTTCGCACATCGCCCGCCGGCGGCGCAACGACGCGCCTTTCGGCTCCACGCGGCAAGCAGGGGAGCACCGTCCGCCTCTTCGCCGGCACCGACGACCCCCTGGTCGTAGCGTCCGCCCTAGACAACGCCCTTCGTAAATTAGCTACTCTTTAATGCTGGCGATGAGGTCGTTTGCTTTGTTGGCAATGACGTTGTTGATTTCTGCCTGCAGCTCCTCGTAGACCGCTATGGCTCGCTCGCCGGCGGGGGTGAGGGTGGATCCGCGGGCGCCGTCGCGCTCGATGAGCTTGCAGCCTAGCTGGCCTTCCGCCTCGTTCACGATGCGCCAGGCCTTGGAATATGCCATGCCCATGCTCTTGGCAGCGCGGTTGAGCGAGTGCTCACGGGCGATACCTTGCAGCAGCAAGACGCAGCCGTGGCCGAAGACGCCCGGCAGATCTTTGTCGCACGCTTGAATGACCAACTTTGCCGTTGTCTTGTACTCCATGTGCCCCACGTCTCCCCGCTAAAGTGTTTGCTGGGCAAACGCAAAGCCTGCGTCAAACCCTCGTGTGCTCTTCTTAAATCATGCATTGTAGCAGTCAAAGTGCGTTAAGATACTTCCCCAGTATTGGGCGCCCAAGGTTGGGCTGGGTCCTACGAGGCCTGCAGCCGACCGGTCGCATGGAAAAAGGAGAAACATGGCTACGTTCTTTCCCGGTGAGTCCCACACGTTTTCGGAGTATCTGCTGGTCCCTGGTTACTCGTCCTCGCAGTGCATTCCCAACAACGTCTCTCTCAAGACGCCGCTGACCCGCTTTAAGCGCGGTGAGAAGCCGGCAATCACCCTGAACATCCCCATGGTTTCCGCCATCATGCAGTCCGTCTCGGGCGTCGACATGGGTGTCGCGCTCGCTACCGAGGGTGGCCTGTCCTTCATTTACGGTTCCCAGAGCGCCGAGTCCGAGGCTGCTATGGTCAAGGCCGTCAAGGATCACAAGGCCGGCTTCGTTCAGTCCGATTCCACGCTGACCCCCGACATGACCATGGAGCAGGTCATCGAGCTCAAGGAGAAGACCGGTCACTCCACCATGCCGGTTACCGACGACGGCACTCCCAAGGGTAAGCTCCTGGGCATCGTCACCAGCCGTGACTATCGCCCCAGTCGCGATGACCACCAGACGAAGGTCTCCGAGTTCATGACCCCGCGTGAGCAGCTCATCGTGGGCGACAAGAACATCAGCCTCAAGGTTGCCAACGACGTCATCTGGGACAACAAGCTCAACGCCCTGCCCATCGTCGACGACTACGATCACCTCATGGGCATCGTCTTCCGCAAGGACTACGACAGCCACAAGACTAACCCCAACGAGCTGCTCGACGGCGACAAGCGCTACATGGTTGGTGCCGGTATCAACACCCGCGACTATGCCGAGCGCGTGCCGCTGCTCATCGAGGCCGGTGCCGATGTCCTGTGCATCGACTCTTCCGAGGGCTTCAGCGAGTGGCAGAAGCGCACCATCGAGTGGATCCGCGCCAACTACGGCGAGGACGTCAAGGTCGGTGCCGGCAACGTCGTCGACGCCGAGGGCTTCCGCTTCCTGGCCGACTGCGGTGCCGACTTCATCAAGGTCGGTATCGGCGGCGGCTCCATCTGCATCACCCGTGAGACCAAGGGCATCGGCCGTGGCCAGGCCACCGCGCTGATCGACGTCTGCCGCGCCCGTGACGAGTACTACGAGGAGACCGGCGTCTACGTGCCCGTGTGCTCCGATGGCGGCATCGTCTACGATTACCACATGACGCTCGCCCTTGCCATGGGTGCAGACTTTATGATGCTGGGTCGCTACTTCGCCCGCTTTGACGAGAGCCCGACCGAGCGCGTCAACGTGAACGGCCAGTACATGAAGGAGTACTGGGGCGAGGGTTCTGCACGTGCCCGCAACTGGCAGCGCTACGACCTGGGTGGTGCCGCGAAGCTCAGCTTCGTCGAGGGCGTCGACTCCTACGTTCCCTACGCCGGCTCCCTCAAGGACGGCGTGGGCGGCACGCTCTACAAGGTCAAGTCCACGATGTGCAACTGCGGTGCCCTCTCGATCCCCGAGCTCCAGGAAAAGGCGCGCTTGACCCTGGTAAGCTCCACCTCCATCGTCGAAGGCGGCGCCCACGACGTTGTCGTCAAGGACTCTCAGCAGAGCGTCAGCTACCGCTAAACGGCTTTCCCAAGCACCGCACCTTGCCGTTCAAACCGTCGCTCGCGTACCAAAGTACGCGTCGCTCCTCTTTCACGGCAATCTGCGGCACTTGGAAAACCCGACCATACATGGGCGGGTAACATTTAGCGGTTGATTCACAACCACGTTATTTAGATAAAGCGAGATGCCTGCAAGTCGCAGGCATCTCGCTTGTCGTATTTGCTATCATCAGTCAAGTTAACCTTAGGGTCGGGCGGCTTGGCTTTGTTCGCTACAAGTTCCGCACGCAAAGAAGAGCACTTAATGTGCTCTTCGTCTTGCGCAGGACTGTCCGCAGTAGCGAATAAAGTCAAGCCGCCCGACCCCAGCTAAGATTAAAGGAGCTGATATGTGCGATTGCACAGATCATAAGGACGAGATCCCTGCCTACGACGCGCAGGCTATTGAGTCCAGGTGGATGAAGGCCTGGGAGGACTCCAACCTCTTTGCCGTCGACACCGACGACAGCAAGCCCAAGAAGTACGTGCTCGAGATGTTCCCGTATCCGTCGGGCGACCTGCATATGGGCCACGCACGCAACTATACCATCGGCGATGCCATGGCCCGTCAGGCCCGCATGCGCGGCTACGACGTGCTGCACCCCATCGGCTTTGACGCCTTTGGCCTGCCTGCCGAGAACGCCGCCATCAAGCACAACACGCAGGCTGCCGCCTGGACGTATAAGAACATGGACCAGGCGCTCGCCACGATGAAGCGCATGGGCTTCTCCTACGATCTGGATCGCATGGTCAAGACCTGCAGCCCCGACTACTACCGCTGGGGTCAGTGGATCTTTGAGAAGCTGTGGGAAAAGGGCCTGGTCTATCGCAAGAAGAACCCGGTCAACTGGTGCCCCACCTGCAAGACCGTTCTGGCCAACGAGCAGGTCACCGAGGGCAAGTGCTGGCGCTGCGGCACCGAGCCCGAGAAGCGCGACCTTGAGCAGTGGTACTACAAGATTACCGAGTACTCTCAGGAGCTGCTCGACGACTTGGAGAAGCTCCCCGGCTGGCCTGAGCGCGTCAAGCAGATGCAGGCCAACTGGATCGGTCGCTCCGAGGGCGCCGAGGTCGACTTTACCCTGTGCGACAAGGACGGCGAGCCTATCGAGGGCGACGAGGGCAAGATCACCGTCTTTACCACGCGTGCCGATACCCTTTTTGGCGTTTCCTTCTTTGTCCTGGCTCCCGAGTACGCCGGCCTGCACGAGCTCGTCGAGGGCACGGAGTACGAGGAGGCCGTCACCAAGATCGTCGAGGACTCCAAGCACATCTCTGCCGTCGAGCGTGCCCAGGGCACCCTCGAGAAGCACGGTGCCTTCACGGGCCGCTATGTGGTAAACCCCGTCAACGGCGAGAAGGTCCCCGTGTGGGTTGCCGATTATGTCGTTGCCGACTACGGCACCGGCGCCGTTATGGCCGTTCCCTGTGGCGACCAGCGCGACTTTGAGTTTGCCCGTAAGTACGACCTGCCGATCGTGCCGATCATCCTGGACGATGACGATCGCGCTGCCGTCGAGGCCAGCGGCGAGACCATCGATACCTTCCATGCCGAGACTGTCGACTGGGATTGCGCCCACGCTGCCGAGGGCACGCTCGTCCAGTCCGGCAAGTACACCGGTATGCGCGGCGGCAAGCACTCCGAGGGCGAGGCTGCCATCGTGGCCGACCTCGAGGCCATGGGCTGCGGTCGTCGTAAGGTCGAGTTCCGCCTGCGCGACTGGCTCATCAGCCGCCAGCGCTATTGGGGCAACCCCATCCCGGCCATCCACTGCGAGCATTGCGGCATTGTGCCCGTGCCTGAGGATCAGCTGCCGGTGACGCTGCCCGAGAACCTGGACCTGGGCGCTGGCGAGACCCTTGCCGAGTGCAAGGAGTTCTACGAGACCACCTGCCCGGTCTGCGGCCGCCCGGCCAAGCGCGAGACCGATACCATGGACACCTTTACCTGCTCCAGCTGGTATTACCTGCGCTATACCGATCCGCACAACACCGAGCTGCCCTTCTCCCGCGAGGCTGCCGACCGTTGGATGCCCGTCGATAACTACATCGGCGGCATCGAGCACGCCATTCTGCACCTGCTCTACAGCCGCTTCTTTACCAAGGCACTGCGCGACCTGGGCCTGCTGAGTGTGGACGAGCCCTTCACCAACCTGCTGTGCCAGGGCATGGTCAAGGACGAGAACGGCGACACCATGTCCAAGTCCAAGGGCAATGTCGTGCCCCCGAGCTCGGTCATCGAGCCCTACGGCGCCGACACCATGCGTTTGGCGATCCTGTTTATCGCTCCGCCCGAGAAGGACTTCGACTGGGATCCCAAGGCCGTTGAGGGCGCCAATCGCTTCATCAAGCGCGCCTGGCGTATCGTTTGGCAGCTCGTCCAGTCCGGCGACGCCAACGTGGCCTTCGACAAGTCCGCGCTCGATGAGGTTGCTATGAAGCTCTATCGCGAGCGTCACCGCACCATCGCCAAGTGCACCGAGGACTTCGACCGCGGCCAGTTCAACACCGCGATCTCGGCCGTCATGGAGCTCGTCAACGCGGCGAGCGCCTACCTCAATGCCACTGAGGGTACCGCCCGCGACAAGGCGCTGTGCTACGGCGTGGCCAAGGATATCGTGAGCGTGCTGGCCCCCATCTGCCCGTTCTGGGCCGACGAGCTGTGGCACGAGGCCCTCGGCTGCGAGGGCAACGCCTACACCGCCGCCTGGCCCGAGTTCGACCTGGCCGAGTCCGTTGAGGACACGGTGCAGATCGTGGTCCAGGTGCTCGGTAAGGTCCGCGGCCGCGTCGACGTTGCCCGCGATGCCTCCAATGAGGATATGCAGGCTGCCGCCGAGGCCGCCGTCGCCAAGTGGCTCGAGGGCAAGACGGTCGTCAAGGCCATCTGCGTTCCCGGCAAGCTGGTCAACCTGGTGGTCAAGTAAGCACTGCGCGCAAAGCTGACATGCAATAAACGAGGGACGGCCCGGTTGGGTCGTCCCTCGTTTTGTGTTGTATGCCCTGCTTAATCATTGCGTCGCACCGTCTTCTACGGGATGTGTACCAGGTCCCTAAAGTAAACGTTGCCCGTTGCCTCTTCGAACATCCAGATGTTGAGGTAGATGTCGTTGAGGTCTTTGTTCACATCAAAGTCCGGATCGTCAAAGGTGCCCACAAAGGTGAGCATGGCGCGCGTTTCCTCGCCCGCTGCGACCTGCTGGCGCATGCGCACATCGCGGACCACGCCGTTGACGTAGGCATAGGAGTCCACATCGCCAAACATCATGTCGGCACCGGTGTTGTTGGTCACCGTAAAGACGAGCGCGGCGTCGCCGTAGCCGTCGGTGTCCTTACCCACGCAGGTTACATGGACGTTATCGTCTACCTCAAGGTCGATGGGGAGCTGTTCTTGGGAATCGGGACCCAGGCCCTGGGGATCGATTTCGTCTTCGTTGATTTTATCGAAGCTACCCTGTGGCGTCGTTTCCTCGGCAGCTTCGGTGCTTCCGGGAGTCGGCTCAGATGGCCCGGTTTTGCCATCGATATTGCTGCATCCCATCAGGGCGAACGAGCAGACTGCGATGGCGAGCGCGGTCGTGCAGAGGGTGCCGAGACGTTTCATGGGTGCCTCCTTGCCGTAGGGTTTTGGAAGGTTGTGCGGCCAATGCGCGCGGCCGGCCTTTTGCTGCAGAATGTCCCTAGCTGTAGTCTGGCCGATGTGCACCCAAGAGCGGAATGCCCATAGGGCCCGATTCGCTTGGCGGGTTGGGACGTTTGGCCCGTTTTGGCCCTTTTGGGGAGCGCCATATGGGGGTTCTCGCCCAATTATCCGTTTCTTGTGGAGAACCTGTGCTTGCACTCATCTGCAAGTTTGCGTTGTGCTTGCACGTTTCCGCAGCTATTGGTATAGTTTGCTTGCAAATGAAGTTGTAATTGAAAGAAGTGGGGTTTCGGCCCCGCTTCTTTTTTGTATGGATGGAGGTGCCGCAATGGTCAAGACCAAGACCGAGCAGGCGATTATCGACGCGCTCGAGGCCGTCGCTCCCCAGCACGATATCGACATCGTCGACGTCGAGCTCGTGGGTGCCACCAAGGCCCCCTGCGTGCGCGTGCGTATCGAGGGTGCCGAGGGTCAGAGTCTTTCGCTCAACGACGTCACGGCCAACACCAAGTGGGTCGGCGATGTGATTGAGGAGCTCGACCCCATCTCTTCGAGCTATACGCTCGAGGTGTCGAGCCCGGGTATGGCGCGCCCGCTGCGCCGCCCGTGCGACTTTGCCCGCTTTGTGGGCGAGAACTGCGAGCTCACCTCCACCGCCACCGAGGGCCGTCGCAAGTACGCCGGCAAGATTGCCGCCGCCACCGAGGCGAACGTGACCCTCGAGCTCGAGGACGGCGAGTCCGTTACCCTCGATTTCTCTGATGTTAAAAAGTGCAAGTTGAAGCCCACCTACGACTTCAAGCCCGCGAAGGAAGGAAAGTAAGATGGCAGCATCCGACATGATGTCCGCCCTGATGGAGCTTTGCCAGGAGAAGCACATCGACCAGCTCTACCTGATCGACCGCCTGGAGCAGTCGCTCGCCAAGAGCTATGCCGAGATCCTGCATCTTGAGTGGGGCGCCAAGGTGACCATCGACCGCACCACCGGCAAGATCTACGTCTACCGTCTGGAGCCGATCGACGATTCCATGGACGAGGAGGGCAACTTCACCGAGTTCGAGGAGATCGACGTCACTCCCAAGAACACGAGTCGCATCGCCGCCCAGCACGCCAAGGCCGAGATCAACGCCATCGTGCGCAACTCCGCCCGCGAGCAGATCTACGAGGAGTTCTCCGGCCGCATCGGTGACCTCATCAGCGGTACCGTGCTGCAGTCCACGCCCGACTTCACGATCGTCAAGATTCGCGAGGGCGTCGAGGCCGAGCTTCCGCACTTCGACCAGCGCCGTTACGAGAACGAGCGCAACGAGCGTCCGATGGGTGAGCGCTACCTGCACAACCAGCACATCAAGGCCGTGATTATCGACGTTCGCGACCCCAACTCCAACCTGCAGCCGGTCCGTGGCGAGCACAGCCGTCCGCCGATTGTCATCTCCCGTACCCACCCCGAGCTCATGCGTCGTCTGTTTGAGCAGGAGGTGCCCGAGATCTATGAGGGCACCGTCCAGATCAAGTCGATCGCCCGCGAGCCCGGCCAGCGCTCCAAGGTCGCCGTCCACTCGCTCGACGATCGCCTGGATCCCGTTGGCGCCTGCGTCGGCCCCAAGGGCAGCCGTGTTCGTGCCGTCGTGGGCGAGCTCCGCGGCGAGCGCGTCGACGTCATCCTGTGGGATGCCGATCCGGCCGTCTACGTTGCCAACGCCCTGTCGCCTGCCAAGGTCACCCGCGTCCTTATCGACGAGGAGAAGGCCTACGCCGGCGTTATCGTGCCCGACGACCAGCTGTCCCTCGCCATCGGCAAGGAGGGCCAGAACGCCCGCCTCGCCGCGCGCCTGACCGGCTGGCACATCGACATTAAGTCCGAGACCCTTGCCGCCGATATCCTCAAGAACGTTCCCGTTCACGAGGAGCCTGCCGCCGACCTGATCGGTGACGAGGAGGACGAGGACGTCCGTCGCTGCGAGTTCGTGTCCGAGGACGGCATCCAGTGCCGCAACCAGGCCCGTCCCGGCTCCCGTTTCTGCGGTGTCCACGACACCGACGCCTTCGATGATGCGGAGGACCTGATCTAGCGCGCGGTCGCGCTGGGCAGGTCCCGGCGCATCTCCCACGCTCGTTCAGTCTCTAGGCACCCAAGGTGCCAGAAAGGGTAGGTGAAGTCATATGGCAAAAGTCCGTGTGTCCACCCTGGCCAAAGAGTTCGGCATGACCTCCAAGGAACTGATGGGTCATCTCGCCGAAATGAAGATTCCCGCTAAGTCCGCTTCCTCCGCCCTGGAGGACGCTTACGTCGCCATGGTCCGCAAGCAGCTCGCCTCGGTGATCGAGGCCCGCGCCCAGGAAGTCGAGGCCGCCAAGCAGGCCGAGGAGCAGGCAGCTGCCGCCGAGGAGGCAGCACGCGCTGCCGAGGCAGAGCGCGAGCGCATCGCCGCCGAGAAGGCTCGCGAGGAGGAGCGCCGCCAGTTCGCCGCCGCCCAGGCCGCCGAGGAGGCCGCCCGCGCCGAGGCCGAGGCCAAGAAGAAGGCCGAGCAGGAGCGTCTTGCCCGCGAGAAGGAGGAGGCTGCCCGCGAGGCCCAGCGCCGCGCCGTTCCCGCTTCCGATTCCGGTTCGCGTTTCCGCTCTCTGCTCGACCAGATCGCCGCACAGGAGACCGTGCTCAAGGAGAAGAAGGACGCCGAGGAGAAGGCCAAGGCCGAGCGCGCTGCCGAGCGCGGCAACCGTCGTGGCGGCAACAACGACCGTCGCGGTGGCCGTCGTAACGATCGCAACGCCTCCGACAATAACTCCGAGCGCAACGCCTCCGAGAACCGTCCCCATAGCCATCGCACCAATGCCAGCAATAACGTCGCTGCCGGCATGGACTTCCCCAACCCCGACAAGCAGGGCAAGGGCAAGAAGCGCAAGGGCGGTCACAACAACGAAGAGGACCACTACAGCCGCATGGCTCGCGAGGCCGAGGAGTACAGCCGCGAGAAGGTGCTCGAGGAGGCTCGTGCCGCCGTCGAGGAGGCCTCTCGCGAGTCCACTGGTCGCCGCAAAAAGCGTAAGGAGAAGCGCGAGCGCGAGGCCGCAAAGGCTCAGGAAGAGCGCAAGATTGAGGAGGCGCTGGCCCAGGGCGTGAACCCCGAGGACCTCGACGCCATCAAGGTCTCCCAGGGCGTTACCGTCCAGGAGCTCGCCGAGGCGCTCGACGTTCCGGCCAACGACATCATCAAGCGCCTGTTCCTGCTGGGCACGCCGCTCACCATGACGCAGTCCATGTCCGACGACCTCGTCGAGCTCGTTGCCGACGACCTGGGCCGCCAGATCAAGATCATCACCCCCGAGGAGGAGAACACCTTCTCGTTCTACGACGATCCCGCCGACCTTAAGCCGCGTGCCCCGGTCGTCACCGTCATGGGTCACGTCGACCACGGCAAGACGAGCCTGCTCGACGCCATCCGTCACACCGGCGTCGCTGCCGGCGAGGCGGGCGGCATTACCCAGGCCATCGGCGCTTCGCAGGTCATGATCAACGACCGCAAGATCACCTTCATCGATACCCCCGGTCACGCCACCTTTACGGCCATGCGTGCCCGCGGCGCCAAGGTGACCGACATCGTCATTCTGATCGTGGCTGCCGACGACGGCGTCATGCCTCAGACCATCGAGTCGATCAACCACGCCAAGGCCGCCGGCGTACCCATCGTCGTCGCCGTCAACAAGATCGATAAGCCGGGTGCCAACCCCGACCGCGTGCGCCAGGAGCTCACCGAGTACGGCATCATCCCCGAGGAGTGGGGCGGACAGAACATGTTCGTCAACATCTCGGCCAAGCAGAAGATCGGTATCGACGACCTGCTCGAGACCGTGCTGCTCCAGGCCGACGTGCTCGAGCTCAAGGCCAACCCCGATACGTTCGCATCGGGCAACGTCCTCGAGGCTAAGCTCGACAAGGGCCGCGGCTCGGTTGCCACCGTGCTCGTGACCCGCGGTACCCTGCGCGTGGGCGACACGCTGGTCGCCGGCCTCACCTATGGCCGCGTCCGTGCCATGCTCGACCCCAAGGGCAACGCCGTCACCGAGGCCGGTCCCTCCGACGCCGTCGAGATCCTGGGCCTGCAGTCCGTCCCCAACGCCGGCGATGAGTTCCGCGTGTTCGAGGACGAGCGCGAGGCGCGTGCGCTGGCCGACGAGCGTTCGCTCAAGGCCCGTATCGAGGAGCAGAGCCGCGTGAAGCACGTGACGCTCGAGAACCTCTTCGAGACCATCGCCGACGCCGAGGTCAAGGAGCTCAACCTGATCATCAAGGCCGACGTCCAGGGCTCCATCGAGGCCCTTCAGGACTCTCTCGACAAGATGGATCAGTCCGAGGTGCGTATCAACACGATCCACTCCGCCGTTGGTGCCATCAACGAGACCGACGTCGTCCTGGCCGACGCCTCCAACGCCATCATCATCGGCTTTGGCGTCCGTCCCGACGGCAAGGCCCGCTCCGCTGCCGAGCGCGAGGGCGTCGAGATTCGTTGCTACGACGTCATCTACAAGTGCCTCGAGGACCTCGACGCTGCCCGTATCGGCATGCTCAAGCCCACCGAGGTTGAGGTCTCCACGGGCACTGCGACCGTCCTGGACACCTTCAAGGTGCCCAAAGTCGGCATCGCCGCCGGTGTCCGCGTCGAAGAGGGCGAGATCGCCGCGACCGATTCCGTACGCCTGGTGCGCGACGGCATCGTGGTCTTCAACGGTAAAATCGCCTCGATGCGTCACTACAAGGACGAGGCCAAGAGCCTCAAGAGCGGCTCCGAGGGCGGTATTGGCCTGGAGAACTTCCAGGACATCAAGCCTGGCGACACCATTGAGGGCTACCGCATCGACCAGGTTGCCCGTACCGAGTAGGGGGTAGCGCTATGAAGCAAACGCAGGCAACCCGCCGTCTGGGCGAGCAGCTTCGCGAGAAGCTCGGTTATATCCTGCTCTTTGAGGTTTCCGATCCGCGTCTCGACCTGGTCACCCTGACCGCGGTCGAGGTCGCGGTGGACCGTTCGTTCGCGCGCGTGTACGTGTCGTGCGACGCGAGCCGCTACGACGAGGTCATGGAGGCGCTCGCCAGCGCCAAGGGCCGCATCCGTAGCCTGTTGGCCCGCTCGCTCGATTGGCGCGTCACGCCCGAGCTCGATTTTCGCATCGATCGCTCGACCGATGAGGCCGAGCGCATCACGCGTGCGCTGGAAAACGTTCCCGCCACGCTTGCGATCGAAAAGGACGAGGACGGCTATCCAATAGCGGATGCCGCCCAGGAGGCAGCTTTAGATGAGTAATTCCGCCGACCTCGCATCGTGCGAGTCTGCAGATATTCAGCGACGCATCCTCGAGCTCATCGAGGATGCGTCCTCCATTGCGATTTCGGGACATACGTCTCCCGATGGCGACGCCCTGGGCTCCGTGCTGGGTCTGGGCTTATCGCTTATGAAGTTTTTCCCCAACAAGGACATTGCCCTGCTGCTGGCAGACGATGACCCGGTTCCGCGCATCTACCGCTTTATGGAGGGTGCCGACCGTCTGGTGCCGGCATCTGCGTATACCGACAATCCGGACCTGTTCATCTCGGTGGACGTGCCGGTCGTCGAGCGTCTGAACAACTCAGCCGAGGTGCTCCGCCGCTCGTCGCATGTGGTGTGCTTCGATCACCATCCGGCGCGCGAGGAATTTGCCGAGCTGAGCCTGAGGTGCGTCGGCGCCGCGGCCTGTGCCATGATCATCGACCGCTTTTTGGACAATTGCGGCATTGTGGCTCGAGATGGCGTCGCGACCTGCCTGCTGTGCGGCCTGGTAACCGATACCGGTCGTTTTCAGTATCAAAACGCCGATGCCGCTGCGTTCCATGCCGCCTCGCGCCTGGTCGCGCACGGTGCCGATCCGGCGCGCGTTGCGCTCGAGGTATACCAGAGCATGCGCGTAGAGTTCTTGCATCTTAAGTCCATCGTTATGGGCCGCATCAAGACGGTGGCGCACGGTCGCGTGGCATATAGTTATGCGTACCAGAGCGACCTTGAGGCCTGCGGCGTCACCTCGGATGAATGTGACGGTCTAGTCGATGTGGTGCGTTCGGTGATGGGTGTGGAGGTCTGTCTGTTCCTGAAGGGCATTGAGGGCGATACCAAGGTACGCGGCAACCTGCGCTCCAAGGGTGACCTCGATGTGTCCGAGATCGCTGCCAACTTTGGCGGTGGCGGGCATCATGCCGCCGCCGGCTTTTCCAACAACGGAACGATTCGCGAGACGCTCGCCGTGGCACTTCCCATGCTGGCCGAGCTGGTAGGGGAGGATCCCGCTTCGGTGACCGTCGAGCTCTAACATTTTGGATGATACATGGCTCGTCGTACGCCTTCTCAATTGAAT
>JAXJMO010000033.1:0-28963 GCA_036313175.1 Collinsella sp. | reverse complement strand
TCGCCCGAGCAGATGGCCGCATGCAACGGAGGGCCGGTGGACCTGTCTCCCTCGACCATCTACCGCTGGGTCTCGGCGGGCTACGACGGCATGACGAACACAGGATGCGCGGGGACGAGAGAACGCTCGCCTACATGGCGAAGCGCAAGTCCGACGGCAAGACAAAGCGAGAGATCATGCGCTGCCTTAAGAGGTTCACAGCCAGGGAGGTTTACCCAACGTTGCGGCGCCCCATGAGGTTGAAGTACGCCCGGGGCTCGATACTGGCGGACATGCGAAAATCGCTCGGATTGACCCAAAAGCAGGTTGCCCGAGAGCTTAACGTGCCGAATGTAAGGCTCAGCGAAATAGAAAGAGAAGTATGCCCCCACGAGGAAATCAGACGCGAATACGACCGCTACTTGAATGCTAAAATGTCGTCCGATAAAGGACTTGACAGCCTATAGCAGCGTCATTCGGCACGCGATTCGTTAACCCTGGGGCTTAAAGCTGCCGAATGTCTACTTCTTTAGTGCTCCATTTACCTCCCCGTTCAATAATCTTCACTTGAAGCCTGACGGTGGCCCAATCATTGGATAACATATTCTTAAATGACAGTTAATCGTCAATCGAAGAGGTCAAAGCGGGGACGGAAAGTGTCGAAGACAAGCAGAAAGCCAATCTCAGCATATGTCGAGCGAAGACTCTGGGTGGAGTCTGCCGGCAAATGCATGAATCCAGATTGTCGGGCCGATCTATTCATCAGCAATGGAGACATTGCTGAACGAGCCCATATCGTCCCATATTGCAAAAGCGCAGAGAACACGTTCGACAACCTTATTCTCATCTGTCCAAACTGCCATACGAATTTCGACAAAAACTCCGCTTTCACGGCAGATGAAGTGAGGAAATGGAAGTCGATTCGTCACGCAGAAATTGATCGCGTTTTCGGAAAGACGTTCAGTTCCTTCGACGACCTGCGCAAAGAGGCCGCACCTCTGCTCGCCCGAAACAAGTCGATATATGAGAATTACTACATGAAGGACAAGCGAAGACTGTGGGATGTTTTTGAAAAGGAAATAATCGTCAACAACCGAAAACTTTGCACGCTGTTCGAATCGAACTTGTGCCTGTTCCAGAACCACAAGGACAATTCCTTCTCCAACCAGGCCGCTGTCCGCGATTTTATCGACCATGCTAAGGAGTTCGAAGCCACCAGAGATAATACGGAAAGACAAAGGTCTATTCTTTTCCCCGAGGTCATCAACTCCATCTTCGGAATCCAGCCCATAGAAGGTGACCTGCTCCCCTCTGCAGAATCCCTAGAGCTGCTAATCAAAAAGCTTGACGAACAGGGGCGATTTATAGATGTTTCTCTAGATGCAGAACATCCATTGTTGCAAATAATAGAAAACGGGAAAGAGGCGGTAGTTTATCTTGACGATACGCCGCGTATCCGACAGATGTACTATGACGCCCGCTGCTTCAGGCGTGCCGAGATGAGGCTAGACAGCTTGATTTTTGCCCTAAAGTACTTCCGCCTGTGCGGAAAGAAAGCAACTCGCAAGTCGAAGACAAACCTTAGAGAATATATAGCGAAAGGAAAATGCTTCTTATTCGTATACGAATACTGTCTGAGCTATGCAGAGTTGGCCCGTTTAGCACCGGCAGAACATACCGTTGTCGTCAACTTGCATAGATGGAACGGTAAGCAATGCATCTCCGAAGAAGCCCAGGTGTTTGCGGGGCAAATTAACGTGAAGCTCCTCGATATGGATAGCTTCTTCCCATTCGTTCGCAAACTATGAACTATTTGAGACTCATAGACATTCTCGACAGCAACCTAGAACTGTTCTCTCAGTTTGATCATGTCTATCTGTTCGGATCTGCGCTGAGTGGTTCAGAGCTCAGTGCAGACAGTGATATTGATTTGCTGCTACTGTACTCGAAATATTCCGATCAACTTGTCTCCGGATGCGAACAGATATCCCAAAAGTTAGGTAACGAGACCGGTAGAGTAGTCGACTTAACGGTCCTCGGCATCGATGAAGAGCGACATGTCGGATTCTTGGATAGAATCTCGCCTCATTATAGAAAGATAAAATGACCATTTGGTAGAACACCTGGCATAGCCTGTCGTACAGAATGCTTTCTGCGTGGATTCCGGCAGAAGAGAAGAAGGCGTCAACGGTCGCGCCTGCATGTTCGGCACACGGCGTATCGCACTCTGGCGGGACCCCGGCTCTGGGCGCCAATCCCGCATCGACAAGATGAGGTACCCTGAATTCATAATGAAGCTTGCGAACTGTCAGTGGTAGCGTGAAACTGAACAAGTGTTCAGTTTCACGCTACCACTGACACCCGGCGGCCCAAGAGCCTTCGCCCCGCTCGTAGGCCTGGTACCACCCCGTCGGGGATGACCCCTTATCGGGCGAGACGGCGAGCTCGCTGTCGAGGGACAGCCCGAAGCGATCATCCGATGCCGCACAGCAACAGGTCTCCGAGGAGCTCGAATGGACACCTGCCAGCGAGTCCAGCAAGCGGGCAAGAGTTTACGTGGCTGCAGCATACTACAACGTCGTAGGGGCTCAGAGCACCGCCACTACGGCTTTTGGGCAGAATGCGCCTGAGCTGCTCGTGGTTGCGCTCACATGCCGACTACTGGTTGGATCTCATCGCGTCGCAGCAGAACACGCGGCAGCGCCGAGCTCCGCTTTCGAGACACCAGCGCTCCAGGCCCTTCCAATCATCGAACTCGACTCCTCAATCGACTAGCAGGATGCCGAAGATAGCCTCGAAGGCAGCAACAGAGCCTATGAGACTCTCTATATGGTCGAGGCAGGCAACGATGGCTGCCGGAGCTGGCATGACGCTTGCGCAAATAGATTTGGAACGCCCGGGCCACGATGTGTGCGCTCAGGATGTCGTAGGTGTTGCGCTCGTAGCCCTCAACGGAGTCACATTGGACCACGCGCGACCTGTCGGCAAGCGAGAGCGCCTCGAATTCGGCGTAGGTACGGCCAGTGCGGTCAACCCCGTCGCGCCCAGCACCTTCGACATCCCTGCGCTTACGCTTCCTCATACGGTCCTTTCGCGGGAGAAGCAGTTAAGGCGCGCCTGTCCCTCTCCTGATAGGAGCAGGCACTGCGCACGCACACAGGAAGCTCGTCAGCATGTGTGGCCCATATGGTCTCGTAACTCTGCCCCCGCCTAAACAAAGGGACCGCAATCGCGACCATGGCGGCGAGCTCGTCAGCGGTGAGACATAACCCTTCACGGGCCGCGGACAGGCGGGTGCGATAGGCAGCGTCGTAGCGACACTTGGGGTAACCGCACCCACTCCTGTTCCGACAGCCGAGATGACAGGCGTAGGGCCATACCTCTGTGACGGGACAAACTGCGATAGAGCGTACGCGCGCGCAGCGTCTCGAAGGAGTGGCCACGCCCCATCATGTTAGTCTCGTTGATGAGGCGGTTCGCGCATTCCGTGTAACCGTTCGAGATGCGGCTCGGACAATCCCGGTAGTTAAATATGAACTCGCGGTGGTTCTCCACGGCCTTCGCAAGCCCCCGGAAGGGATCGTAGGCCTTGTCATCGGGGATGGATGCCTTCCACGCATCGAATGCATCCTCGGCATCCTCCCGCGAGAGCGGGTGCTCGTCGTAGATGTCGAAGAAGTCCTCTTTGAGGTCGTATGCGGTCATGAGGCTCGAGCAGCCCGCCTCCGATCGAAGCTGGCACAATGCCGATGCCTCGTAGGGGCCGAGGTCCCGGGCGCGCTTCCTCAAGGCGTAAGCCAGCGACCGCGGCGGCCACTACCGGTGGCAGGGCCGGATCGGCTATGCGCCGCCCAGGACCTCGCGCGCTCGATGTCGAGAAAGGGGTGCTCACCCGACAATTCAAGGACGGAGGGCTTCGGCAGGCTGAAGGTGGAGCTCTTCTACGGAAGGGGCTGGGACGATGTTGGCATGGGGGAATTCATGAAGATGCTGTACGCCTATCTGGTCTGGTATCGCGACAAGCGCTGCAAGAGCGACCTGGGCTATATGAGCCCGATGCAGTACCGAAGAAGCCTAGGTCTTGTAGCGTAGGAACACGGTCCAGGATTTCCACCGCGCTCCCAATTGACCGATTTCCCATGAACGGTAACAGGAGGCAGAGGCCGACGCGCTGACCTACCTGGACTTCCCCTACGAGCGCCACGCGAGGCTGCGCACCGACAACGTTCAGTAGCGCGTCAACCTTGAGCCATAGCACAGGCCCTTGAGAGGTTCACGAGCTCCCCCGCGATGCGGCAGATCCTCGGCTGCCCCTCAAAGAGAACGCAGAAGATACGGTCGAGGTCGACCGCGTCGACCAAACCGTAGTGACAGTCCGCATGCAGCGTACAGGCCCTTTCGCGCGGGTCGCCATCCGAGCCCTCGTCCGGTTTATGATGGCGCACCTCGACCCAGAGGCCCTCCGACACGTCGTCGAACTTGAAATCGAGCTCTACCTGAACGCTTTCACCGAATACGTCGCCCAGAGCGAACTCCGGCACCTTCGTCACAAGCCCGTCCATCCACTCAATCTCGATCATCGCGCGCACGTCGCAACCTCCTCCGGTAGGAGGCCGGCACCTTAAGCCGGCCATTATCCATACGGACAGAATGCGACAGCAGGGTGAAGCTCATTCGCACATCAGGGCGACGACCCCTCGCCTACCCCATGCATCGGAACCCCATGTTTCCGCAATCTGATCCGTCGGGCGATTCCCTGCTGGGACAACACGAAACTGGTCATCCTACGCATTAGACCAAGCGAAACCCGTTTTATCCCGAGAAGCCCTCCCCTAGATACCCATTAGCGATAAGGAACGCCGACAGGGACTCCACAGCGTCTTCGTCGCAAATCCGACAACGCCCCTCCCAATCGCACATGGAATCCAAGCCAGCTTCGGGGTCGCCGCAGAACTCATCCAGAGGGGTTATCCGAACGATCGACGACGGGGCACCCCGCCGCCAGCAGGCAGGGAGGCGATAACCTCGCGGGCACCCCGCACGCAGACCCCGAGCGCCTGGTAAACCAGATTATTGAATACGGACTCCTTCAAACCGCCGCCCTGCAAAAACCCATCCCATCGTCCGGCTGGAGTCGACACAGATCGAGCTCCTTCAAAGTCGCGGTGAACTCGACAACATATGGGCGCGCGGCGTCCTTCCATCTCCAAACCGCCTCGTTCCCATACCCGACGACCTCTTCCAGAGCCCATATGGCCTCGGGATACCGCGAAAGCGTGGAGTACTCCCGGATGCACGACTTGTGGATGAAGGAGTTCACGAGGGAGTCTTCCGCCAGAATGTACAGAAGTCCATCTATCGGCTCCGAGGACTCCCGTCCGAGGAAGGCATCATCGACCAGGTCCAGGCTGAGCCTTCTCCCGTCGACAGACACGGTTCGGCTCGCCTTGTCGAAATGAACCCCGCAGCCCTCGAAAAGACGCGTAAGCGCACTAGGACGCGAGAGCACGTCCCCGATTCCGAGAATCCCGCTCTCGCGAATGGACGCGCAGCCATCCGTGTTGGCCGTGACGTGCCTGAGGTGCAGCAGCAGGTCGTCGGGGGCGAGGGACTCCCCCAGCCTCTCCCGGACATCGGCGTACGTCCCAACCTCGTCGCTGCGAAAACGCAGCTGCATATCTCCGAACTCGCACCCATCGATGCGCAGGGCGTCGAACAAGAACCTCTTCACCCCGTCAATGGTAAAGATGCCGAAATCGATCACGCTTATCCCTCAGTCCGATCGCAATCATTTGTTCTGCTAAATGGTGAATCTTCTCCCCAAAGGTTATAGTCTCAGCGAGCTGATCGTTGAGCTTCTTGATCTGCTTGTTCAACTTTACGCGTTGCGAGATATCAACTTGTGCCACGGCTTCCTCTAGGTGAGCGAGCTGCGTGCGGTACCGTTCTTGCTGTTCATGGACAAAATTAATGCGTACGCGGACCAGCAGGTCTGGCTGGTAGCGATGCATGTAAATAAGGCACTTGAAGCCGTTTTTCTTACCGAAATCAAGCATCCAGTAGATGGGGCGCTTCTGGTAGGTTGAGCAGTGATCCTTGTAGAAATCTTTGAGGAAGTAGTTGCGAATAATCTCACGCGGCGTGCACTTACCGTCCAGGGCATCAGACACAAAACGGAGATTCTCTTCCAGAGCATCCTCAGCACACACGTCGCGCACGAAGTCCACGAAGCGGCCGATCGCGTCGAAAATGTTGGTGTAAGGGTGACGCCCCAGCGGCCGCTTAACGAAGAGCGGCCCTCGTCCTAGAATCTGAAATCACCACAACAACAGGTTCTAGGAAAGGACGAGGACCGCTATGGAAATCTTATCAGACCCGACGCCGGACATGCTCGCCATGCCCCGTTTCGACGACGGCGCCATCGACATGCAGGAGCTGCTCAGGCGCCTCGCCGAGCAGGTCGTGAACGCGGTGATGGACGCCGAGGCCGACCAGCTGTGCGGGGGCGGCATCAGAGCGGGCGAGCCAAATAAATACTAATTTCCAGAAACGCTCAAGCGTTCCCTCACGATGGGATCGAAGTCCCTCAGACGCTCGGATTTGATGACGATGCCGAGATTCAACATGTCCTGAACGCTCACGTGGGCAATCGTGGATACGGTGATGTCTCCGAGAAGAGTTCTGATGGGCACAGCCCGAAGGATGCCAAGTAGATAGAGCCTCTTGCCCATGACCACAGCATCGTTCTCCAAATAAGTACCCTCGTTGTAGAGAAAGACCGGGGAACCGCTCGATCCCGGGTAGCACGCCATGTCAACCAGGAACTCTTTCTGCCCCTGATAGTCGTACCTATAGGGCGTCGCCGTGATACCCCGACGGACGATCGGCAGGTTGTTGGCCTCATCCCAAATGCCGTTGGGGTATCCGACCATGGTCACCTCGTCCATACAGCCCCTGTCTTGAATCTGCTTATCCGTCGGCAGAAGCTCCAAGCTGAGCGGTATGGTAAGCAGATGCTTCCCCGCCCGGATAAAACCATTCAGTGCGGGACCGATGGGTAAGACGCACAGGTCAACACTTTCGTCAGGGTGTGCGATCCAGTCGCTCTCGGAGCCCCGCATGGTAAGTTGCTCGTTTATATTGAGCAGGTTTCCGTTCTCGTCAGATCTCGAAAAGATGACGCGATACTCGTACGCGCCCTCGGCCACGTGCCTGTTGGTCACGATTGCCGGCACATAGGTCTTTCCGTCGTCGCAGAACTTGAAAAAGAAACCCGTTCCAACTGAGCAACCTCCCGAGGCCAACGAAGCTTCGATGCGAATCGTCGTGTGCAGAAGCTGCTCAGATAGCTGCATGGGTTTCCTTTCATTTGGACAAATAGTATATCGATTGCACCCTGAGATGCCCTTCCGTAATCAATCAGTATTGCCGCTTTGGGCACGTCCTCGCGCGGGGGGGGGACGCGAGCCAAGTCGAAAAAGGCAGTTAACCGGCGGCTATTCATGCCTTGATTTAGAACCGCTCGAGAATCTCCGCGGCATTCTCTCGCAGATAGATATCTAGGTCCGGCACGGCAAACTGCACGTAGCCCCTCTGTGGAGCCTGAATAACCTCTCTTTGTAGCAGCTTAGCCCTAATAGAGCTGACCTCATTGGTCTTTTTACCCATACGTTTAGCAATCTCAGATGATTTGGACTGCTGCTTATCCTCGCACATGGCCAAAAGATATTTGATATCGTTGAGTCCAAGTCCAGAAATCGCGGGCTCGTGAACAACATCGTGAAAACGAGCCTCTGCCAGCGCAATGCCTTCGATAACATCGCGCTCGCTCACGTTGGCACTTTTGACACGATGCAAGTTGGCGCGCTGCCAAATGGAGTAACCGACCAGTTGCACCAAATAGGCATAGCCCTTCGTGGCCTTAGCGGCTCTCGACAGCAGATCGTCCTCTATGGTCAAACCAGTCGCTATAAAGCTATCGCCCATAGAGAGCGCTACCTCCACCTGGTTGATAGGCGCCAGATCTTCGGGGAGGGCACGACGCAAGAATGTAAGTGCCTTGCCGTTAATAAGATCCATAACACCAGCGGGCAATCCGGCAAATGCGAGAGCAATATCGACTTTCTCCCCTATTAGAAGCTGCACAGCAGAAGCAATAGCGCGCATATCGTCAATCGGGGCATCCTGCACCTCATCTATTGCAATAAACAGGCCCTTGGAAGACTTTGCGGCCGAGCCAAGCAACTTTCTAAGACTCGACTCTTTTGGCACAACGTCGAATTTAGCGGAAACAAAGCCGGCATTTACGCCGACTGAAGCATTGGTCGCAAGGGAGGATTCTGCAATCTGATCCTTCAGGTCCAGCAATAGGTTGGGACCAGCAGAAACAATAGCCGTCTTCCAGCCAAGCTCTCGTGCACGATCTCTAAGATCACAGAGCAAAACAGTTTTTCCGGAACCCCTTGGCCCGGCAACGCGCATGAGCCTCGCAGGTGCACCAATTCCCGAATTCAAACTCTCGGTAAACTCAAGGGCAATATCATCACGACCAATTATGCGCGGAGGCTCAGCGCCGGCAGTGGGACGAAACGGGTTATGGAATATTGTGGCGCTCACTTGTTTGCCTCTCAAGGAAATCGATTATCGGTCAATCTTAGCTTTATTAGTTTATCGCAACTATATCGGATTATATCGAGTTGTATAAGCCTGTACAAACTTATCGTAGAAGTATCGAGCTATCGTAATGTAAACTAACAAATAGCCTAAACGCTGCCTTCTTCCCAACTCATGGCGAAGTCAAGCTGAGGGCCTTCTAACAACCATTGTCTAAAGCGAGAAGTACTCACTCTCGGAAGACAAGTTAGGCCCCAACCATGGATCACCCGTCAAGAAAAACTCCGGCCAGCGCTGCGTGAACAGTGCCTGTTCGCGTTTCCAACGGCGCAGCTTTTCCTCGTTGGCCTCTTCCCTGCCGCGCGAGGTGAACTCGTAGTGATACAGCTCGGCATAGGGCGTAAAGATGGCGCGGTAGCCCGCCCCCCACACGCGTAGGCAAAAGTCCGCGTCGTTAAAGCCGACGGCGAACTCCTCGTTGTAGCCTCCGACCTGCTCAAACACGTCGCGACGAACCATCTGGCAGGCGCCCGTTACGGCGCTAAAGTTGCCGGAACGCACAGCGCGGGCAAGGTATCCCTCGCGCTTTGCCGAGAAGTCCTGGTTGGCATGGGCAAGCGCACCGCGCACGCCAACCAAAATGCCGGCATGCTGTACCAAATGATCGGCAAAATAGAGCTTGGCCCCCACCACGCCCGCATCGGGACGCTGCAGATAGCCCATCATCTCTTCAATAAAGCCGGGGCTTATGACCTCGGTATCGTTGTTCAACAGCAGCAGATAGTCGCCCTTGGAATGCTCAACGCCAAAGTTGATGATCTGGGAGTAATTAAACTCGCCCGGCCACCACTCAACGCGCGCTGCACCCTTGCCATCAGACGCAGCGGCTACGCGCGCCGGCAGGGTTTCATAATACGCAAACGTCTCCGGGTCTTCGCTGTTGTTCTCCACCAAGACGATCTCGTAGTTGGCATACGTGGCCTTCCGTGCGATCGACATCACGCAGGCGTCGAGCGTCTCGACGTGGTCCTTGGTGGGAATCACAATGCTCACCAACGGCGCAGGCTCTGGCAGCGAATAGCGCATGCGGTAGACAAACGGTGTCTCGGACTCCTCGACCGTTCCATGAACACCCAGTGAGTCAAAGTGGCGCTGCAGAGCCAGACGTCCGGCCTCGATAGCATATGGCTTGCTATCGGCAGAACCGTCGGCGGTAGAGCCAGGGTGCACGCGCCAGTGATACAGCACGTGCGCAACGTGCTCAAAACGCGCACCTGCCGCAAGGCAGCGGAGCGTCAGGTCGTAATCCTGGGCACCCGCAACATCTTCTGGCGACATGCCAATGCGATCGATGAGCGCCTTCTCCACCATTAGAAAATGCGTCACGCAGTTATGGCTATAGAGCAGGTCGACGTTGAGCCTGGTCTTAAAGACCGGCTGGCCCCACTCCCCCGTTTTCTGGAACATGTCCTCGTCGCAGAACAGGACCTGGGGGCGCTCGTCCTTGGCAGTCTTGTTCAGAGCGGCAACATAGTGGAGCAACGCATCCGGCTCCAGGATATCGTCGTGGTCCAAAAATGCGATGTAGTCACCCATCGCTTGCTGAATACCGACGTTGGTGTTGACCACAATGCCGCCGTTACCGGGCAGCTCGATGCGACGGACGCGCTCGTCGTGAGCTGCTGCCGCAAGATTGGCCACCGCATCCCATTCGGGCGAGGCGTCCATCAGCAGCAATTCCCAGTTGTCATAGTTCTGGGCAAGCACCGAATCCAGCAACTCGCGCAGGTAGACCCGATCGGTCTTGTAGCACGGCACCACAATGCTCACGAGCGGCCTGTAGGCGAATGCCGCCGCGGCGGCGCACTGGCACGCCAAGTCGCCCGGCTTTGCGCGATGCTGCTCAAACCAACGGCGATAGGCGGCGTCGTCCGCGCGCGCATCCTTCATGCGATTCCAGCTATCGTCGACCATGCCGTTGTACAGGCGGCCATCCATGGCGCAAAAACCGCCCTGGATCTGGCCCGCAGGATCAGTTGCAATCGCGACAAAATCTCGAATGTCCTCGGGCATCTCCACGCTCAGATACGTTTTATTGACGCAGCATCCGTTCTGCTGAGGAACGTCGACCTGCGACTCGAACATATGAACCGTGGCATCGATGACATTCATATGCGTATCGAGTATCTCAAGCTGGGGCGTGCACTGGGAGTCTCCCGACCATGTGACCTCGTAGCGCCACACAGCACCCGAATCGGCCGGAAGATAACGGACGGCATCGATCTCGTAGCGGCCGCAGCGCTCGCCGCGCTGCGCATCGCGGATAAGCGCACACAGCACAGGCTTTGCCTTGTAGTTGATCTTGGATTCCAGCTTAGCCATACGGCTATCGAGGCGAATGGATCCAAGCTTTTGGCCACTGGATGCAAAGTCAATGTCAATCGACGAGCCATCCAAAAACGGAAGCACCAAGACGGCAAGCTCGCGCTCGTAGTCGGCAACCGAAGGACAGATTGCCAGCACGCGGCCATGATCGACCGGGAGTGCCAGCGATGGCACACAAGAGCCGCTCGTCGTCGCATGGGCAAACGCTTGAGAACCCTCCCGCTCAATAAGCGCGGTGACATCCTGACCGGCAAAACGAAGCAGCACATACAGACGGCCCTGACTGCGGCAAAGCGCCAAACGCTTGATACTCATCTACACTTCTCGCTTTCCCAGGGCGTTCGCCGCCACGCGCTTGCAGGCACCCAGACGCCCAAACCTCAAGACGTCGTAATCGAACATGAGCTTTTTGCACGCACGGGCATTGGGGGCCTTACTGGTAAGCGCCGCGCGCACCATAGCGGCAACAGACGGGGCACATTGTGCAAGCGCAGCATCGCTACCCACAGCAGAACCGGCAAGCGCTGTGGCAACGGCAGCAAACACCTTGCCGCAGTCCGAACCCAGCAACCTGAGCGCATCGTACAGCACCAGATCGCATAGGAAGTACGCCAGGTCCTCGGCATGCTGGACATCGAGACCGTCGCGCTGCCAGTCAGCCAGCACCGCGGAGTAAATCTTCACGTGCTCCAGCAGGCGCGTCTCGTCGTCGTAGCGCATGGTGTCCATGAGCGAACCCTTGCGCGCCACGCGGTAGTCATACAGCTTGTTCGAAATAAGCGCGGTCTTGCGCGAGCGACCGTACACGGCAAAATCGAAGACCTGGTCCTCGCCATACTTAACGGTTTCGTCGAACACGATCCCGTTACCCAGCAAAAACTCACGCTTGCAGGCGGTGCGCCATGCAAAGGGGCGAGATGCTTCCTTAAACAGTAGGTCGGAGCTATAGCCTTCAAACGACACATCGCGCGGGCTCAGCACATAGTTAAGCCACGGATACCCCGCCTCCAGCGGATACGGATTCGCACCAAAGGTCAAAACATCACAGCGCTCGCGCTCAAAGGCATCGACGATCACGCGGCATGCATCGGGCGTAAAGCGGTCGTCGGAATCCAAAAACGCGACGATAGGCGCCGTGGACGCAGCGATGCCTGCATTACGCGCACTCGACAGGCCGCCATTGGGCTTATCGACCAGCGTGAAGCGCGCGTCTTTTTCGCAATAGGCGGCCGCAATATCGCGCGAGCCATCCGGCGAGCCATCGTTGACCAGCACGCCCTCCCAATCGGGCATGTCCTGCGCAAGCAGGGAGTCCAGGCACCAGGCCAGGCACTCCTCCACTTTATAGATGGGAACGACAACGGAAATCTTGGGGTTAGCCATAGTCACTCGCTCCTACTGTGCGGCCGGAACGTCATCGGGGTGCGGGTTGTCGCCGTAGGTGCGCTGATACGTCAGCACGCGCCAGACCAGCGACAGGCCGCCAATCTTAAAGTAATGCTTAAACGTATTGAGCTTGCCCGGCTTCTTAAAGTCAAAGCGCGAATCGATATAGGCGCGGGGCGACTTGACCATCAGACGCAAGTCGGTCTCGCCACGCGGGTCGAACAGCGACAGGTCAAAGCGACCGGCATCCCAATCGGCCTTGAGCTCGGACGAGGCTTTCTTCCAAAACTGCTCGCGCAGTTCATCGACCAAGCGCTCATCATTCCAACGGTACGTATCGACCTTCATGCGCATTAAAATGCCCTGAAGCTGAGCCTTGAGCTCGGGACGCTCGTCCAAAAAGCGCTGCATCTCGACATACTCGTCGCACACGCAAAACACCTTGTTGGGCGAATTAACGGAGCTCTTCTCGTTATCCTGGCGATAGCACAAAATGGGGTCCGCAATAAACGCGGCACGCTCGGCGCAAGCCCAAACCTTAAAGTTAAAGCCTGCGTCCTGATACGAGGCACCCGGCGTGGGAAGGAACCGAATCTGATTGTCGTTGAGGAACTCGCGCCGATAGATAGCCGACCAAATGGAAGGTTTGCGGTAGAAGATGCCCGGGCGATCGACGGGGCGATACGCGGCGCCCGTCATATGCTCGTCGATAATTCCAAACAGCTCACGGCGCTCGCTGGGCGTGGACCAATACAGGTAAAAGTCGCCCTTAACGACATCGGCATGCTCAGCATCGGCCTTGGCGACCAGCTTTTGGAGCGAATCCTCAAACATAAAGTCGTCGGACTCAAGGATGCCCACGTACTCGCCGCGCGCCATCTCCAGGCCGCGGTTCATCGAGTCGCCGTAGCCGCTGTTGGCCTTGTCGATCATCTTTACACGGGGGTCGCGCTCCATGTACTCGCGGATGATATCTGGCGAACTATCGGTAGAACCGTCGTTGATGCAGATGATCTCGATGTCCTTGAGCGTCTGCGCCACGGCGGAATCGAGGCACTCGCGCAGGTAGCGCTCAACATTGCAGATGGGAACAAGCAGCGAAACTTTAGGGGTATCAGAGTTCTGCAAGAGAACCTCCTGTTGAATAGCGTGTAACAGGGTTATTTTAGCAGCCGAGTTGCGGCGGGCGGCAGCGCTTGGAATTAGAGAAAGCGCTCCAGGCAGGCTTTGAGACCGCGAGTCGAAAGATAGAACAGCGTGGCATCTGCCATCGAAAAGCCCGAGGTCGTCGCAACGAACTTGTGGGCAACACGGCAAACAGCGCCCTTGGCAGGCATATCTGCCCAGTCCGTTCCCAAAAACGTCGCGAGGTCCATGTTGACGCGAGCCGCCACGCGATGGAAGTCATCGGCATCCAAGCGCGCCAGGTCGAACACAATTAGGTCCAAAAACCAAGTTATCAGCTCGCCGGGACACAGGTCCAAAAGACCGTAGGCCGCCCAGCCCTCCAAGACCTCCTCGAGCATCCTCATGTGGGCGTCAAGCTTTTTGGCACGAGCCTCGGCACTGTTGAACTCGTGCGTCGCCGATTCGCTCTCCATCACGTAGTGGTAGAACTTGTCCGGCATGACGACGGTCTTACGGGCAAGCGCATAAGCCGCAAATTGGAAGACGACGTCCTCGCCCAAAGCCAAACCGGGGGCGAAGCGAATGCCTTCGCGATTGAGCAGCTCGCACGAAAAAGCCGCACGGCAGGCATAGGGCTGCGCATTCGAATGGAACAGCAGTTGGGGATCACGGGCGTCGAAGGTACCAGCTTTGGGGCTCATGAGTTGCTGGACGCGCTTGGGGGCAGCATCGGCAGGTTCACAGACGCCGCCAAAAACGGCGGCCTCGGCATCTGCAGACTCCATGGAATGCAGCACGTGCTCGACCGTCCGGGCATCGATGTAATCGTCGGCGTCCACAAAAAAGACGGTCTCGCCCTCGGCGACATCGATACCGGCATTTCGAGCACACGAGACGCCCGCGTTTTCCTGGTCAATCACCAGTACGCGATCGTCGGCCTGCGCGATCTGGCGCAACACGTTCAACGAATCATCAGTCGAACCGTCGTTGACGCAGACAACCTGAATCGAGCGCTCGGACTGGGCCAACAGCGAATCGAGGCATCGCTGAATGGAGCGCGCAGAGTTGTAAACGGGGACGACAATGGTAGCTTTAGGACACGAGGCCTCTCCCATGTCGACCTACCCCCTCAGCGATTCGATGAGGAAGGCAGCGACCACGCCTGGGCCTCCAACCGAGGCGTAATACTTAGCACGCCCCAAGGCACCATCCGTCGCGAAACTCGGATGCTCGTCAACCCAGCCCTCAGGATCTTTGAGGATGGCAGCGAGATTTGCGCGCTTCCACGGTTTGAGGTCGTCAAGCAAAAACTCCCCCGCGTCCAAGGCCGCCTGAAATTCCTTAGCCATCTGAACCAGGAACTCCTTATAGAACTTAGGCGCCAGGCGCACGTAGTTCCACATGTATGAATCGTACTTAATGAGCTGGTTGAACTTGAGCATGCGCGCGACATCGCCGCTTGCGTGGTCGCGGGCATAATCCTCTCGAATCCAACGCTCAATCTCGGCATACTCGGTATTGACGCAAAAGACCTTAGCTGAAGAATTGACCGAGGAATTCTCGTTGTCCTGGCGATACGACAACACGGCATCGTGCAGGTAAATAGCCTTATCGGCGCACGCGATCACCTTAAAGGCGAATGACGTGTCCTGAAAGGATGCCCCCGGAGTCGGCAGGAACGTAATGCCGTTGCGCTCAAGAAAATCGCGACGGTACACGGCCGACCAAATCGACGGCTTTTGCTTAAAGAACTGCGTCGTATCGCTCGGGTGCACTGGCTTGCCACAGTCCTTGGCTTTAAACATCTCGTGCAGCGAACGGCGCTCCTCGGGCTTAGACCAGTAGAAATCAAAGTTCGCCTTCGCAAAGTCGGCATTATTGCTATCGGCGGCCGAGACAAGCTTTTCGAGTGCGTCGGGCGCCATAAAGTCATCGGACTCCAAGATACCAACGTACTTGCCACGCGCCATCTCCAGACCGTGGTTCATCGAGTCGCCGTAGCCGCTGTTGGCCTTGTCGATCATCTTGACGCGCCCATCGCGCTCCATATACTCGCGGATTATCGCCGGCGAGTTGTCGGTCGACCCGTCGTTAATGCAGATGATCTCAATATCCTTGAGCGTCTGCGCCAGGGCGGAATCGAGACACTCGCGCAGGTAGCGCTGAACATTGTAAATGGGAATAAGCAGCGACAGAACAGGGCTGCCAGAGGCGTTAGTAGACAAATGTGCTCCTTAGGAAATACCTGTCGTTTCATGGTATCAAAGGGTCAGCGCGCCAGCGGGCGTTTATATAATCTATGGAGCCTCTTGCGGGCAAAGCAGCCCCACGTCATGCGGCGGGCCCATGGCAGGTTCCTGCGTTTTATTCAAAGCTTGCCGCCAAGGTGCGCCGAGCCTTTACAATAGGACAGTCCCAAGGACGTATTCGATAGCTTCCGCGCAGCACTCGCCCGCCGCGCGTGAAAGGATATATTGCCTCATGCCTTCAACCCTTCCCGCTCCCATCGATAAGCTCGCCATCGTCGTCGTTACGTACAAACGCCAGGAACTCCTGGCCAATTTGTTCGACTCCATGACCGAGCTCACGGCCGCGCCCTGGCGCATCGTGATTGTCGATAACGAGAATTCGCGCGAGACCGAGGCCATGTGCACCGCATTCAACGAGCGCCTGGCCAACCTGTGGGGCATCGACACCGAGCAGCCCGACGCGCAGGGCGGCACCGACCGTGTCATCTACGCCCCGCAGCTCGAAAACGGCGGCGGTGCGGGCGGCTTCTCCGCCGGCACTAAATGCGCCTACGACTTGGGGGCCCAGTGGTTCTGGGTCATGGACGATGACGTGCTCGTCATCCCCGAAGGCATCGAGCGCTTGGCCAAGTGGACCGACCGCTACGACGTCATCCAGGGTTCGCGCCTGGACTTTGACGGCGGCGCCTTCTTTTGGCAGTACCAGCTCATCCTTTCGCTCGGCATTCCCAACCCCGTCGCCAAGTGGGACTTAGGCCCCGAGGGCCATCGCGCCATGAACCAGCTGTGCTTTGAGGGCGGCATGTTCTCGCGCCGTGTGGTCGACAAGATCGGCCTGCCCGATGCGCGCTTCTTTATCTACGGCGACGATGCCTGCTACGGCTACGTAGCCAGCCAACACTTCCCCGCCGCCGTGGTCGCCGACGTGGTGCTCAAGCGCGCCCGCGCCGTCTCTAACTGGGATATCGCCGGCAAGCGCCAGCTCAACTCCACGAGCGACACCAACCGTTACTACATCATGCGCAACCGCGGTTATCTGGCCCGCTACATGCAGATCTACGGCGACTATCACCCCGTGCTGTTCCGTCTGGGCAACGCCGCGACCTTCTGCAAGGAGTTCATTCGCCTGGCCGCCGTTGACAAGTGCTTTAAGACCGGAATTCCGGCGCTGCGCCGCGGCATGAAGGACGCCCGCAAGATCATCAAGGACCCCAACTGGAAGCCCATGCCGCCCATGAAGGCCACCAAGTAACGGAAGCCGGAAACACCTCAGTGCTTAAAGCCGCTGGCACACCGTAGTCACATGCTGCCCATCAAAACCAAACCCCCAGCGCATGCGGCCAACGCCCGGTCGCGGCACACGGATTTCGTCGATGCCGTCGCGCTCTATGTCGAGTAGCGACTGCACGGCCAGCAATTCCAGGCCCAGCGCATCCACATCGGGGTCATACATCAAGTTAATCGTTATCAGCGGACGCTCGTCCAGCATGCCAATCGTATCTGCTACGTCGAACACGGCGCCCGTAGGAAAAACCTGGATGTCCCAGCGATCCGCGCCACACTTTCGCCTCGAAGCAGGATTGGCATAGCCCGGCAATCCAAAGCAGAGTCCTTGCAAGAGCAGGTGATATGGCAGCGGCGCATCTGGGTCGGTCGCACCGATTCCCGCATCTCCCAGGATGCGGCTTAGCGCCCGCCTCACCGTATCCTCGTCCCCACGGCACAACCCGTCGCGAAACGCATCGACGTCTCGAATGTCTTCGGCAGCGCACTCAAACCACTCAACAATCACTAGACGCAAGGCCTGGCGAAGCTCGTTATTGGGCAACCGCAAGGCACGGAGGCGATTGCCATGTTCTGGCTCCTCAGTCATATCCGTCGTGAGAAAACCGGACAGATATAGCGCTGTCCACATGCCATCGTCAGGCGAGACATCTAGCTCTGCAGTGCCCAAACAAAGCGGGACCTCAGCGCACCCATGGGCCTCGAGCAAATCGAACAAGACCGAAAGACGCTCGAGATTCCACCCGGCAACTACCCTACTCAGGCAATCGGCATATCCATACAGATCGGCATGCACGGGCGCCGTGCAGCCTCGGTCCAGAAAACCGATCACGCGTGCCGGACTCGAGCAATAGGCCCTGCCAAACCGATACCCCTCGAGCCATTCACGCGCATCATCAAGATATTCCTCGCGCCCAGCACGATTCAAAAGAGCCTCGACCTCGGCATCCGAAAAACCGAAACATCGGTCACACCACGCCGACAGCGGCGTCGTCAGACAATACGAGCAGCCATGCAAAGAAAGCGCCGCTTCAGCAGGGCCGGGACACTCCCCCATCAGACACGTCAGCCGCAACGAATCGCGCACAGTGGCAATGGCGTCGAACAGCACACGATCGAATAGCCCTGCCGGATCGGCGTCGGAAACGTCCCTCGCGCTCGCACGGCCCAACCACGCCGCGTCGTACCCATCAACGAGCAATACAACCTGCTCATCGCAGGCCATCTCCAGCAGCTCAATGAGCACGCCAAGCACCGAGGTGACCTCGTCCTCGCTCGCCACGCCACGCGCGACGCGTTCGATGTGACGCACCTTGTCTCGAGCTAAATCCGGAGCCTCCAAAAGCGCCAGCAGACGGGCGCACTCGCCCGAAAGAGCATCGCGCGCGACGTCGGCAATAGCGGCGCCACGCCTCACAGCGACAGAAAAGTCCAGCGATATCACCGGATAGCAAGCGTACTCATCCCGATAGTGCCCGCCGTCTGCATCCCAAATCTGAGCATCGGCAAACAAACGCTGACCAGCGCGACCGACCGCTGGACGCTCCAGAAAAGCCCTGAGCATCGACAAGTTCATGCTCTTGCCAAAACCCTCGGGTCGACAGCACACCACAACGGACGCGTCGCAGTCCAACACATCGGCAATAAACATGGTCTTGTCAACCAGCATGCAACGACCAATGGCATCGGCAAAATCATGCACACCGACCGGCAAAACCGCATCATCGACATGGTTGACAAGCCGTACGCCAAAAGTATCGTCACTGTTGCAATACTCCTGTTCAGACACCGTAACTTCTCCCTAAAACGCAGCACGAAGCCCATTGTAGCGAGCAGTTCAAGTGCAACGCTGGATCCGTGCAAAGGCATCGGGCAACGGTAGGAACAAAGGCCTTGAGGGGGCATAACAAATCGTTGTGCAACAAAATGGGGCCCGATGCAACTGCACCGGCCCCCATTGCGAATCTTTAGTTGTCGGGCAACCGAAAGGGACTACTCCTCGGAGTCGTTCTGCCCAGCAGCCTTCTTTTGCTGATCGAGCTTATGCTTGCCACTCACAATAGACGTGGCACCCAGCGTGGCCAAGCTTGCACTGGCAAGGCTCGCCATAACGATAAGGTCGCCCGTCTTGGGCATGTTACCGCCAGATGACTTGGTCGTTGTAGTCGTCGTGGTTGTAGTGGTCACCGTCTTGGAGTCATTTTGCTCTTGGACTTGGTTGTCAGCACCGCTCTTGTCGTCGTCTTCGGGCTGTTTCTTTTCGCCCTCGGTCTTGCTCTCGTCCTTCTTCTGACCGGACTTGTCGCCCTTCTCATCAGAGCTAGGACCCTTATCGGATTCAGCCTTCTCGGAAGCCTTGTCCTTGGAGTCGCCCTTTGCGGCTTCGGTCTTTTCCGTGGAAACCTGATCAGAGTTGTCCTTGTTCTGGGCCGAGCCGTTATTGACGCCAGCCATCAGCGAAGAACCCAGCGTAGAACCAAGCTGCTCGGAGAAAGAAGGCTTCTTGTCCGGCGAAGCAACGGGAGCGTCCGGCGCCTTATTCGAGTCGTCCTTGGAAGCATCGGAATCAGGGGTCGTGTCAGAGCCGGAGCCGTTGTTAGAGCCGGTGTCAACGGACGAATCGCTCGAGCCGGTAGATGAGTTAGAGGTGCCAGCGTCGGTCGAACCAGAAGCGTCGCTGTCCGTATTGCCGGCAGAGCTTGAAGGCGAATCGCTCGCAGCAGAGCCGTTCGAATCGGAGCCGTTCGAGGTAGAGCCGTCGTTGGTAGTGCCACCAGCAGAGCCATTACCGTCAGCATCGGTCGAGGGCGCATCCATCCTGTCATCGTTGGCATCGTCACTCGAGCCGTCATTCGAATCAGGTGTCGGCGAGGGCGCCGGCGCAGGCTCGGGCTGCACGGGCGTCGCAGCGGCAGCGGCCTCGTCCTCGGCGATATAAACCAAGCAGTCCTTCAGCTCGTTGCGGTAGCGGTTCTTCCAGCCCTCATGATACTGGGGCTGACTTGAAAACTTGGTGGCGACATTGTTGACCACGCTATTGGAGAGCGCCGTCGCAAACTCGCGGTCGGACATATCGTTGGAAAGATTCGCCCAGCGGAAGAAGTCTCTGCAGCCACCGGTACCGCACATGTTGGTGATGCTCCACACCATACCCTTGACGCAATCGGCGCGGCCGGAGATGTCAATGCCAAGAGCGCTCTTAAGCCACGCCTCGGTCACCGCATAGTACGAGTTGTACGCATACGCATCCTGCAGAGCCGAAAACTCAGCAGGATCGGTGTTATAAGCACCCTGGAAGGCCTCCTGTGCAATACGGCCCAGCTCGGTAAGCTGGTCGTTCTCGTACATGGCATTGCTCGCGTTGGAAATCTCGCTGCCGCGATCAATCGCATCCTTGAGCATGCTGTATTTTTCGGGGCTGTAGTTGTAGACCTGCTTCATAAACGGAATGAGCGACCAACGGCGGTCGAACTGGTAATAGCCCAGCGCGTTGTAGCCGTCACCATACGAAAAGCCCTGGTTGTAGTTACCATGGCTCTCGTACTTGGTAAAGTACTTCATCTCGGTAGTCACGTTGACAAACGAAACGCCCTGGACCGACCTCAGCACGCCCGAGAAGGACTGCTGGGTGTAGAGACCCTTATCGATATCGGTGGCATCCGAGGCAACGCCTGGCGTGGGCTCCTCGGCAGCGGCGGGTGCCGGCGCGGAAACGGCGCCAAACGAAAGCGCCAGCGTCAGACCCGCGACAATAGCAGAATGCTTGGGCTGCATAAGATCCTCCCTGCATTGGTGTAGTTAAAGTGCAGTTTGCAAAGATAGAATCAGTATTGCAGCTCGTCCGTTGTTGCACAACAACCCCTCGGTAAACGGCAACAACCTTCCGCGAAATCTTAAGGAATTAAACAAACTGGTCGTCGGGCGCCATCAGAAACTCGCCGTATCGCTCCATCAGCCCGTCCCTCAACTGACAGAAAGCGGGGATATAGACGTTCAAGATGCGCTGAATCAAATCTTGAGCGAGCTTGTTGTCGTAGATATGGACGTTCGTATTGCGGTCTCTGAGCATGTCTAGCCAGGCCGCCTCATCAATAAAGTCGTAGAATCGGTACGACTCCTTCAAGATGGCACGAGGAGACCCCGACGCGGCAAGCGTGGCGCCCTCATACTCGAGCAGACGCTTAAGGAGCGTAATTGAGATACCAAAAACCTGCTCATAGATATACGCACATCCGGAGACAACATAGTCGTTTTCGAAATCTTGGAATCGAGCTGTCTCTAGCAGTGCCAGACGCGAATCAAAGGCTTCGTACGACTACACGAAAGCCAGCCCCTACAGCTTAATGTCAAAGTTGATCTCGGGAACGGCGGCCAGGTCGGCCAACGTCACGCCGTCGACGTACTTTTCGATCACGTCGTCCAGGCCGCGCCAGAACTTGACGGTCGAGCAAAGATCGCTGCGAGTGCAGCTGTTGTCGATGCCATCGCACGCCACTGGAGCCGTGCTGCCCTCGACGGCGCGCAGGATGTCGCCGGCACGTACCTCGGCTGGATCCTTGGCCATCATGTAGCCGCCGCCCTTGCCGCGCACGCTCTTAAGCAGGCCCGCCTTCATAAGCGGACGAACCAGCTGTTCCAGATACTTTTGTGAGATATGCTCGCGGTCGGCAACCTCGCGCAGGGCAATCTTGCCCTCGGCGTCGCCCAGCGCCGCGATATAGATCATCAGCCGGAGGGCATAGCGGCCCTTGGAAGAAATGAGCATACCTACCCTCTCATCGTTACCGGGACAAAATACCAGGCTTGTTTGTCCCAAATCTTATGCACGCGGGGCAAACAAACCTGATTATTATGTCCCACATCTAAAAAGTCGAGTGGATTAGTCGGGTTTTCCCTTGACTAACGCCGAACCCATAGTAACTTTATTCCGAGAAGATTCCTAGGGTTTAGTACACCTATGAGTACACCATATACAGAGAGGGACAGCATGAGCGCAAATCCGCTGCTTTCCATCGAAGGTCTGACCGCCTCCGTGGACGAGAAGACCATCCTCCACAACGTCAACCTCAACGTCGCCGCCGGCGAGACCCACGTGCTGATGGGACCCAACGGCGCCGGCAAGTCCACCCTCGGCCACCTGGTCATGGGCGACCCCGTCTACACGGTCAACGACGGCCGCATCGTCTTTGACGGCCAGGACATCACCGAGCTCACCACCGACAAGCGTTCGCGCGCCGGCCTGTTCCTGAGCTTCCAGGCCCCGGTCGAGATTCCGGGCGTGCCACTGTCGAGCTTTTTGCGCGCCAGCATCGCCGGCCGCCCCGGCCTGGAGATGAAGGGCAAGGAGTTCCGCCGTCGCGTCAAGGAGCTCGCGGCCGAGCTCAACATGGACACCGCCTACCTCAACCGCGAGCTGGGCGTAGGCTTCTCGGGCGGCGAGAAGAAGAAGGTCGAGATGCTCCAGCTTCTGCTGCTGCAGCCCAAGCTCGCCATCCTGGACGAGACCGACTCGGGCTTGGACGTCGACGCGCTTTCCACCGTCAGCCACGGCATGGACGCCTACCGCAAGAGCTGCGACGGCTCCATGCTCATCATCACGCACAACACGCGCATCTTGGAGCACCTGGATGTCGACCGCGTCCACGTTATGGTCAAGGGCCACATCGTGCGCGAGGACGACGCCTCGCTCATCCCCTGGATCGACAAGAACGGTTTTGAGACCTTCGAGCGCGAGGCCGCCGAGCAGCGCGCCCAGGCCGAGGCCGCCGCTGCCGAGCAGCAGGCGTAAAGGGGCGACGCAATGACCAAGAACCGCACCGAGGTCGCGGACATCGACCGCAGCCTCTACGACTTCACCTATGGCGAGGAGGGATTCGAGCGCCTCGACGCCGGCATCACGCCCGACATCGTGCGCGAGATCAGCGCCAAAAAGGACGAGCCGCAGTGGATGCTCGACCTGCGCCTCAAGTCCCTCGAGATTTTTAATCGTTTTCCCGACCCGATGTGGGGTCCCTCCATCGAGGGCCTGGACATGGACAACATCGTCACCTACGTCAAACCCAACACCGATCAAAAGCACGACTGGGAGTCGGTGCCCGACGACATCAAGAATACCTTTGAGCGCCTGGGCATCCCCGAGGCCGAGCGTAGCTACCTGGCAGGCGTCGGCGCGCAGTACGACTCCGAGCTGGTCTACCATAACATGCAGGACACCGCGTCCAAGATGGGCATCGTCTATTCCGGCATCGAGGAGGCCCTGCACGACCCGCAGTGGGAGCCGCTCATCCACGAGAAGTTCATGACGCTCATCCCGCCCACCGACCACAAGTTTGCGGCCCTGCACGGTGCCGTGTGGTCGGGCGGCTCGTTTGTCTACGTGCCCAAGGGCACCAAGCTCGACTTCCCGCTGCAGAGCTACTTCCGCCTTAACGCAAAGGGCGCCGGCCAGTTTGAGCACACGCTCATCATTGTCGAGGACGATGCCGACCTGCACTTTATCGAGGGTTGCTCCGCGCCCAAGTACAACGTGGCCAACCTCCACGCCGGCGCCGTCGAGCTCTTTGTGGGCAAGCGCGCACACCTGCGCTACTCGACCATCGAGAACTGGTCCAAGAACATGTACAACCTCAACACCAAGCGTGCGCGCGTGGACGAGGACGGCGACATCGAGTGGATCAGTGGCTCCTTCGGCAGCCACGTGGGCTACCTCTACCCCATGAGCGTGCTCAACGGCCGCCACGCCCGCTCGAGCTTTACCGGCATCACCTTTGCCGGCGCCGGGCAGAACCTCGACACCGGCTGTAAGGTCGTGCTCAACGCGCCCGAGACCTCGGCAACTGTCGAGACCAAGGGCATCTCCAAGAGCGGCGGCATCCAGACGTTCCGCAGCTCTATCGTGGCGACACCCAAGGCCGAGGGCTCCAAGGCAACCGTGAGCTGCCAGTCGCTGATGCTCGACGACCAAAGCCGCTCCGACACTATTCCGGCCATGGACATCCGCGCCAAGAACGTCGACATCGGCCACGAGGCCACCATCGGCCGCATCGGCGACGATAAGGTGTTCTACCTGATGAGCCGCGGTATCTCGGAGGAAGAAGCCCGTACCATGATCGTCAACGGCTTTGCCAACCCGGTCTCCAAGGAGCTGCCGCTGGAGTACGCCGTCGAGATGAACAACCTGATCAAGCTCGAGATGGAAGGAGCGATCGGATAATGAAACAGACCACGAACACCGCTGCTACCACCCTTGAGCAGGTCAATGCGATGCCGGCTGCCACTTGGGGTTGGCTCAAGATGAACCAGACCAAGCTCGAGCTTTCGGACGAGCTTGCTACCGCCCCCGCCGAGGCCGTTGAGGTCGAGGGCCTGGACGAGCAGTTTGCCGGCTCGACCGACGCGTTCGACGCCGCCATGGACGCCATGGCCGAGCGCTTCCCCGAGCGCCGCGCCTCCGCGCCCGGCGATGCCGCCGACCGCGCCCGCATCACGCCCGAGACCGAGCTTGACGTGCCCGCCACCTCCATCTACCAGGCCGGTGCCATCGAGCTCGAGGAGGAGCTCTCCCCTGCTGAAGCCTTCGAGACCGGCATGGGCGAGGCTGCCTACACCTACTTGGCCGACCACGCCACCAAGCGCATCGTCATCGATGTGCCCGCATACCAGCACGCCACGGTTACCGTGCGCGTGAGTGGCGTCGACACTGCCGCGGCCATCGCCGCCATCGATGTCGTCGCCCGTCCGCAGGCAACGCTCGACCTGCGCATAGCCCTGGACTCCCCCGTTGCCGGCCAAGGCGTCGTGGGCTCCGTGCTACGCGTGTGCGCCCACGAGTACGCCACCGTCAACGTGACCTGCACGCAGACGCTCGACGATAGCTGGATCGCGCTCGACGACACCGGCCTGTTCCTGGACGAGGGCGCGCGCGTCAACGTGCAGCACACCGTCCTGGGTGCCGGCGCCAGCGCCACCGGCCTTGCCGGCGACCTGCTGGGCGATACCGCCAAGGTCACCATCGATACTGACTACCTGGGCGCCCGCGAGCAGGTGCGCGACTTTAACTACGAGCTGCGCCACCGCGGTCGCAAGACCGAGTGCGAGATCGACGCCAACGGCGTACTGACCGGCACGTCCAAGAAGGTCTACCGCGGCACCATCGACCTCGTGCACGGCTGCAAGGGTGCAACCGGCACCGAGCGCGAGACGGTGCTTTTGGCCAACAAGGGCGTCGACAACAAGACCGTTCCCGTCATTCTCTGCGACGAGGACGACGTCGCCGGCAACCACGGCGCTACCATCGGCCACGTCCGCGACGAGCAGCTGTTCTATCTCGCCTGCCGCGGCCTTGACCAAAATGCCGCCGAGGACCTGTTCATCCGCGCCAAGCTGGAGGACGCCGCGCTTTCCGCGACCGACGAGCACACCCGCGCCGCCGTCGTCCGCTTGGGCAACAACCTGATCGACAACTTTGAAGAGGAGCTCGCATGATCGACACCGAGCACGTTAAATGCGATACCTGCACCGCCCCCGAGCCCATGGAGCTCGACGCCAGCGACGAGGCTTCGCGCGGCTGGCCCACCGTAGACATCGAGACCAACCCCTACAAGGCGCAGTTCCCGCTCTTCCAGCAGCACCCCGAGATCGCCTTCCTCGATAGCGCCGCCACCGCGCAGCGCCCTGCCTGTGTGCTCGACGCCGAGCGCGACTTCTATCAGCGCATGAACGCCAACCCCCTGCGCGGCCTGTACTCGCTTTCCGTCGAGGCAACCGACGCCATCGCGAAGGTCCGCCAGCAGATCGCCGACCTCATCGGCGCCTCACAGGCCAACGAGATCGTCTTCACCCGCAACACGAGCGAGTCGCTCAACCTGGTCGCCAAGAGCTTTGCACCCACGGTGCTCGAGCCCGGTGACGAGGTCGTCATCACCATCATGGAGCACCACTCCAACCTAATCCCGTGGCAGCAGGTCTGCCGCGAAACCGGCGCCAAGCTCGTCTACCTCTACCCCACCAAGACCGGCCAGCTCACCACCGAGGAGGTTCTTACCAAGGTTGGTCCCAAGACCAAAATTCTGGCCGTGGGTCAGGTTTCTAACGTGCTGGGCGTCGAGAACCCGGTCAAGAACCTCGGCAAGCTCGTCCATAAGTACGGCGGCTATCTGGTCGTCGACGGCGCGCAGTCGCTGCCGCACATGCCGGTCGATGTGGCCGACCTGGGAGCCGACTTCTTTGCCTTTAGCGCACACAAGGCCATGGGCCCCATGGGCATCGGCGTGCTGTGGGGCAAGATGGACCTGCTCAACGCCATGCCGCCCATGCTCACCGGCGGCGAAATGATCGACTCTGTCACCGAGCAGGACGCCGTCTGGGCGCCCGTCCCCGAGAAGTTCGAGGCCGGCACGCAGGACGCCGCCGGCATCTTCGCCACGGGCGCGGCACTCGACTACCTGGTCAACACGGTGGGTTACGAGAACATTCAGGCCCGCGAGCAGGCACTCGTCCACTACCTGATGGGCGAACTCATGCAGCTCGACTTTGTCCAGATCATCGGCTCCATCTATTGGGACAACCACCACGGCGTCGTGAGCTTTAACGTCAAGGGCATCCACCCGCACGACGTCGCGAGCATCATGGACATGGACGGCGTCTGCATCCGCGCCGGCCACCACTGCGCGCAGCCGCTGCTTACCTGGCTGGGCGTCGAGAACCTTGCCTGCTGCCGCGCCAGCGTGGCCTTCTACAACGACAAGGCCGACATCGACAAGTTCATCGCCGGCCTGCATCACGTTTGGAGCACGTTCAATGGGTAATCTGTACACCTCCACCACATTTATGGAGCACAACTCGCACCCCGACTATAAGTACGAGATGGATGCTCCCACGCACGAGCACGACGGCATCAACCCCAGCTGCGGCGACGAGCTCACCTTGCAGCTGCGCGTCGAGAACGGCGTGATCGAGGAGGCCTCCTTTACCGGCCACGGCTGCGCCATCAGTCAGGCCAGTGCCGACATCATGGCCGACCTCATCACCGGCGAGACCGTCGAGGAAGCTCACCGCCTGGCAGAGCTCTTCCTCGCCATGATCCGCGGCGAGCAGCTCTCCGAGGAGGATCTGGAAGACCTGGATGAGGCCGCCCAGCTCCAGGACATCTCGCACATGCCCGCCCGCGTCAAATGCGCCGAGCTCGCCTGGCGCACCCTCGACGGCATGCTCGAGGGGCAAAATAATCAGTAGTACTTGTCCCAAATCTTAAGATTTTTGTTGGCCGAATCGCTTGACAAGAGTGGTTCGGCCATTTTCTATTCCGAAAGCTCAGCCCGTGCCTTCACCCGCGCATAAGCGCGCACGATACGAGAGACGGTACTTTTGCCAATCCCGGTATACCGCTCAATCTGGCGCACCGTAAAGCCGGCATTGTTCAATCCAACAATAACGGTATCGCGCTGCGCCGGCGGTGCAGTTTTAACCCCGCGAAGCGGAACCCCGAGTTCCTTCGCCATCTTGTCGGCAAAGGCATGGCGTTCCCACTCCGTCTCCTTCATATCGCGCAGCGCCGGTTCGCCGCTGTCGGGCGTCGAAAGCGAATAGGCAGCAAAGGCCTCGGCAGAACCAAAAAGCTCAAGCACGCAAGAAGGATCGGAAAATCCCCTCGTGGCATCTGCCGCATCACTGTCGTAAGCGCGCAGATGCTCCGCAAAGCTGCTCCAGGGGTAACGCTCGATTAGGCTCATGCCCGCCTCCTGCGGATCGGCGTGAACGGAGCGAATAGCCTCCATCACCTGCCAGTCGGTATCGAGCGAGCGCCGGTCAAAACGGTTCTGGAACAGATGCCCTGTGCGCCCCGTGCGTTTATTGAACCGCCGCGCGTACGTCAAAAGCAACCGGTGCATCGCCGCGCTCATCGCGTCCTCGTAATCTGAAAGCACCAAATGCACGTGATTGCCCATAAGGCACCAAGCGATAACCGTCACGCCCTCCTCGCGGCAGCACTCGCGCATCAGCTCCAAAAACTCCCACCGGTCCTCATCGCCCTCAAAGATGAGCCGCTTGCCCGTACCGCGGGCACAGACATGGTAAAAGCCGGTAACCGTTCTCCAAACGCGCTGCATGGCGCTCCCTTCGCCGGGATCTGCTTGCCATCCAATACAGCACGATTGAAGCGCGCCATCAAAACATTCACGCAAAACAACTACGCCACGCGGCCAAAGGCAGTATACAGGCGGCGAACGGCACCGTTGCAACAGGTCAACCCCCGCAACGCATACAAGAGCTGAGCAAAAGCTTGCCAAAGACTGTCCCCCTCTATGGAAGTTCGCGACCACAGAACATAGAGTTAAATCGTTTCAATTGAAAGTTCCGCGCATCTCGCTACGAAAACTGAGCCGTTCGCCGAATATTCCGTGCATTTCGCGGTATTATAGGGGCTGCATGTCATGTCCCTTTCGAAGGGTCGCCCGGCAATCGCCAGCCACGACCCCCAGACGGGACGCCAACACGATAGAGAGGAGAGGCATGCAGTACTCACAGGAAGTGGAGAACATGTGCCCCGTTGCCAAGGGTGCATACCACGGCCCCGCACCCATCCCCGAGGAGGGCAAGTGGGTCCAGGCTAAGGAGATTTCCGACATCTCCGGTCTTACGCACGGTGTGGGTTGGTGCGCACCTCAGCAGGGCGCCTGCAAGCTCACGCTGAACGTCAAGGACGGCATCATCGAGGAGGCCCTCGTTGAGACCATCGGCTGCTCGGGCATGACCCACTCTGCCGCCATGGCTTCCGAGATCCTTCCCGGCAAGACCATCCTCGAGGCCCTCAACACCGACCTCGTCTGCGACGCCATCAACGTTGCTATGCGCGAGATCTTCCTGCAGATCGTTTACGGCCGCAGCCAGACCGCGTTCTCCGAGGGCGGCCTGCCCGTGGGCGCCTCCCTCGACGACCT
>JAXJMO010000032.1:0-15656 GCA_036313175.1 Collinsella sp. | reverse complement strand
GCCGTACAAAACTGCGTTTTGCCCGTCCGCGTACGCGCCGAAACCTACGGTTCGGCGCTTGTTAGGGCTCTGCCCTAAAACCCGGCGCCCTGCGGGGCGAAACCCCCGTTCTCAAAGGCGCGATTAGACGGAACAGAATACCCTGCCGCCCGAAATTATCACCGATTGTCACCCCTTGGCACCAAATCGGTTCGCACGGAGCCAAAAGCCGCCATAGCCTTGTTATAGCGGCATAAGCCGCACAGTCTTTATCGGGCCATAGGCCTAGAAAGGAGTCAACTATGCATAAATCAGAGGAGGCCATTTTGGAACGGTTCCGCCTCGGCGAGTATGACACGTTACCGCTGCTCATCACACCCACAACCGCCGAAGCGGCAATCGGCATTAGTGCCAAGCACCTTTTGAGAATGGTCGAACGCGGTGAGATCCGTGGCGTTCAAATCGGGCGCCGGTGGAAGCTCAACCGTGATGACCTGCTCGCGGTCTGCGGGCTGCGCGATAAGGGCGCGGCCTAATGGGGCGCACAATTAGTGATGATGAGGCCATCAAGGCCGCATGGAATGTGCAGCTACCGCTCATGCGCATTAACCTGCCAATAACGACCGCAAACGAATTCAGGCGCTTGCATACTGCTCGCGGCAGCCGTGCATACGCCGATATGGGTGTCTGGCTCGCACTGTGTTCGCTCGCATCAACGGCTAGGGGACACGCGCTGAAACTCGATTACGCGATGCTGGCCAAGCAACTTTATGGAGCGCACGGTCAATCGACTGTCGCAGCCGAGCATGTCAACGCACTGATCGCAGCGGGACTCGCGACCTCAACCGAGGACGAATGGCTCTACCTGCCCGCTGTCGATGACGCGATGATTAGGCATGGAAAGATGATTGTCGGTGGCACCCGTGGCGGGCGGCCTAAGAAGAAACGGAGGAGATAACAGTGACGGATGATCCTCCGAAAATAGAAGTGCCGCTGGAATCATCACTTCCAACGGCACCAAGCATCACTCAGGATGCGATTAGCATTGAGAATACTATATCACGTGAACGGTTCGCACAGCTCAGCGGCGTTGAACCGCCACAAATCTGCGCTGCTGCAACGGAAACCGAGGAAGCCGCCAAATCGCGGCTATGTGACGACAAAAGTGATCGATGGCTATATCTCGCCGCGAGGGGCAAGCTTGAACTTCAGTTGCTATTAGAAATACGACGATACGAGCGCATCGGCTCATGCAAGGGCTATAAGGTTTGCGGATTGAAGAAAACCGACATCGAACTGGCCGAATTCTTTAACGCGGCGCGGCCGAGCGTCTGCAAAGCGCGAAAGGCGTTGAAATCAAGGCATCTCATCGACTCGGTTGACGGCATACTGCAACTCCGATATGCAGCCATCCTCGATGCCGCCAAGTCCATGGGATGGAGCGACTAGGCAGCCGTCCCGCATCTATTGCGGGACGGCTTTTCAGTGTTCAAAAGGGTGGGTTTAAGTGTAACGTGAGGTTACACCAGCCTGTAACGTGACGTTACATCTTCTGTAACTTGAAGTTACACTTCCTGTAACGTGAGGTTACACATGTGTAACTTGAGGTTACATTTAACCCACCCTTCAAAAGGGGGCATTCAAGCGTCCCGAACCGCAGGTAGAAGCGCCGCAGGTGTAACGTCAAGTTACATTCCATTTATATATAAATAAGTAAGTAATAGATATAGGGCTTCGGTGCATCAACGACCGCTCACTACGCCACACCGGCATACCCGCGCTCAAGGCTCGCGTTCAACTCCCTTTCGACAGCCTGGGGCTACCCAAGGAGCCCCTACGGCTATCGAAAGCGCGCAGAACGCTCGCATCCACTCGGACCGTCCTCGGCCCCCACAGACGGATGGACGAACGCATCGGCAACGATCTATCCGTCCGACCATCCGGACGTTAACGCCCTCTACGGACAGACCAGAATTATGGAATCCACGTGATTTGAGGGGTACTGTTTTGGGTACTCGTTGGGTACATAAAGAAAAAGGTCAGAGACAACACCGTCTCTGACCTGCGCAAACTATGGTGGGCCGTCAGGGGTTCGAACCCTGGACCTTGGGATTAAAAGTCCCCTGCTCTGCCAGCTGAGCTAACGGCCCGCGGGTGGCATTGTACCACGGTCTGGGACTATTCCCAACTCCATTGGCCGTTCTGGAAAATCACAACTTCACGTCCATCAGGCGTAATGCCCGTAATATCGATGTCGTCCGTGCCGATCATAAAATCAACGTGCGTGCTCGAGACGTTAACACCATGCTCCAGGAGCTCCTCCTTGGACATGTCATACCCACCCTCGATACATTCGGGGAAACCGACACCTAGCGCGAGATGGCAGCTAGCGTTCTCGTCATAGAGCGTATCGTAGAACAGAACACCACTTTCGCGGATCGGCGTGTTCTTGGAAATGAGCGCGACCTCTCCCAGGTGAGCAGCGCCCTCGTCAGTATCGATGATACTTGCGAGCGTTGCCTTGCCCACGCGGGCGTCGTAGCCCACCACGCGGCCGCCCTCGAACTTAATCCAAAAATCGTCGACTTTATTGCCGTGGTGGATGAGCGGCATGGCCGAGTACACGATACCGTCGGCGCGCATGCGATCGGGCGAAGTGAAGACTTCCTCGGTGGGAATGTTGGGGAAGAAGGGGTGCCCATCGGGCGTCTTGCCCTTGCCGCCGGCCCACTCGTGACCCTTCGTCATGCCAATCGTCAGATCGGTTCCATTTGCCGCGGTGTAATGCAGGCGGTCGAAACGATTGTCGTTCAGGAAACGCAGGTTCTTTTCGAATGCGGCGTCATGGAGTTCCCAGTCGCTCTCCGGGTCCTGGCCATCGGCACGAGCGGTGTGCAGAATCGCATTCCACAGCTTATAGATTGCAACCTCATCGGCGTCTCCCGGGAACACCTCGCGCGCCCAAGCCACGACCGGAGCGCCGGCGATACACCACGGGTTGATGTTGTAGTCCAGTCCACGGCGGAAGACCTTGCACTGCGTGTTCCTTGCCTTAGAAGCTGCAGCGGGCTTGGCGGGATCGATACCCTTGAGAGCCGCAGGATCCGCACCCTCGATAAAGATAAAGCAGGCACCGCCCTGGGCCAGGGAATCCAGCTGCAGGCGCTTCCACTCGGGCGTCTGCTCAAAATAGCTTTTATCGACATGCTCGTACGTGAGCCTCGTCACGGCATCATCGGCCCAAATGACCGTCACGTGGCCAGCGCCGGCGGCATAAGCCTCCGCGACCACCACGCGGGCAAAAGGCGCGCACTCGACCGGAGACTGAACGACAACCTCCTGGCCGGGTTTGACGTTTACGCCCTTGCAGACGACCAGGCGCGCGTAGTTTTTAATCTTGGGCTCCAGGGCCTTCATGCCCTCCAGAGCCTCTTCGACCGTCAGGGCAGCTCGAATCATGTGCCACTCCATCTATCTATAGAACAGTAAAAAGGCGCGCCGCAAAAACGACGCGCCTTATATCTTAGCGATAAGTATGAATGCAAACGCTACTTCTTCTTGGAGTCCTTCTTGTCCTCCTCGGCAGCCGCACGCTCAATAAGAGCGTTAAGCTTGTTCTCGGACATGCCCTCGGCCTGCGCGCGGTACATGTTGCGCAGGGGACGAATACGAACGAAGTCGTAGATAAAATCACCCAGAATGATGACATAGGACAAAACGATGCCGACCATCTGGACGGGACTGGACACCGTACCGCCGGGAGCGAAGTAGAGCGAAACCCAAATTGCCACGACGAGTACCATGCCGATGGCGAGCACGGCCCACCAGATACGACGGCGCTTGGTGTAGTCCTCATCCTGCTTGAGGAGGATATTCGACACCGTGTAGATACGATCCTCACGAGCACGCTGCTTCGCCTTGCGGGCGCGCTTCTCCTCCTTGGAAAGACCTTCCAGGTTTTCACCCTTCTCGAGCTCTTTGCGGCGTGCCTTAGACGAAGCCGGCACGACGCGAACGGAGCTCGCTGCCTGGCGGGCGGGTTTAGCAGATGCGGCGGACTTGCGCGCAACCCCGGTAACTTCGTGGGATTGCGTACGCTTGTTCGTGGCGCTACGGGTACTCACTTATGCGTTCTCCTTCATGCTTGTGAACTGGGAGCCCGTGATGATCTGGAAGGCCTCGCGATAGCGCTCGGACGTGCCATCGATGACCTCGGCGGGCAGGTGAGGGGTCTCCCCCGTCATATCCCAGTTGGCTTTGAGCCAATTGCGGACGAATTGTTTGTCGTAGCTAGGCTGAATCTTGCCCTCCTCGTAGCTGGCAGCAGGCCAGAAACGGCTGGAGTCGGGCGTGAGACACTCGTCGATCAGCGTGACCTTGCCATCGATGACACCGAACTCGAACTTGGTGTCGGCGATGATGATGCCGCGGGTCGCGGCGTACTCGGCAGCGGCCTTGTAGATCTTGAGGGACAGGTCGCGAATCTGCGTGGCGATGTCCTCACCCACGATCTCGCAGCAACGCTCGAACGAAATGTTCTCGTCGTGGTCGCCGATCTCGGCCTTCGTGGACGGCGTGAACAGCGGCTCGGGGAGCTTGGAGGCCTCGGTCAGACCCTCGGGCAGCTGAATGCCGCAGACGGTGCCGTTCTCGTCATAGGTCTTCTTGCCCGAACCGGTCAGATAGCCGCGGACGATGCACTCGATAGGAATCGTCTGGGCCTTCTTGACCAGCATGGCGCGGCCTGCGAGGTAGTCACGATACTCGGCAAACTCCTCGGGGAAATCCGCCGGGTCGATGGAGACGAGGTGATTGGGAACGATGTCGGCAAACTTATCGAACCAGAATGCCGAGATGCGGTTGAGCACCTCTCCCTTAAACGGAATCTCGTCGGGGAGAATAAAGTCGAACGCAGAAATGCGGTCGGTGGCGACCATCAGCAGGTTTTCACCGGCATCATAGATATCACGAACCTTGCCACGGGAATCCGGACGACGCTCCATCGTTGTCACGTGAGTCACTCCTTACCAAAATACGACAGTAATGCGGGTTCTTTCCCGCACGTTTTCGCAAACTCGGAGCGGCAGGGACGAAACCCCTCCTTCACCGAATAGCGAAAAGCTAGTGCTCCATTGTAGTAGATGCCGCGTCCGCCGTGTGCTCGCGAGGCAGATGAATCGTAAAAGTCGTACCCTTTCCAAGCTCCGACTCCACGGATATGTAGCCGTGATGACGCTCGACAATCTGCTTGGTCACGGCGAGGCCCACGCCCAGGCCACCCGCCTCGCGGGCGCGACTGGCGTCGGCACGCCAAAAACGACCGAAGATGCGCGACAAATCATCCTTGGCGATACCGATGCCCGTATCCGAAACCGCGATATCGACGTGCTTGCGGTCGCTGAGCACCGACACCACGACCCAACCCCCCTCGGGGGTATAGCGCATGGCGTTACTCAAGAGGTTGATGACGCATTGCGTGATCATGTCGGGATCCGCCTCGACAACGTCATCGTGGCCCTGCGTCTCATCTGCAAAGCGCAAACGCAGGTCACGGTCGGCAAACAAGCGCTCCTGGCCATTCACAATCGAGCGCACAAACGGCACCATATCCACCGGCTCCAGGTTGAGTGGCGCGGTACTGTTTTCCATGCGCGACAGGTCGAGCATCTGCTGCACCAGACGGGCCAGACGACGCGTCTCGGATGCGACCGTTTCCAGGTGTTCGTCATCGGTGGGATACACACCGTCTTGCATGGCCTCGACCGTTGCAAGCATGGCCATGAGCGGCGTGCGCAGCTCGTGGGCAACATCAGAGGTCAGGCGCTTCTCGTGCTTCATGTCCTTCTCGAGTGAGGTGGCCATCTCGTCGAAGGTCTCTCCCAGCTGATCGATCTCATCATCGCCGCGCAAGCCCGTACGAGCGGACAGATCGCCGTCGCGAATCTGCTTGGCGGTGCTGGTAATACGATGAATCGGCTTGGTGAGCATGCGCGACATGAGCGCTCCGATAACGACCGAGATGCAGACGGCCACAACCGCGGCAAGGGCCATGGCGTTAAAGGTCTTCTCTCTGAATGCTGAGTCTGCCCTGGTGAGCAGGGCATCGGAGCCAACCGCCCACAATTTGACCTGACCCACGTGCTCGCCGGAGGACGTCACGATCTCAACGTTGGCAACGCTATTGGAATCGGTGGGAGCAGACGAGACTGGGCTGTGCGATGACCTCTTTCCGCTCGTACCGTCGGTTGTCACCTGATTTTCGCGTACATCGGCAGTAGCGCTTGCCGAGGGCCACGAGTCGTCGTAGACGATGACGCCCTTTTTATTGACGACCTGCATACCAAGATCGTCGGACACCAAGCTCGATGTCGCGACCGTACGCAGCTCCCCCGCGGTCCAAGAACCGTTTTCCTCATATGACGTTGCCAACTTTTCGGCAGCGGAATTGGCGATTTCGACAATATTGGAGCGCGTGTAATCCGTAAAAACCGTGCCCCATACAACGGAGACTACGCCCACCAGCACCAATACCGTCATGAGCGATGTCAGGGCAAAAGCCAGGGCCATGCGCGAGGGATAGCTCATCGTTGGCCGCGAATCGGAACGAGGCGTGTTCCAACTAGCCTTGGAACCCGCCTCGTTCTCCTGCTTATGCTTTTGCCCGATTTCAAAGCGCGCAGGTGTCATATGTGATTTCCCTTATTTCTCGTCCGACTTATCGGTCTTGGTCGGAGCCTCGAAGCGGTAGCCGACACCGTGGACGGTGTAGAGCCACTTGGGCTTCTTGGGGTCGTCGCCCAGCTTGGCGCGAAGGTTCTTCACGTGGCTGTCGATGGTGCGCTCGTAACCCTCAAAGTCGTAGCCGAGCACCTTCTCGACCAGCTCCATGCGGTTGTAGACGCGGCCGGGGTGACGGGCAAGCGTGGTGAGCAGCTTGAACTCGGAAGCCGTCAGGTCGACTTCCTTGCCCTCGACCAAAATCTTGTGACCCGAGATGTCAATGACCAGATCGCCAAAGTCGAGCACCTCGACGGCCGGCTCATCGGCCTGGTGGGCACGGCGGAACAAGGCGCGCACGCGCGCGACAAGCTCGCGCGGCGAGAACGGCTTGATCAGGTAGTCGTCGGCACCGAGTTCGAGACCGATAATACGGTCCTCGATCTCGCCCTTGGCCGTCAGCATAATGATAGGGACATCCGAGGTGTCGCGAATGGTGCGGCAAACGCGCTCGCCGGGAATCTTAGGGAGCATGAGGTCGAGCACGACCAGGTCGAACTGATGCTTCTCGAACTCCTCGATAGCGGACTGGCCGTCGCCCACGCCCACAACCCAATAGCCCTCGCGCTCGAGATAGGCAGCGACAGCGTCACGGATTGCCTTCTCATCCTCGACCAGCAGAATCTTTTTTGCATCTGAAGCCATAACACGGCCCCCCTGTCTCAATTAGCTAAGAACAAGCTCATTTTAACGCACCTGAGCCCACCGGGTATCGCATGGGTGCGATAGCTCGGCGGGCGGTACTCATAGTCACAACGCGCTTATTCCCCTGTCGACGCCTTTTTAACCCCTCGGAGACTAAAGAGAGAACAAGCGAGCGGTAACCGTCTCGGGAATCCCCTGACTGTTACGCACCGTTGCGTACGTTAAGAACGAGTTCGATTTACCCGCCGTAGCAGGATAATCGCCATACTCCAAGGCTCGGTCGGGCGACAGAAGCGAGCCGTAGGTCTTAGCCGAAGTGTCAATCAAAAAATGCGACGCCTGAACTTTAACCAGGTATTTATTTTTCCTTCCCGCGGCGCACGCGAGCGGCTCACGCGAAAGGAAGAGGTACGGCCCGCCCTCGCTACCGATATAGGTGCCCATATTGCCCAGGCTACCCACACCGCTATACGTCGCCTCGATGGAGAACACGAAGGTGTCGCCCATATACACGGCCTCGAAAGGCGAAACCGACGAAGGCAGCACCAGCTGAGCTCGCTTCGTGTTGTTGCCGTCAGTCAGGTCGATCGCCGTCATACCGTAATAGACGCCCTCATCATTGTGCACGCGGGGCGAGATGGTCAGGATGCCGTCGCTCACACGCGGGGCGGATGCAAAACGGCCCGTTGACTTCCAAATAGTCTCAGGCTTGGACTCGCTGGGCGACTGACGGTAGCAGTACGAATCGTTACTCGTCTTGGTGCCGCCGGACGAAGGCATCTTATACCAGATGACCGACGACCCATACGCTGTGAAGAGCGGCGGATCGTAGTTTTCGCCACCGCGGTCGAGCTCGACAGCGTTGCCGGTAAGGGAGGAGCCTGCAAGGTTTTGCGCATAGAGTTTCCAGGACGCATTGGCAAAGTTCATCTCGACCCACGCGAACACGCCATCACCCGCGCGAACGTCGTAAAACGCATAACCGGTTCCCTCAATGGGATCCTCGATAAGTGTGGTAAGCGAGCCATCGCCTAGGTTGAGCACACCAAGCGTATTGGCATGCAGGGCAGAAGCAGGCGCCATCATCGCGGCAGCGTAGTCGCCATCGCAGTAGTACAGCAACGTGCCCAGCGGCAGCGTCCACGAGGCCGCGGGCTCAAGATCGATATCGACAGCCTCGTACTCATCAGTGATCGAGACAATCTTCGAATCGTCCTTGATAACCTGCGGCTCGCCAGCGGCGTCATCACTCGTGCCCGTTTTTTTCGAGCAACCGGCCAGTACGGCAGCAGCACCGGTAGCGGCGCCACCCAGCACAAAACCTCGACGCGTTATTCCATTCTTAAAGCGATCAGCGATGCTCATTAGGCGATCTCTGCGCGAGCGGCCTCGATAGCGCGCGTAAGCTGATCGGCGCAAGAGGTCTTTTTCATACCGCAGGTATTACCGGCGAGAACCTCGATTATGCGATCGGCGGGAGCGCCTTCGACCAGCCTGGAGATGGCCTTGAGGTTGCCATCGCAGCCGCCGGTAAACTCGACGCCCAGCACCTTGCTGCCATCGTCAGAGAGATTGAGGTGAATATTGCGAGAGCATACACCCTGAGGCTTGTAGTCAAAACTAATCATTGAGATCCCCTCTCAGAAAGAAATTTCAGACGTCTATTATCCCCGCCTGGACCGACTTATTATCGCAAGCACCGATTCAACATCCTACGATGCTTGGACTGGCGGGGGCAAGATTAGCAGTCCGCACCCTGTGCGTGGACCATGCGCTTCTCCCGATACATATTGTGGTCGGCGACGCGATATACATCGGCCAGCGTATTTCCAGCCGTCTCGACGGTCGCCACGCCAATCGATGCGCTGACCGTCAGGGTCTCATCGCTTACCGCGGCAAGACCGAGACGAAGATCCTGTTCCAGCCCGAGCGCAGACTCGTTGTCAGTATGGGGGCAAACCAGCAAAAACTCGTCGCCGCCAACGCGCATCGGCAGGTAATCCGCACCAGCCACCCGCCGCAGCACGGACGCCGTCCGTCGCAGCAGTTCATCCCCCACCTCGTGACCATAAATGTCGTTGGTCCGCTTGAGATAATTACAGTCCACCATAATCACGCTCACTGGCAAGTCCTCGTTTACCAGGCTATCTCCACGCGATTCCAGATAGTTGCGGTTGCGAAGCCCCGTCAGTTTATCTTGGTATGACAGCTCCTCGGCATGCTTGACCATCGATATGTTGTGCGTCGCCACGACGACCGAATCCAGGCGGCCTTGCTCATCGCGATGCTGGGGGACAACCTGTAGCGAGTACCAAGTGCCTCGACAATCTCGCACCTCGGCAGCCAAGTACGGTACGCCCTCCATGCGTTCACGAAGCGTACTTATATCTACGAGCCCCACAACCGCTTCGCGGCTTTCGGGGCTCACGATATCCCGGCAGACCGTGTCCATAAAGTCATATGCCTCGCTATGCTCGGCAAACATCTTCGCTATCGCCGGCGACATATTGATTCCCTCGATCTCGAGGGTGTCAAGATGCAAAAGGAAGGTCGAATCGTAGATGGCGCTTATGGCATTGATAATGCCGAGCTGTTTATCCTTTTCGACCAAATTGCGGTGGTCAGCGATATTTCGAGCCAACAGTACCACGACCCAAAACGCAAGGCACACCAAGACGCCGACGGCGACAAATGAAATCCTGTCAGACATGACCTCAGATTTGGGATATAGCGCAAACAGGCGGTAGTCCTTATATGCCGCACGCACGGCATATAAGGTGGTCCCCCGATATTCGATACGTGTTACGCCCTCGTCTTTCCAGTCAATTCCGCTATCGGCGAGAAGCCGGGCAAGGGTTATATCGACGGTCGAATCGTTTGAAGAAACGATTTGCGCATCGCGCATCACAAGCACTGTTGGACTCTGATGGAACGTGTTGTTCACAAAGACGTCGGCGATCGTGTATGAATAGTCATCGGCGGGCTCAGCCGCAAGGGATCGATACCCCAACGCCACCCCATCACCGTATGGAACGGCACTCACGGCAAAGTCGACACCGCGGCGCTCGACAGCGGTCGAGTAGGAAACTTTGGACCCTCGATACATCGATGCGATCGACGAACAGGCCAGCTCCTCTCGCCACAGCATGAGTGGATCGCGGCCGTCGATATCGTAATGGGCGACCATATGACCATCGGCGTCCATGACCAACATTCCCGAAAGGCTCTCGGTATGGACATATTCCTCGACCAGATCGTCGTTGACTTCAAATCGATCAGGCGGCAAGAACGTCGCAAACGACTCGAGCGCCGCATCCAAATTGTGCGTCGCCTCGGTTTTTCTTCCCTGTTCATATCGGTCATATTTTTCGCAGGCATTTTTTAAAAACACCATGGTTTCCTGGCCGAACCCAAGCGTTTTATCAAGGCAGCGATGCGTGCCGACTATATAGAGCAGACTCAGTAGGGCAACGCTGGCCACGATGCCGATGCCCACTGCGGCTAAACTCTTTCGGCGAAAGCGGCGCTCGTCATTTGTCATGATTCCGTTCCTTGCCCGCCTGTCGTCGCTCCTGCTTTGTAATTGTCCACAATGTGCTCTATCGTGCCGTCTCGATCCATGTCGGACAGTGCGGTATCGAGGTTTTTGACGTACTCCCCCTCATAGCTATCATCAAACGCGACGCCCAGGTCAACCGTCATAACGTTGCCGGCGAACACACGATAAACGCCAGGATACTGGGCAACGAGTCGATCAAGCGACTGAACGTCCGCCATCCAACAGTCGACATACCCTTTGGCGAGGGCGGCTTTGCAGAGTTCGGCAGAACCATACGATTTGATTTGCACGTCCGGCGAGATATCCAGATCCCCTGCGAGCAATCGGCGTTCGCTCACCGAGCCCGCAATCACCGCAATGGTCTTGCTTCCATCGAGATGCGCCAAGGACTTGATGCCACTCGTTTTCTTGGCGGCGACCGAAACCGTCAGGGTCAAATACGGCTCAGTCCAGTAATACTTATCCTCACGATAACAGGGAGAATAGTCGCACCACAGGCAATCGATATCGCCGTTTTTGAGTAGGCGATCGCGGTCATTCCAAGATATGTCGATAAATTGCGGCTTGATCCCCGCACGCTTGCAGGCCTCGCGGGCGATGTCGATATCGATACCGGCGTAATCGCCCGTGGTATCGACATACACATAGGGGTCGTTATCCGTAACGCCGATTTTGAGCACCGGGAGGTCTTTGTCGGCTTCGTTCGGGGAGGAAGAACTGCTTCGAACGGTATACGTCAGGACGCCCGCACAGACGGCAACAAGGAGTATGAGCGTAAACGAGACGATGGCGGCTCGCTTGATGCGTCCGGGCACGCGCCTCCCTTCATCGAAACAGCAGTCGGATTTCATTTTATACCCGGGGCTGAGCCGGCAATAAAAAAGCGCCTCACCCAAGATGGGCAAGGCGCCAAAGGTTGAAATGCATCCGCAAGCGGTCGAATTAGGTTAACCCTACTCGAAGCTCAGCTGCTCCCGAATGCACCCCGACCGCTGCCTCGTTCAGGCCGTTGGCGCCGACCGCGTATCTGGCGGTTTCCGACGCGCCGCACTGCACGCGACACACGGGCTGAAGTCTTTAACGTAAAAGCCCCGTTGGTAAAACGAGTTACCAACGGGGCTTGGACTGAAAGGTCGCGCTTAAACGAGAGGGCGCCCTAACACTCGAGACGTTTGCGCATAAGCGCGAAGGCAATCAGCGAAGCGCCGACAACGGTCATAATAAAGGCGACGGCAAGGGTTTGGTCGCCCGTGTTGGCGAGCGCACCCTTAGTAGTCTTAGCGGACGTTTTGGTTACCTTGGTCGTCGTCTGCTGACCGGGTTGGGACGGCGTCACGGGCTGCGCAGGCTGAGCCGGCTCCCCCTTGGCCTCCTCGCCCGTCACCACGTACGTCGAGAAGTGGCTCGTGCGGAAGCAGAGGTAGTCGCCCTCGGTCCACGTATCCATAGCCTGAGTGGAACCATCCTCGGCAACGTAGAGCACCTTGAGATTGGTGAGCGCCTTCATGGCGGCAGTCATCTTGACACGGACGATGAAGGACATGCCTTCGTAGTCCTCGATAACCTCGCCGTCCTTGAGAAGCTTGATATCGAGCTTATCGGCAACCTTGGTAGTCCCCTGCTCAAGGCCGGAAATCGTAGCATTGGCGGCATCGGTAAGATCCGTCGGTTCCTCGACCACAAGAGAGATGCTGTTGTTCTGGGCAATGCCGGCAGCGACATTGTTCTCGGCGCTTACGCTAACGTCCGTTCCGTTGCTACCCGCAACGTCTGCAATGGTCTTTGCCGCTACGATAACGGCGCAGGTCGCGGTTTTGTCGCCACAGGTGGCGGTAATCGTGGCGGTACCGGCCTTAAGCGGCGTCACGACGCCGTCTTTGACCGTGGCGATCGACGAGTCGCTGGAGGTCCAGCTCACCGTCGTATCGTCTGCATCGGCAGGACTCACCGTTGCGGAGAGCTTTGTGGAGGCATCACCGACGGTAAAGGACAGGCTCGTCTTGTTGAGCTCAACCTTTTGGGCGGGATTGGTCACGGTCACCGAAACGGTCTGGGAGAGCGACCCTGCAGTGATGACAAAAGAACCAGAACCGGTCTTGAGGGCGGTAACGGTGTAGGAGCCATCACCGTTGTCGACAACCTTAAACGCCTTCGAAGCGCCCGTGTCATCCAGAGCAAGATTGGTCTCGTCGACCTCACCCGCAAGGGTTCCAGCAAGAGAAACCTTCACGGTGCCCTCTTCGCCCTTCTTGAGGCCGAGGACGCTCTGGTCGACCGTAAGGTTCGTTGCGGGATTAGAGACGGTCACCGCGCAATCCTGAGAATAGGTGCCGTCTTCAGTCGAAACGGTGATGGTTGCGGCGCCCTTGGAGACAGCCGCCACCTTTCCGGTTTGATCGACTGTAGCGACACTTTCGTTGCTGGACTTCCAGACAATCGTCTGGTTAGCCTCCGCGGGAACGACCGCCGCCTTAAGCTGCTCGGTTGCAGCGCCCACAAGCACGACCTTCTGCTTATCGAGCGTGATGCCCGTAGCAGGCTGAATAACCGTCACCTTGCACGTGGCGCTATGCTCTCCGTCCTCAGTGGTGACGGTAATCGTAGCAACACCTGCCTTGACCGGGGTCACGACGCCGTCTGCAACCGTGGCAACCGTAGGATCGCTCGACGACCAGGACAAGTTCTTGTTCGTTGCATTATCGGGCTCAACCGCTGCGGTCAACGTCGAGGGCTCACCGCCCACAGCAAGCTTAAGGTTTGAAGCGCTGAGCTTGACGCCCGACACCTTTACAACCGGAGTGGTTACCGTAATCGCATCCGTGGTTGCAGAGACCCCATCAACCGTTGCCGTGATCGTGGCATCACCGTCACCGACAGCGGTAACAAGACCGTTAGCGTCGACGGTAAGGACGCTCTCGTTGGAAGAGGACCAAACAACTTGGCTGGCCTTGTCATCAGGGGAGACCTTTGCCTTCAGCTGCTGAGTCGTGCCTTTATCCATGGAGGTTGAGTAGCTGTCCGCAATGGAAACCGCAGTCTTTGCAGGCTCCTCGCCAGGCTTGACAACATGAACGGTCATCGTGTCGCAGAGACGACCACCCAAGTACATTGAAACCGTTGCATCGCCGTAACTATGAGGCACTAAATACCCCAAGTAACTGCCACCACTAAACATCGGTCCTTTTACCTCGAGGACATCCGGATTATCTGAAGTGAAAGAATACTTTGCGCCGGCATAGGAGTCCATCAATTCCTCAGCGCTTTTACTCAGCACGCCCTTTGGATATTCAAACCCCCTGTCACATTCCAGCCAAAGCCAATCTTTGGATATACTATCTGAACTGACCTCACAGGGAAATGTATAATCGCTCGACACAAACTTAGCCTTCGAAAGGCTCACTTCCGCAGGGTCGACAACCTCTATCTCAAAGGGATGGTCATTGCCAAGGCCATCACGAGCATGAGCCTTAACGGTGCCAGGCTTTATTGCCTTAAACGAGTTTTCACCACCGATAAGCTCAACGACATCGTTGCTTTCCAGAGAATAGGTTACAGCGCCAAAGTCCGCACCCCAATGTGCGCGCTGGCATGCCTTCAGTACTTCATTTGGAGAAACGTTGAGAATGGCAGTCAGATAATAGCTGTCCCCAACCAGCATCTTTTGCTTTTTGTTCCCACGCTCATTGAATCCGGGCTCCTGATTCTCGGTTACAACATCACATAGCTTCTTCGTCTCAACTTCACCGTTGCAATAGTCGACAAGAACCTTGGCCTCTTTAGCATCTTTCGACAACGCCTCGAGTTGCAAAGAAGCGCTTAGCTCGGAAGTTCCATATGATGAATAATTCGAATTCACCCTTGCCTGGACTTTGGAATCCTTTGAGGGGTCTTCCTTAATAACAAAATATGTGGCCGCACGGCTCTCGTCCACGGGACGAACGTCAACTCTCCCCTCTAGTAATGCATAATGCGTGTTCCCGCATTTTTGCGGACAATCATCCGTGTAACCCAGCGTTGCGGTGTTTGTTGTCGCACCAGATTGGTCGTAAGAAACGAAACTGACCTTAATTGGATTGACTTTAGCCACACTTTTAATCTTAAGAGAACCGTTTAAACTCTCGTCGGTCTTGCTCTTCAGGGTTATAGTCGTTGTGCCAACTTTGGTGGGGCTAATTGTCAATACCCAACTATGTGACTCATAACTTACCTTAGCGATATCCTCGTCAGACGATGTGATATCGATATCGCTAGGGTCAATGTGCGCCCATTCGTGATTTTTATTAAAAAAGGAAAGCCTTCCTTTCACCGTCTGTCCAACAGCGACATCAAATTCTGACCACACATCGCCTGTAGACGAATCGTATGGGAGAAACGATGCACCCATGGAACCGTCCTGCGACTCCAGCATGACAGCATCCGCATGCGGAGCGGCCACCGTCAGCCCAAACGTTGCCGCCGTTAAAGCAACACAGATGCCTGTGGCTATCCTCCAAAACCCTTTTCTCATTCCCCTAAGTCTAATCTCTCGTGAAAAAACGCAGCATTCTCCCACACCTTAAAATTGGCTTAAGGATACCCCCCATTACAGTCTGAAATAGGCCATCGATAAATTTCGATGGCGAGCATTCGGCGCATTGCCTACGATACGGGCAAGCCCCGAGGGGCCGCCGATCGGGCGCCTCCGGATGGCCGTCTG
>JAXJMO010000031.1:0-7235 GCA_036313175.1 Collinsella sp. | reverse complement strand
TGATACATCCGATGCCCGATATCACGTGTCTCATTTTCGCCAACGGCGTGTCTCATTTTTGAGAATCCGAGATGCCGCGGAAATCTTATCCCAGCTCAAAGGCCATTTCTGGGATGTATTTTCCGTCGAGTGCCTCATCGGGAAACTGCATCCCATTTCAAGCGTCGATTCTGGGACGCATTTTCCCCTTAGACCCTCAACCGGAAACCGCATCCCACTTTGAGCGCAAATTCCGGGATGCATTTTCCGCTTGAGCCTCATTGGGAAACGGCGTCCCACTTTGAGGGCTGATTGTGGGATGCATTTTCCGGTTTTGCTCTCATTGGGAAAATGCATCCCGTTTCTTGACCGAATAATGGGACGCAATTTCCCGTTGGAGCGCCTTTGGGAAAGTGTGTCCCACTTCGACCGCCCAGAGTGGGATGCACTTTCCGCAAAGCACCTCAACAGGAAACTACGTCCCATTCCAAAGGCAAATTCCGGGACGCATTTTTCGAAAGCCTGCCCATCCGGAAAGCCCGTCCCACTTTGGACGCATCCGGGCACGGAACCATCGACCTATCAGGCCTCCCATCAATAAAGAGGCGTCCTCCCGGACGGCGGGGCACGAAGTTCATCGCGAGTTCCGCACGCAAAGAAGGCCACTTAATGTGGCCTTCGTCTTGCGCAGGACTGTAGAGCAGGGAACTTCGTGCCCCGACGCCCGGGAGGACGTTTCATTTAGAAAGATGGACCGACCGCCGTCAGCGATGGGAGCTACTCTCCCAGCACGGCCCTCTTGGCGGCTGCAGCCATGTTATCCAGATCTTCCTTGGTGGGATGGTCCTTCGCGGCAACCCAGTTGTCGAGCAGCATCTTAAATCGGGCGTTGTCGGGTTCTTGCTCAAGCATTGCCTCGTAGCGCTGCTTTACCGCAGGGCCCATCTTGCCCTGGCACATCGCCCAGCCCGCAAGCTCAGCATCATTGGCCAAGTTAGACGATACGCGGTCGATAATCTGCCTGAAGTACTCCTCGCTGGCGCCAAAACCGCAGGTGCCAAACAGGAAGACGCGCTTGCCGTGCAAGGCGGAGAGCAACGCCGCGACCGAAGGCGTGCACGCGCCCTTGTCGCACCAAAAACCGACGAGCACCGTGTCGGCCGCGCAGGCGCCCTGCGCCTCGAGCGCAACCTGATCTGCATCCGCATCGTCGCTCAACGCCGCGGCATGGACAAACTCAACACCCGCAGCCTGCAGAGTGCGCTTGATCGCACCCGAAACCATCCTGGTATTACCGCTCTTGCTGTTAACCACCAAAGAGCACGTCATAGTCACGTTGCCTCGTATCCCCCAAAACTAAAGCCACTAATGCAATTTATTAGATGACTATCTTAGTACTAACGTGACAGATGTAAACCACCGTCTGTCGATTGATTAATTTGCCCCACGGGCTTGCTTACTGGGCAAACTGGCTGCGGTAGAGTTCGGCGTAGAAGCCGCCTGCCGCTAGCAGCTCGTCGTGCGTGCCGCGCTCGATAATCTGGCCGTCGCGCATGACCAGAATGCAGTCGGCGTTGCGAATCGTGCTCAGGCGATGCGCCACGACAAAGCTCGTACGGCCGGCCATGAGCTCGTCGAATGCCGCCTGCACCTGCAGCTCGGTACGCGTATCGATGCTCGACGTTGCCTCGTCCAGCAGCAGAATCGCCGGATCGGTGAGCATAACGCGCGCAATGCACAGCAGCTGTTTTTGACCCTGGCTAAACGTGCCGCCGTCCTCGCCGATGACCGTATCGTAGCCGCCTGGCAGCTGCACGATAAACTTGTGCGCATGCGCGCGCTTGGCAGCTTCGATAACCTGCTCGCGCGTGGCGTCGGGACAGCCGTAGGCGATGTTTTCCGCCACCGTGCCCTCGAACAGCCACGTATCCTGCAACACCATGCCAAAGGCATGGCGCAGGCTTGCGCGCGTGTAGTCACGCGAAGACCTGCCATCAACCGTGATGTGGCCGGCATCGATATCGTAAAAGCGCAGCAGCAGGTTGATGAGCGTCGTCTTTCCGCAGCCCGTGGGGCCAACAAGGGCAAAGCGCATGCCGGGCTTGGCCTCGATGCAGATGTCCTGCAGCAGCTTGCGGTCGGACACGTAGCTAAAGTCCACATGCTCAAAGGCGACCTCGCCCTGCGGGGCAGCAAGTTCCACGGCATCCGCCGCATCGGGCTCCTGCTCGCGGGCATCGAGCAGCGCAAACATGCGGCGCGCCGAGGCATACGCCGTCTGGATCTGCGTAATGACGTTGGTGACCTCGTTGAACGGCTTGGTGTACTGGTTGGCATAGGACAGGAAGATCTGCACGCCGCCCACCGTAAGCGCCGCGGGCACGCCCGTGATCACGCCCACGCAGCCGATCACAGCGACCACGGCATAGATGATGTTATTGATAAAGCGCGTGCCGGGGTTGGAGAGCGAACCCATAAACTGTGCGCGCTCGCCCGCGGTGTAAAGCTCGGCATTGAGGGCATCGAAGCGCTGCTGGGCGTTGGGACCGTAGGCAAAGGCGTCGACAAGCTTTTGCTCGCCTACGTACTCCTCGATATGACCACCGAGCTGCCCTTGAATACGCTGCTGTGCCGTAAAGCTTTTGTTGGAGAGCTTGGCAATAGCACCGGCTGCAAAAATGGAAAGCGGCGTGACGAGCACCACCACGAGCGTCATGGTCAGGTTGATGGAAAGCATAAACGCGAGCGTGCCCACGATGGTAATAACACCGGTAAAGAGTTGCGTGAAGCCCTGCAGCAGGCCGTCACCCACCTGGTCGACATCGTTGACCACGCGGCTCATGAGGTCGCCGTGAGCATGGCTGTCGATAAAGCTGAGCGGCATGCGGCTGAGCTTGTCGCTCGCCTCCACGCGCATGTCGCGCACCGTTTCGTAGGACAGGCGGTTGACGCAGTAGCCCTGCAGCCACTGGAAGGCCGCGGCTCCCACCACGACGAGCGCGAGTTTGGTGACAAGCGGCAGCAGCGCGTCGAAGTCCACCTGCCCGACGGCAACGATCAGGTCGATGCCCTCGCCGATGAGAACGGGCGTGTAGAGCTGCAGAATCACGGAGATGGCGGCACTCACAAACGACGCAACAAACGAAATGCGATGCGGACGAACGTAGCCCATCAGACGGCGAGTCACCGCACCCACGGGATAGCGCTCGGAGTCGCCGGGCTGGCGCGGACCGTCGCCCAGGTCGTTGAGGTTATCGTTACCGGACACGTTGGCCGTCATCGTGGCGACCGAACCGGAGGAAGTGTACGGATTCATTTAGCAGCCCTCCTTTGCGCAAGTGGATGCCGGGGCAGCCGGGGCGGACGCGGGACTTGGGACGGACGTGGGCGCCGCACTCCCCTGCTGGCCCTCGAGCTCCTCGCGGCGCAGCTGCGACTGGCAGATCTCGCGATAGAGCTGGCAGGTCGCGTACAGCTCGTCATGCGTGCCCAGGCCCGCAACCGAGCCGTGGTCGAGTACGCAGATCATGTCGGCATCGCGCACGGTCGAGACGCGCTGGCTCACGATGACAGTCGTCAGCGGCAGCCCGCCCTCGGCGGCACCGCGCACGCTGCGCTCGCGAATGGCATGGCGAAGCGCCGCGTCAGTCTTAAAGTCGAGCGCCGACGCGGAGTCATCCATGATCAGGACCTGCGGAGCGCCCACCAGGGCACGTGCGATGGTCAGGCGCTGACGCTGGCCACCGCTAAAGTTCTTGCCGCCCGCCTCGACCGGGGCGTCGAGGCCCTGGGGCTTGTTGTGCACGAACTCGCTCGCTTGCGCCATATCGAGCGCTGCCCAGAGCTCCTCGTCGGTCGCCGACTCGTCACGCCAGGTCAGGTTGCTGCGGATAGTGCCGCTCACCAGCGACGCACGCTGCGGAACGGTCGCGACCACGTGGCGCAGCTGGTCGAGCTGCCAGGCGCGCACGTCGGAGCCCATCACGTACACGCTGCCCACGCCCGCATCGTACAGGCGCGGGATAAGCGAAACGAGGGTCGACTTACCGCTGCCCGTGCCGCCGATAATGCCGAGGGTTTTGCCCACCGGCAGCTCCAGAGTCACATCGCTCACGGCATTTGCCGCGCCGGCGCCAAACGAGAAGCTCGCATGGTCAAAGCTCAGCGCAGGGACCGGAACAGCGCCACCCGTCAGGTCGCTCGGCTCAGGCAGCGCGACCGGCTGGTTGCCCTCGTCGGTGATGCTCAGCACGCAATTGAGCACCTCGTTGAGACGCGACGCACTGGCGCTCGCCTTGGTAAAGACCACGACCAGGTTGGCGACATACACGATGGAGGTCAGGGTCTGCGTCATGTAGTTGACGAACGCCATGACCTGGCCCTGCGTGAGCTCGCCCACGTTGACCTGAATGCCGCCCACCCACAGGATGGCGCACACGCCCAGGTTCATCACCAGAAACGTTACGGGGTTAAGGATCGACGAGAGCTTGCCCACCGCAATTGCGACACACGCCTGGCCATCGGCCGCCTGGGCAAAACGCTCACGCTCGTGACCCTCGCGCACAAACGCCCGGACCACGCGGGCGCCCGAAAGACCCTCGCGGCAAATAAGCGCGATGCGATCGAGCTTTGCCTGCAGCTGCTTGTAGTACGGGATGCAGCGCGCCATGACAAACCAAAACACCAGGCCGATAGCGGGCGTGCAAATCAAAAAGATCATGCCGAGCTTAAGGTCGATGGCAAGGGCCGCGACCATGGAGCCCACCGCCAGGAAAGGCCAGCGGATGAGCATACGCACGCCCAGCGCCACGGCGAGCTGCACCTGGTTGACGTCGTTGGTAATGCGCGTGATGAGCGACGGCGTGCCAAAGCGATCGAGCTCAGCATAGCTCAGCTTGTTGATGTGCTGGTAGAGCGCACCGCGAATGTCGGTGCCCATGCCCTGCGAGGTCAGCGCCGCCATCTTTTGGCAGACGAGCGTAAACGAGATGCCGATCACGGCCATGGCGGCAAGCAATATACCGTAGTGGACGACAGCGTTCACATCGTGCACGCCGATGCCCCTATCAATCATCTGGGCAATCACCAGCGGCGTAAGCAGGTCAAAGATTACTTCGATCAACTTGCACGCAGGACCAATCACCATATACCGGCGAAACTTACCACCAAAACGCCTGAGCAGCTCAATCATGTATAGGCGCTCCCTATCATCATTCACACTCAATCCGAATCATGATAGTACGGTGAGCCCAAAAGAAGCGTAAACAACTCGTCATTTCTAATGGGATTCGGTTTCCAAAGAAGCGGAGAGGCGCGCACCCAGCCAGTGTCGGGTCGACCACGTGGTATACTTGCATTAGTGCTACCAAGTTAGTCGCCGACCCTTGAAATGAGGTGCCGAGATGAACGACATTCTCGCAAGAAGAGTAAGACGAGCAACTGCGGGCATCGCCCTTTCCGCGGCACTTGTCGCGGGAATCGCCCCCGTAACGGCGATCGCGGCAGAAACCAGCGCCCCCACCGGTGCGGCCGTTTCGCAGACGAGCGCCGCCAACGGCAATTCGGGCGCCCCGCAGACAGAAGACGCGGCCGCCGCAAAAGAAAAAGCGTATGCAGCCATGCAGGAAGCGCTCAAAAACCTCGAGGCCGCAAAAAACGCCGCATGTCCCGAGAAAATTGCGAGATTCAATGATGACATTGCCGCTTTTCAAGAGATCTACGACATGGTGGTGGCGGAAGCCGCCAAACGGAGGGAGCCCCTTCCCGCTATGCAAGCGAACGTCGATGCAGCCCAAGCCAAATACGATGAGGCCCACAACCGGACAAGCGGCCTTCAGGCAGAATTAAATAAGGCAATCGACGACGGAGCTTCTAACGAAACTATTAAGCAGTTGCGAGGTGAGATCATGTCGGCAGAAAGGCGAGAAAAATCTTGTGAAGATGATCTTCACCACTGCCAACGCCGGCTCGAAAGCCAGGAAAAACGGGTTCAGTATTTCGAAAGTGAGGCAGAGGAAGCCAAAGCCCACATCGATGAGGACGTAGCCAAGCGAGATGCGCTCCTCGGCGATTTGGAAAAGGCGCAAGCGGCCTATGACGATGCCTGCAAAGCATACGAAGAGGCAAAGGCCGCGGCAGACAAGGCCGCCTCGCCCGAGATAGCAAAACCGACCGAGACAGTGCCTCCCTCCGGCTCAGCGCAACCGACCGAGACGACACAGCCCGTTGCCTCACCTGCAACCGGCAAAGACGCCCTACCAAGCTCCACCAAGCAGGCGAACTCGAGCAGCGGCAAGCAAGCAAATACGACCGCCGGCAAGCTCGCGAACACGGGCGACACAGCACCGAGCGCAATAGCACTCGCAGGAATCGCCGCCATGGGACTCGGAATAACCGCCACAGCCACACGCCGCATCAGGAACTCAAAATAGCTGCCAACGGTTATTGTCTCCGCCAATTCACAAGCCCAGAGACAAAAAGAGGCCCGTTTCCCCACCTAAGGAAACGGGCCTCTTTAACTGCAAAAATTCAAGCAACAGCACCGCCGCCTCTTGAACCACGTAGCCATCAATGCCCAGACAACGCCAGCAAGCCGCATTCCGCAAGAGATAGATTAAATTAGATAAACGCGCCTTTACGGGTGATTTTTGGACGACGGGGCCCGGCCGGCGGCGAGGTGTTTGGTAGTCGAGCGATCCCGCAGGCGAAGCCGAGGACCAGCGAGACACCAAACACCTCGCCGCCGGCCGGGCCATGTCGCGGCACCAAAAAGCGCCCGTGCGCTCGATGGATTCGGATGCCCGACAGAGGCTCCTTATGGCTGCTTCCTTCCGGACCTGACCAGATTCGGAACATGTCGTCATCCGAACCCATCGAACGCGCTAGGCGCTCGGTATATCTTACCTGCTCCCGCCCGTCAGAGCAAGGTAGCTAATTTGGGACGGAGCTTTTTTGACTACTTTTGCAGCCCGATTGCCAGAGCAGCCAATGAGTAGTCAAAATAGTCCCATCCCAAAATGACCGGCTTGGTGCCGCACCACAGAAAGGGCCCATCTACTACGTTTAGGCCACAGGGGTCAACCATAGTCGGCTTTTTCGAAAATTGGCAAGCCGTTTACCTGCACTGATAATTGTTCTCGGGGGAAGCGGGCACTGCGGGGCGCGGCAACGGCGCGCGATTTCCGCGTCGCAGCGCTACCCTGATGCTGAATGCCGGGACGATGACCCACTGACCTGCTGACGCCTCTTCGGCCGTC
>JAXJMO010000030.1:0-1968 GCA_036313175.1 Collinsella sp. | reverse complement strand
CTGCTGTCCAAGAAGATCAACCCCATGGTGCTGATCGTGGCCACCATGGTCGTGGGCATCATCGGCGCGTTCTTCGGCGTGCTGGCGTAAGGGCCCGGCCTATTATCTGCCCCCAAGGGAAACGGCGACCCATTGCGGTCGCCGTTTTTTATTACCGAAAGCTAGCTGGAGGTGCTTCGTGATTCGATCTGACAATCCACCCGATAATGGCGTGAGCGGGGCGATGTATCTATTTGGGACGGCGCTCTTGTGGAGTTTTATCGGCATCCTCGTTCGCGCCAATTCGCAGTCAGCTCTTTTGATCGGTGCCGTTACGGCAATATTTATGGCGCTCTTTATCCTGCTCGTCGGCAGGCCCGTCCTCCGCGTCAGCCGTCTTATTGTCCTTGTGGCAGTCTGCAACTTCGTGACGGGCACCACGTTTAACTTTGCCAACCAGCTCACGACGGTCGGCAACGCGATCGTTCTGCAGTACACCTCGATGATTTTCGTTATCGTGTATCAATCGCTCGCAACTCGCACGTTGCCCTCGCCTGCGAAGATTGCCTCCGTGGTGGTTGCTTTTACGGGTATGGGACTTTTCTTTTTAGGTGATTTGAGTGCCGAGGGCATGCTCGGAAATCTGCTTGCCGTCATTTCGGGCGCCACCTTTGGGCTGTGTTTCTTTTTAAACTCTCGCCCCGATGCGTCGCCCATGGTGTCCTCGCTCATCTCCTGCGGCATCTCGATACTGCCGATCGTCTATTTTGCCGGCGACCTAGGCTCCGTGAAACCCTTTGAGTGGGGGCTTATGCTGGTGCATGGCCTTTTTTGCAGCGGCCTTGCGAGTGTGCTGTATGCCAAGGGGATTGCGCGCACCAACGCGTTTGCGGCCAACTTGGTTTGCATGAGTGAGGTCGTGCTCGCTCCCTGCTGGTCGGCGCTCCTCTTTGGCGAGGTCTTTAGCTGGAACGAGTTCTTGGGCGCGGCGATGATCGTTTTGGTGATTGTGGCCAACTTGGCATCCGATGCTTTTGGCGACGGCTTTCTGGTGGCGCTTGTCCGCCATCGAAACAAAGAGCGTGCCTAATGGGATGCGCCTGCCGTTTACGGTAAAAAACACCCCGCTGAGCGACTGGTATTAAATAAGACGAACCTGCATACCTATAATTGGTATCAAATCATTTGTGCCTGGTATGGGTGTTAGCAGCACGCCAGGTGCGGTTCGGACCGTGTGGTCAAACTCCCGGATTGATATCAATAACGCGCGCGACGGGAGTGACGACGGTTCGAGATTCCTTATTGGGAGGAACTATGCTTGTCCAAGCAATCCTCGTCGGCTTAGTCGGAGCTTTTGGATGTCTCGACTACCAGCTCGGCACCCTCTACGCGTTCCGCCCCATCGTCCTGTGCCCGCTCGTGGGCCTGGTGCTGGGGGACCTGCAGACTGGCCTTGCCGTTGGCGCCAGCCTGGAGTTGCTGTTCATGGGCTCGATCTCCATCGGCGCCTACGTGCCGCCTAACGAAACCGTCGGCGGCGTGCTCGCCTGCGCGTTTGCCATTCAGCTCGGTCAGGGTACCGAGACGGCCATCGCGCTCGCCATGCCCATCGCCGTCCTTGCACTGACGATCGGCAACATTACCAATGCCTTGTTCCCTGTGTTTGTCGATATGGCAGACAAGTTCGCCCTCAAGGGAAACCTCAAAGGCATCTACGCCGTTCATTGGGGAATTGGAATCTGGGGCTGCGTCGAGTACTTCCTGCTGTGCGGCGGCGCCTTCTATTTGGGTTCCGACGCCATCCAGGGCCTGCTCGACTTCATCCCGCCCTTCATCATCGACGGTTGCGGCGTTGCCGCCAACTTCCTGCCTGCCATGGGCTTCGCCATGCTCGGCCGCCTGGTGCTCACCAAGCAGCTCGTGCCCTTCTACTTCCTGGGCTTCCTGCTGTGCTCCTACGCCAACGTGCCCGTCCTGGGCGTCGCCCTG
>JAXJMO010000029.1:0-6065 GCA_036313175.1 Collinsella sp. | reverse complement strand
GCGCGCCACGGGTCAAGATGCACTAGGCCTGGACGAAGTCCGGGCCCGCGCCTTTAGACGCGAGCCCGGGGCCCGTGGGTTATACCCTAAGAGCAAACCACCCTTTTTAAGGGTGGTTCTGATTGGACATAGCAGCCGGAGTGCCGTTGCGCGTAGGATCGGGCGTATGGTTAGCGAACAGATGTTTGCTAATATTGCGTTTACCAGCTGTAAGTGCGAGTGCTCGCAGTAAAATACCCTTGCGACGCATTCCGTGCGCGGGCGGCCGACGACTCGATCGGAGGTCCCCAAATGCTGAAATTCCTTAACGCGCTCGCCGCCCTCGCGGCGGTAGGCTCGTTCGTCATCGCGTTTCTTGACTCGTATGAGGTTCGGTTTAAGGTCCGTAGGCGCACGCGCGGTGCGGACGGTAGAAGGCATTTGCGCCGCAACAAGCGCAAATAAGAATGCCCGGGGGTCGGATCCCGGGCATTTAACAACGTCGGAAACTGGTCGCCCGCGCTCCTAAGTACTTACGCGGGGTGCGTCGTTTCCTGTAGCTATTGTATCCCGAATCTCTCCGCCGATTCGGGGCATTTTGAAAACGCAAACACGTCGGGCAAATCCGGACAATGCGGCCAGGCTCCGCTGGGCGAGGAACCGTGTGTGTAACTATCGAACAGATGTTTGTCAAAATCGCGTTTACCAGCTGTGGGTGCATACGCTCGCTGTAAAATGGCCTTGCGACGCATCCCGTGCGCGGGCGGCCGACGACTCGATCGGAGGTCACCATATGCTGAAATTCCTTAACGCGCTCGCCGCCCTCGCGGCGGTGGGCACGTTCGTCATCGCGTTTCTTGACTCGTATGAGGTTCGGTTTAAGGTCCGTAGGCGCACGCGCGGTGCGGACGGTGGACGGCATTTGCGTCGAAAGCGCAAATAAGAATGCCCGGGGGTCGGATCCCGGGCATTTAACAAAAGCTGAAAACTAGGCCGCCCGCGCTCCCAAACATTTACGCGGGGTGCGTCGTTTTCTATTGATATTGTATCCCGAATCGCCCCGCCGATCCGGGACATTTTGAAAACTCAAATGCTGGCTTATCCTCGACTGGACGGTGCAGTCTAGCTGCGTTGTCCAGTCGAGGAAGCTCGCTAATCGGCTATTATTTGTTTAGACAACCTGAGTTGTAGAGGAGTGACCGGCGATGGTGCAGGGCGCCAAACATATGAAGAGCAATAACGCTGCGGCCAGCGGCGGCTCAAGCCCACAACCCAAGCCCAAGGGCGGTAAGCGTCGTCGCAAGCAACTGCCGCGTTGGGCCGACCGGCTCATTACCATCGTCATCATTCTTATTGGCGTGGGCCTTATGACCTGGCCATGGATCTTGGACCGGCTCGAGGCCTCGGGCGTGTTCAACCAGATCAGCACCGTGTCCAGCACCGTGGACGCGCTGTCTGCCGAGGAGCGCGAGCGCATCCTGCTCCAGGCGCGCTCCTTTAACGAGCAGCTGGCGGGCGAGGCCACCGAGCTTCCCGCCGACCAGATAGAGCCCTACGCCCAGCAGCTCATCTTTGACCGCGACCCCATGATGAGCTGGGTCGAGATCCCCTCCATCGACGTGAGTATGCCCATCTACCACGGCACGAGCGAAGAAGTCCTCATGGCGGGCGTCGGCCACCTGGAGGGCACGAGCCTGCCGGTGGGCGGCACCTCGACGCATTGCGTGCTCACCGCGCACTCGGGTATGCGCAACCTGAGCATGTTCGACGACATCCACTCGCTGGAGCCCGGCGACCTGGTGCTGCTGCACACCATGAACAAGACGCTCGCCTACAAGATGGTGGACTCCGAGGTGGTGCTGCCCGAGGAGATGGAGTCGCTGACCATCGAGCCCGGTGCCGACAAGGTGACGCTCGTCACCTGCACACCCTACGGTGTGAACGACCATCGCCTGCTGGTGCACTGCGTACGCACCAAGTACAGCAAGAAGGAAGTCAGCAAGCAAAAGTCGCTGGCCGGCCGCCATTGGGGCAAGCGTGAGTTCGCCGTGCTCATCGTGGTCGTGGCCATTGTGCTGTTGCTGCTGGACATCGTGATTCACACGGTCCGCAAGCGCCGCAAGGCCAAGGCCTCGGCATAAGACATTCTCCAGAACCACCACAATGGGGACTGTCCCCTTTGTGGTGGTCGGGACTTCCAAACCATCACAACATTCGATGAAAATTTCGATTTTGGCGAAAAGCGTCGAATGTTGTGATGGTTATCGCTGTGGACGGGACGGTTTTCGTTTCGGTCGGGACGGCTTTCGCTGTGGACAGGACGGTTTTCGTTGCAGGCGAGACGGTTTTCGCTGTGGACGGTGCGGTTTCGTTGCAGAACCGCCGGCCCGCCGCCTGCCAACCGCCGCCCTCGTTACGTTTTCGCTGCATTTGGGTAAAGCACCTGCTCCAAGCGGCGTTGCCTTGTATACTAGAGCGGTTTATCTGTTATGCGGAAGGGAGCGCCTATGGCACTCAGCGAGAAAGACGTGCGCGGCATCGCCGAGTACGCAAAGATCGCACTGACCGATGACGAGCTCACCCAGATGACGTCCTACCTGAACGACGCCGTCCAGATGCTCGAGCCCGTCTTGCAATATGACTTGCCCGACGTGGAGCCAACGTTCCATCCCATCGGAAGCCTGTCCAACGTGATGGGCGATGACCTGCGCGAGCCCGAGCGCGACCTGGCGCTCGACGTCGCGCTGGAAAACGCCGGCAGCGCGCGCGACCGCTATTTCCGCGTGCCGTCCATTTTGGGAGAGGGGGAGAGCGAGTAATGGCGCTAAGCTTCGATTCCCTTACCGCCGCCCAGATCGCCGCGGGCGTTGCCGCCGGCGACTTTACCGCTACCGAGGTGGCCCAGGCCTCCCTTGCCGCCATCGAGGCGCGCGAGGGAGGGGTCCAGGCATTCCTGCAGGTGGCGCCCGAGCTCGCGCTCGAGGCCGCTGCGCGCGTGGATGCCGACCGTGCCGCAGGCAAGCCGCTGCCCCCGCTCGCGGGCGTGCCGCTGGCCATCAAGGACAACATGAACCTCGTGGGCACGCGCACCACCTGTGCTTCCCGCATGCTCGAGGACTACCAGAGCGTCTACACCGCCACCTGCGTTCAGCGCATGCTCGATGCCGGCTGCCTGCCCATGGGCAAGGCCAACATGGACGAGTTTGCCTTTGGTAGCTCTACCGAGAGCTCGGCGTTCCACCGCACCAACAACCCCTGGGATACCGAGCGCGTGCCCGGCGGCTCTTCGGGCGGCTCCGCTGCCGCCGTCGCCGCGGGCGAGGTCGCGCTCTCGCTGGGCTCGGACACCGGCGGCTCCATCCGCCAGCCGGCGTCGCTGTGCGGCGTGGTGGGCTTTAAGCCTACGTATGGCGCCGTGAGCCGTTACGGCGTGGTTGCCTTTGGCTCGTCGCTCGACCAGGTGGGCCCCTTTGGCCGCACGGTCGAGGATGTTGCGCTGGCCATGAACGCGCTTACCGGCGCAGGCCACGATCCGTACGATTGCACCAGCCAGGACTGTGCCGTCGACTTTACCGAGCACCTCAACGACAGCATCGAGGGCAAGCGCGTGGGCATCATCCCTGCGTTTATGGAGGCCGAGGGTTTGACGCCCGAGGTCAAGACCGCTGTTCAGCGCGCCGCCCAGGAGCTGCAGAACCAGGGCGCCGAGCTGGTCGAGGTCGACCTGCCGCACCTGGACGCCGCCATCGCCGCCTACTACGTCATCGGCCCGGCCGAGGCGTTCTCCAACTTGGCCCGTTTCGACGGCATTCGCTACGGCTACCAGGAGGAGGGCTGCGCCAACTTGTCCGACCAGAGCTCGCTTTCGCGCGCCCACGGCTTTGGCGCCGAGGCCAAGCGCCGTCAGATGCTCGGCGCCTACCTGCTGAGCTCGGGCGTGTACGACAAGTACTACTACGCTGCGCAAAAGGCCCGCACGCTCATCACGCAGGACTACGACGCTGCGTATGCCAAGGTAGACACCATCCTCATGCCCGCCTCGCCGCGCACGGCCTTTAAGTTTGGCGAGATCAGCGACCCCACGCAGATGTACCTCTCCGACCTGTACACCATCTCGCTCAACATTTGCGGCAACGGCGGTATCTCGGTGCCGCTGGGCCTGGGCGAGGATACTCAGCTGCCCGTTTCTGCCCAGCTGGTTGGTCCGGCGTTTAAGGACCGTCAACTGCTCACGTTTGCCCGCGCCCTGGAGCGCGGCTTTGCCGATGCCGCCACGGGTGCGCCCGCGCTTTCCGTCGCGCCCGATTTTGCCGGGAAGGGAGGCGAGCTGTAATGAAGGAGCTTTCCGAGGTCCTGCAGGATTGGGAGGCCGTGATCGGCCTGGAGATCCATACCGAGCTCACCGCACTCGATACCAAGATGTTCTGCAACTGCAAGCTCAGCCACGATGACGAGCCCAACGCCAACGTGTGCCCGGTGTGCCTGGGCCTGCCCGGTGCGCTGCCGGTGCCTAACAAGAAGGCAATCGAGAGCATCGTCAAGGCCGGTCTCGCCACCAACTGCGAGATCCAGCGCCACTCGATGTTCTACCGCAAGCACTACTTCTATCCCGACATGGCCAAGAACTTCCAGACCACGCAGGGTCCGGTCGCCTTTGCCATGTACGGCCACCTGGACCTGGACGTGACCGGTCGCGGTGCCGCCGAGCGCCCCGACTGCGCGTTTGGCGAGGCCGAGGCCCAGAGCCTGGCGAGCGCTTCGGCCAACGCCGAGGGCCTGTCCACGTCCATGACGTCGACCATGCGCGAGGGCAACCAGCGCGCCGGCCACCTGGCCAGCTATGACGCGTCCAACCTGCAGATGCCCGAGCGTCGCGAGGACGGTTCCTACACGGTGCCCATCCGCATCCTGCGCATCCACATGGAGGAGGATGCCGCCAAGATGGTGCACGTGGGCGGTGCCGAGGGCCGCATTACCGCCGCTGCCGAGTCGCTCGTCGACTACAACCGCTGCGGCACGCCGCTGATTGAGCTTGTCACCGAGCCCGACCTGCGCACGCCTGAGGAGGCTCGCCTGTTTATGGAGAAGCTCCGTCGCATTTTTGTGACGCTGGGCATTTCGGACTGCTCCATGGAGAAGGGCTCCATGCGCTGCGACGGCAACGTGTCGCTGCGCCGCCGCGGCGAGACCAAGCTGGGCACCAAGACCGAGCTTAAGAACCTCAACTCGTTTAAGAGCCTGCATGACGGCCTTGCCTACGAGATTTGCCGTCAGGCCGAGGTGCTCGAGGAGGGCGGCATCATCTACCAGGAGACTCGCCACTGGGAGCCCAGCCGCAAGCGCACCGTGGTCATGCGTGTCAAGGAGACGGCAGACGACTATCGTCTGTTCCCCGATCCCGACCTGGCGCCGTTCGATCTGGACGATGAGTTCATCGACCGTTGCCGAGGCGAGATCCCCGAGCTGCCCGATGCCAAGCGTGCCCGTTTTGAGACCGACTTTGGCATTAAGGCGGCCGATGCCGAGCAGATTGCCGGCGACCCGGAGTTTGCCGAGTTCTTTGAGGCTGCCGCTGCCGGTATGGCTGGCAAGGAGGCCCAGACGGTCGCAAATCTGCTGGTCAACGAGATGATCGCCTACCTTAAGGGCGCAGGCGTGTCGCTCGCCGAGTCCGGCATCGCGCCGGCTCAGGTGGCAGCTCTTGCCAAGCTGCTGGCGACCGACGCCATCAGCTCCAACCAGGCGCACGAGGTCTTTGAGGCCATGGCCCAGACCGGCGACGACCCCAACAAGATCGTTGACGAGCGCGGTATGCGTCAGGTGAGCGATGCCGGCGCGCTGCAGCCGATCGTGGACGAGGTGCTGGCAAACTGTGCCGATCAGGCGCAGCAATATCGTGACGGCAACCAGAAGGTTATCGGCTTTTTGGTGGGCCAGTGCATGAAGGCGAGCCGCGGCAAGGGCAATCCGAAGCTCTTCAACGAGTTGCTGAGAACGTCGCTCTCGTAAGCGGGAACTCGGGAGCCCCGGCAGGGCGGGTGCTTCCTCAAAATATCGAACAGTCCTGCGCAAGACGAAGGCCACAT
>JAXJMO010000028.1:0-22643 GCA_036313175.1 Collinsella sp. | reverse complement strand
GCGCGCTATCGACCGCGGTGCCACCTTTGTGTGGGATATTCTCGAAGAGGTCATCGACGGCCGCGTCGTGCTGCTCAACCGTGCGCCGACCCTGCACCGTCTGTCCATCCAGGCCTTTGAGCCGGTGCTGGTCGAGGGCAAGGCTATCCACCTGCACCCGCTGGTCTGCTCGCCCTTCAACGCCGACTTCGACGGCGACCAGATGTCTGTCCACGTGCCGCTGTCCAGCCAGGCTCAGGCCGAGGCCCGCGTGCTCATGCTCTCTGCGAACAACCTGCGCTCGCCGGCATCCGGCAAGCCGGTCAACATCCCCTCGCAGGACATGATCATCGGTGTGTACTACCTCACCCAGGTTCGCGAGGGTCTGCCGGGCGAGAACCACGTGTTCTCGAGCTTCGATGACGCGCTGCACGCCTATGCCTGCCGCTCCGAGGTCGACATGCAGGCCAAGATCCAGGTCCGCGTGTCCGCTGCCGACGCCAATGTCATCAATGAGGACGGCACCCGTATCTTCCGCGTCAAGAACGGCAAGAACGAGTTCGTCGACTACGATGTCACCGGCAATAAGACCGCGCGCTTCGAGACCTCTATCGGCCGCATCATCTTCAACCGCCAGTGCCTGCCCGAAGACTACGAGTTCATGAACTACAAGATGGTCAAGGGCGACGTGGCCAAGCTGGTTGCGGACTGCTGCGATCGTTACCCCGAGGCCAAGGTCGGCCCGATCCTCGACGCCATCAAGTACTCCGGCTTCCACTACGCTACCCGCGCCGGCCTCACCATCTCGGTGTGGGACGCTCTCATCCCTGCCGAGAAGCAGGAGCTGCTCGATCGCGCCCAGGCCAACGTCGACCAGATCAACGAGTACTTTGAGGAGGGCTTCATCAACGAGACGGAGCGCCACATCGAAGTCGTTAACGAGTGGACCGCTTGTACCGACAAGGTCGCAGCGCTTATGCTCGACATGTTCGACGAGGAGAACCCGCTGTACATGATGGCCGACTCCGGCGCCCGTGGTTCTAAGACCCAGCTGCGTCAGCTCGGCGGCATGCGTGGTCTGATGGCAGACATGTCCGGCGAGACGATCGACCTTCCCATTAAGGCGAACTTCCGCGAGGGCCTGCTGCCGCTCGAGTACTTCATTTCGACCTACGGCGCCCGTAAGGGCCTGGTCGATACCGCATCCCACACCTCGGACTCTGGTTACCTGACCCGTCGTCTGGTCGACGTGGCCCAGGACGTCATCGTCCGCGAGGAGGACTGCGGTACGCACGAGGGCGTCACCTACAACCTCATCATCCCCGGCACCACCGACCTCAACACCGACCTCGTCGGCCGTTGCTTCATCGAGGACGTCGTGGCTCCTGATGGCACCGTGCTCTTTGAGCAGGACGGCTACATCGAGAAGGTCGCCGACATCCAGAAGATGGTCGATGCCGGCCTCAAGAAGGTCAAGCTTCGCGCGCTGCTTACCTGCCGCTCCAAGTACGGCGTGTGCCAGAAGTGCTACGGCTGGGATCTTTCCACCCGTCGTCCGGTCGCCATCGGTACCGCGGTCGGCATTATTGCCGCCCAGTCCATCGGCGAGCCCGGTACGCAGCTGACGATGCGTACCATTCACTCCGGCGGCGTCGCTGGCGTCGACGATATTACGCAGGGTCTGCCTACGGTCAGCCGTATGTTCGATATCGTCGGCAACGTCAACGAGAAGATCCTGGGTCGCGAGGCCGAGCTGGCTCCGTACTCCGGCCACCTCTCGATTAAGCCCGAGAAGTCCGAGTACGTGCTGACGCTCACCGACTCCGAGGATCACACCCGTGTCCTCGACGAGCGTCGCGTCCCCGCTTCGGTGCGCTTTATGCCCGAGATCGAGGACGGCTGCGAGGTTCGCGCCGGCGATCAGATCACCAAGGGCTTCGTCAACTTCCGCAACCTGCGCAAGCTGACCGACATCGAGTCGACGATGCACACCTTCGTCGAGAGCGTCAAGGACGTCTACACCAGCCAGGGCGTCGACCTGAACGACAAGCACATCGAGGTGCTCGCACGTCAGATGCTGCGTCGCGTTCAGATCACCAACCCCGGCGATTCCAAGTACCTGCTTGGTCAGTACGTCGACCGCTACGAGTTCGCCGACGAGGTCGAGCGCGTTGCCCGTCTGGGCGGTCAGGCCCCCGTGGCCGAGCCCGTCATCCTGGGTACGCTCAAGGTCGCGTCTAACATCGACTCCTGGCTGTCGAGCGCTTCGTTCATCCGTACCGCTGGCGTCCTTACCGAGGCTGCCATCGAGGGTAAGGTCGACCACCTGCTCGACCTTAAGTCCAACGTCATTGTCGGTAAGAAGATCCCGGCTGGTACCGGCCTCAAGCCGTACGCCAACGCCAAGCTGACGTATCGCACGGCCGACGGCTACGTGGACATCGACGGCCCGGCTTCGCCCAACGCCAAGTCGCTGCCCGAGTGGGCTCCTGTGGAGCTCAAGGACCTGGACGAGCAGCTCCCGCAGCAGCTCGACTGGGCCGGCTACGACGAGTTCGGTGGTGCTGACGGCTCGTTCACCCGCAACGGCCACACCATCTCCGCCGAGAAGGCTCGCCTGTACCTGTTCGACGACCTGGGCGTGTCGCAGCGCTGGACCAACAAGTTCAGCGAGGTCGGCATCGAGACGGTCGGCGACCTGGTCGGCAAGTCCGAGGAAGATCTGCTGCGCATCGATGGTATCGGTGCCAAGGCAATCGAGGAGCTCCGTGACGGCCTCGAGGCCCACGATCTGCTCTACATCCTCGAGAACAACGACGACGTTGCCGACGAGGAAGACCTCTCGCAGCTGCTGCAGATGGTCTTTAGCCCCGACGGTCCGGACGATATCCTGCTGGGTACCTCCGCTCCGACGCATCACGCCGACGCCGACGAGGAGCTCCTGGGCGCCCCGATCGACGACAAGAAGGCTCCCGCCAACGGTGTCATCAACGAGGACATGGCTTCTCTCGATGAGCTGCTCAACCAGCTCGTGGACACCGACGACGCCGAAGAGGCCAAGGACAACGACGAGGAGTAATTAGTTCCGCCGTTCTAACGAACGGCGGCGACCTCCGTCGCTGCGCGGCACCCAGAGCTACAATCTGTCATTCAAAAGGCAGGGCATGACCAAAAGGTCAATGCCCTGCCTTTTTCATGCCACCTTGTACGCTCTGGGGGCCGCTCGCTTGCGTATGCTCAACCTGTTGCGTTCCGCTGATTCCTTGGGGATTTGCCAATAAGGGACAGGTTTATTTTGGTAGGTTTTTCCTGCTTGAATTTGAAACATTCCGTTCGATCAAAACGTATCTATGGTGAGGGCCTCATCGAGAATCATTACCGTCACCGGGAGGTGATTATGGAAGAACAAGCTTTTAGACAGGCGGTTGAAGATCACCGGGATGTCGTGTTTCGAATCGCATTGACGTACCTGCGCGATCGTGCCGATGCCGACGATATTGCCCAAGATGTCTTTCTTAAGTTGCTTAAAAGCGATGGACACTTTGAAAGTTGGGAACATCTTCGCCGTTGGCTTATCCGGGTCACGATCAATGAATGTAAATCGCTCTTTCGAAAGCCATGGAGGCGTGTAGAGGATATTGAGAACCTGGCCGAGTCGCTTTCGACAGCGCAGGATGAGACCAAGGCCGTCCTGTCAGATGTCATGCGGCTTCCGGAACGATTCCGTATCCCCATCGTGCTCTATTACTATTTGGGCTTCTCGACTTCAGAGATTGCCGAGTTGCTGCACGTACCAGCCGCGACCGTTCGAACGCGTTTAGCTCGCGGCAGATCGAAACTCAAGTTCATCCTAGAGGAGGGCGACCGTGAAATCCAACCAAATCAAGCAGGCCTTCGAGTCCGTCCAAGCCGATAGCGATCTTGCTGACCGTGTTCTTTATGCCGCTGCTGGTGAGCCGCTTCGCCGAAAGGGTCACGCGAAGCCTCTGTATGTTGCCGTGATCGGATGCCTTGCCGGAGTGCTGGCGACCGGAGGGGTCGCCTACGCCGTCGTCAATTCCAGTTATTTTGCCTCTGCCTGGGGAAACCATGGCAACGGAGAGTCCATTACCTGGACCAACGGTGGCTCGTCGGGGACTAAATATACCTACACCAGAGAGTTTGGTGATGGTATCGCGCCCCAAAGCTTGGAGGGTTCAGTACAGAAGGTCAATCTGTCCGTCGAGGGCAACGGCTATACACTCGACATTCATGATATGGCTATCGATAAAAACGGTTGCGGTGCCGTGACGTTTACGTTGTCCAATCCAAATGGTGTTAACTACTACAAGCCGGCAGCAGAGACAGGCGAACTTGTTCTCTATGGTGAAGAAGAACAAGGCATCGGCACGCCCAGCATGAACTTCGGCGAGGAATGGGCTGATACACGCTGCACCATTGATAAGGACACATCAAGCGACACGGTCATTAATGGCACGATGTACTTTGCTTCTATGGATCGCGAGCGAGGTTTTCAACATGCGGTCACCTGGAATATCTCGTGGACCGAGGGCGAAGGTGAGAGTGCGAGGCGGTTTGAAGCATCGACGCCCGAGTTTAGCGTTGGAGCGTACGTCGATACAAAGGAACTCCGCTCCGGTGACTCGCCTCTTGAAATTAGCCCGTTTTCCATCCAGACACACATCGATGATTTGGGCTATGAAGCAGTTGATAATAAGCTGACCGTCAGCTACAAGGATGGATTGGAGCAGATTATCGAAGATGACGACGCAGGGGTGTTCAACTTATATTTTTCTTATGGGCGCAATAGCGGAGAGAACATCTGGGTGCCAACGAAGTTGATTGATGTCGATCAAGTTGTCTCGGTAACCCTTGAAATTGTGAGGTATACATCAACAGGGGAGACCGAAACGAAAGAGCCCTTTACCATCGTCTATTCGTAAGATTTGGGGCCGCTTCCTACTAGGGGAAGCGGCCTATTTTGCGAAACATGGATGGTTGGATCGGGCGCTATTCATCTGGTCATCGGAAGTGCGGTGAAAAACTCAGAACCGTTAAGCACACCTAAAATTTGACCCACTGCTGAGCTGCGGTTTTGTCGTTAAATATGCCGGTCTGCTTGGAGGTTTGCGAATTTTCTCCGCACTTCCGAAAACGTCGTCGATCTAGATGCTGCAAAAAGATACTGGCTACCGTAATCGGCCACGTTTCCCAGATAAAACCGACCAAAATTAACCTGTCCCTTTTTGGCAGGGAACGTTGCCCCGACGAGCACGTCGGATCCCCGGCCCGGGCGGCCCAGGTTTTAAGTTTGTCGCGAGTTCCGCACGAGCCGGAGGCCACTTAATGTGGCCTCCGTGCGAGCCAGGACTGTAGAGCAGCAAACTTAACCCCTGTGCCGCCCGGGCCGGGAATCCGCCCCCGCGCACAGAAGGGGATTCCTTTTGTGTAGGCTTTGCGGAAATATGCTCATTTTGGGATACGCCCGGCGGCGTGGTCTGTTGACGGCACAGCTAACGCCACGTATCCTATCGAACTGCGTGTTTCGTAGGGGGATGCTGACCCCTCGATTCAAGCCGTTGCACTTTACAGAAAGCTGGAATCATTCGAGAAGGAGTACGCTTTGCCTACTATTAACCAGCTGGTTCGCCAGGGCCGTCGTTCCGTGCCCAAGAAGTCCAAGAACGCTGCTCTGCAGCACAACTCCCAGAAGCGCGGCGTGTGCACCCGCGTCTTCACCACGAGCCCCAAGAAGCCGAACTCGGCTCTTCGTAAGGTTGCCCGTGTTCGCCTTGTCAACGGCATCGAAGTTACTGCTTACATCCCGGGTGAGGGCCACAACCTGCAGGAGCACTCCATCGTGCTCGTCCGCGGCGGTCGTGTCCGTGACCTCCCTGGTGTCCGTTATCACGTCATCCGTGGCGCCTACGACGCTGCTCCGGTCCAGAACCGTATGCAGGCCCGTTCCAAGTACGGTGCTAAGCGCCCCAAGGCTAAATAAGCCAGATAACGTTTTGATACTTTCGCCGTGTGCCGCCTAAGCGCCGCACGGTAGACACTTAAGGAGATTCACATGCCGCGTCGTGCAGCAGCTAATCGTCGTGAGGTTCAGCCTGACGCCGTTTACAACAACCGCCTGGTGACTCAGCTCATCAACAAGGTCCTTCTTGACGGCAAGAAGGCCACCGCTGAGCGCATCGTTTACACCGCTTTCGAGATCGTTGCCGAGAAGTCCGAGGGTGGCGACGCTCTCGCTACCTTCAAGAAGGCTATGGACAACGTCAAGCCCACGCTCGAGGTTAAGCCCAAGCGTGTCGGTGGCGCTACCTATCAGGTCCCGATGGAGGTCAACTCCCGTCGTTCCACCGCTCTGGGTATCCGCTGGATCGTCAACTTCTCCCGCGCTCGCAAGGAGAAGACCATGGCCGAGCGTCTCGCCAACGAGATCCTCGATGCTTCCAACGGCCTGGGCGCTTCCGTCAAGAAGCGTGAGGACGTCTTCAAGATGGCCGAGGCCAACCGCGCGTTCTCTCACTATCGTTGGTAAGTTAAGGTAAGGAACTAACATGGCTAAGCCTAAGTACAAGCTTTCCGATACCCGTAACATCGGCATCATGGCCCACATCGATGCCGGTAAGACCACCACGACCGAGCGTATTCTTTACTACACCGGTAAGACCCACAAGATCGGTGAGGTCCATGAGGGCGCTGCCACCATGGACTGGATGGTTCAGGAGCAGGAGCGCGGCGTAACCATTACCTCCGCTGCTACCACGTGCTTCTGGAACAAGGACGGTAAGGACTACCGCATCCAGATCATCGACACCCCGGGCCACGTTGACTTCACCGCTGAGGTCGAGCGCTGCCTGCGCGTCCTCGATGGCGCTGTCGCCGTCTTCGACGCCGTTGCCGGCGTTCAGCCCCAGTCTGAGACCGTTTGGCGTCAGGCTTCTACCTTCAACGTCCCCCGTATTGCCTTCATCAACAAGTATGACCGCGTGGGCGCTGACTTCTTCAACGCTATCGAGACCATGAAGGATCGTCTCGACGCTAACGCCGTGGCCGCTCAGGTCCCGATGGGCGCCGAGGACAACTTCTGGGGCGTCATCGACCTCGTTACCATGACTGCATGGGACTTCAAGGCCGACGAGAAGGGCATGACCTACCCCGAGCCGATGGACGAGATCCCGGCTGAGTTTGCCGACATCGCTGCCACCAAGCGCGAGGAGCTCCTCGACGCTGCTGCCAGCTTTGACGACGAGCTCATGGAGAAGATCCTCATGGAGGAGGACTTCACCGTCGAGGAGCTCAAGGCTGCTCTGCGCAAGGGCGTTCTGGCCAACGAGCTCAACCTCGTCTTCGTGGGCTCCGCCTACAAGAACAAGGGCGTCCAGGAGCTGCTCGACGCTGTCGTCGACTACCTGCCCAGCCCGCTCGACGTCGAGGCCGTCACCGGTACCGATCCGGACACCGGCGAGGAGATCCAGCGTCATCCTTCCTTCGACGAGCCCTTCTCCGGCCTGGTCTTCAAGATCATGACCGACCCGTTCGTCGGTAAGCTCACCTACGTCCGCGTTTACTCCGGCCGCGCCGAGTCCGGCTCCTACGTGGTCAACGCTTCCAACGGTCAGCGCGAGCGCCTCGGCCGCATCCTCGAGATGAACGCCGCCGAGCGTATCGACCGTGACGACGCTGCCGCCGGCGACATCGTCGCTTGCGTCGGCTTCAAGAACTCCACCACCGGCGACACCCTGTGCGCCGAGGGCAAGGAGATCGTCCTCGAGAAGATCGAGTTCGCTAAGCCCGTTATCGACGTTGCCATCGAGCCCAAGACCAAGGCCGAGCAGGACAAGATGTCCTTGGCTCTGACCAAGCTCGCCGAGGAGGACCCGACCTTCCAGGTGTCCACCAACCACGAGACCGGCCAGACCATCATCGCCGGCATGGGCGAGCTGCACCTCGAGATCATCGTTGACCGTCTGCTCCGTGAGTTCAAAGTTGACGCTAACGTTGGTAAGCCCCAGGTCGCCTACCGCGAGACCGCTGGTCACGACGTCGAGAAGGCTGAGGGCAAGTTCGTCCGTCAGTCCGGCGGTCGCGGTCAGTACGGCCACGCCGTCATCAAGCTCGAGAAGATGGAGGAGGGCTTCGGCTACGAGTTCGTCAACGCTATCGTCGGCGGCGTCGTGCCCAAGGAGTACATCCCGTCCATCGACAAGGGCATCCAGGAGGCCCTGAACACCGGTGTTATCGCCGGCTTCCCGGTCCTCGACGTTAAGGTCACCCTGTTCGACGGTTCTTACCACGAGGTCGACTCCTCCGAGGCCGCCTTCAAGATCGCCGGTTCCATGGCTATCAAGGACGCCCTCAAGAAGTCCGATCCGCAGCTGCTCGAGCCGATCATGGCTGTCGAGGTCGAGACCCCCGAGCAGTACATGGGCGACGTTATGGGCAACCTCTCCGGTCGCCGCGGCAAGATCGAGGGTATGGAGGATCGCAAGAACAGCAAGCTCATCCGTGCCAAGGTGCCGCTGGGCGAGATGTTCGGTTACGCTACCGACCTTCGCTCCCAGACCCAGGGCCGTGCATCCTACACGATGCAGTTCGACTCTTATGAGCCCGCGCCCAAGTCCATCGTGGACGAGGTCATGAGCAAGAACGCCTAAGTTCGAGCTCCCTGTTACGTAATCCGCGAGAACATCTCTCGCACTCTTTGGAGGTTTAAGTTGGCTACCCAGAAGATCCGCATTCGCCTCAAGGGCTATGATCACGAGGTCGTCGATCAGTCCGCGAAGCTCATCGTCGAGACCGCTCAGAAGACCGGCGCTCGCGTTTCCGGTCCTGTCCCCCTGCCCACCGAGCGCAACCTGTACACGGTTATCCGCTCGCCGCACGTGAACAAGGACTCCCGTGAGCAGTTCGAGATGCGCACTCACAAGCGCCTCATCGACATCCTCGACCCCACCTCGGGCACCGTTGATTCGCTCATGCGTCTCGACCTTCCCGCTGGCGTCGACATCGACATCAAGCTCTAAGCGATATCGCTCATAGCTTACAGAGCCCCGCTGCCATTACGGTAGCGGGGCTCTTTTGTTTTGAATGGTGGCCTTTGGGGCCCGGATAATGCAGCCGAATGGGTGTCTGTGACTCCCTATTCGTTCAAGGGGCGCAGGGATGCCTCCTCAAAATGGAAGGATCGCAAGCTGTCTTCCGTTTCTATACACGCGCGACCAGAGTCATCGACGATTTTAAAGATGCCTCGTGCAAGCTCGTCTCCAGCGGGGGAGCGGGCGATAACGTGCTCCCCAATCCAATTGAGGTGTGCGACATATTCGTCGTGGACGGGCGCGAGCGGTCCGGCGTTTTCTTCCATGGCATTGAGCAGATCCGCCCACGTGTCCACGGCGTTTACGACGGTGTGATAGACCTCTTTGAGTAACACATCGACGGCGGGAACGCTCTCGTTGAGATCCGAGAGACCGATTGCCGGCAGGCCACCATCGGGAACCTCCGAGGGCACATAGTTCACATTGACACCAATGCCGCAGACGGCGAAAGGTTTGCCTTCGTTATCGCGTGCGGCTTCGACCAGAATGCCGCCAAGCTTGCGCCCTCGCGCGACAAGGTCGTTGGGCCATTTGAGGCCAATCTCGTTTGCAAGTCCCTGCTTTTCGAGTGCCTCGAGCACCGCTAGGCCGCTGACGGCGGCAAGACCAGAGTACTTTGCAGGATTAACGCGTGGACGCAGGACAATCGAAAGCAATAGGTTACCGGCGGTTGAATCCCATTTGTGGCCGCGCCGACCGCGTCCTGCTGTCTGAGCCCGGGCGGCAAGTCCTGTGCCGTGCGGCGCTCCCTGTTTTCCTGCTTCGAGCAGGTCATCGTTGGTCGATCCGGTTACGTCGACTATCGTTAATTTGGCATCCATAACGGCTGCTACCTCCTTAATGGATAAGTGAATAACGCAATGGTGTCGAGAGACAGACACAATGTGAAGCCTTTGTCGCATTTGGACAATTTAATGTTAACACGTCAACAAAGACTGAAATGCGTTATCCTCTCTTGGTCGATGTAAACACGTCAACAACTCAAAGGAGGCTAGTGATGGGTTTCACGATTCTTGGAACAGGCTCGGCGCTTCCTGAGCGCAGTGTTTCCAATGACGAGCTGTCTGAGTTCCTCGATACCTCGGATGAGTGGATTTTTACCCGCACAGGTATCAAGAGCCGCCACGTCTGCACCACCGAGTCACTTGACGACCTTGCCGTAGCGGCGAGCGAGCGGGCACTCCAGGTGTCCGGAATCGACGCGAGCCAGCTGGATCTGATCGTCTGCTCGACGACGACGGGTGACCACCTTGTTCCCGCTGAGGCGTGTGCCGTTGCTGAGCGACTAGGCGCGACGTGCCCTGCCTTCGATGTCTCGGCGGCTTGTGCCGGCTTCGTATTTGCGCTCGATGTCGCCGAGGGCTATATCGCCCGCGGCCGTGCCGAGCGCGTGCTTGTCGTTGCTGCCGAGCAGATGACGCGCGCGCTCGACTGGACCGACCGTGCCACCTGCGTGCTCTTTGGCGATGGGGCAGGCGCCGCAGTGATTGAGGCTGGGGGAGACAGCCCCCTTGCCGTTGAGCTTTCGACGGCGCCCGACGTCGAGACGTTGCGCGTTCCTGGTCTAGTCGGCACCTCGCCGTTTAAGGCTTCCGCAGATAGCGAGAGCGTGCTGTCCATGAATGGCCGCCGTGTGTTCAAGTTCGGCGTCAACGCCATCTGCGACACGGTCCATAAGCTTGCGAGCGATGCGGGCATTTCGGTCGAAGATATCGATCATTTTGTATTCCATCAGGCTAACGAAAGAATCCTGAGCCAGGCTGTCAAGCGCCTGGGCGTGCCGGACGAGCGCGTGGTTCGCACGTTGCGCGAGACCGGCAACATTTCGAGCGCATGCATTCCGCTTGCCCTCGACCGGCTGGCAAACGCCGGTGCACTTCACACGGGCGACACCATCGCCTTGGTTGGATTTGGCGCCGGTCTGGATATAGGTGGCTATCTGCTTCGTTGGAAGTAGTCGCACATAGGAAAAAAAGCCCCTAGGGCACAAACAAAGGAGAACTACCATGGCAGATCAGAAGACCTTCGAGCGCGTTTGCGACGTTATCCGCGAGACCGCCGGTCTTGACGATGTCGAGATGAAGCCCGAGTCCACGCTCGAGGAGATTGGTCTCGACAGTCTGGGTACTGTCGAGATCCTCGTCGCCGTCGAGGACGAGTTTGGCATTCAGCTCGATACCGAGGAGAACCCCAAGACGGTCGGCGAGTTCGCCGATACGGTCGAGGCGGCATTGGAGAAGTAGAGATGCTCAAGACTCCTCTCTGCGATCTGCTCGGCATCGAAAAGCCCGTGTTCCAGGGCGGTATGGCCTGGATTGCCGATGCGTCGCTGGCGTCCGCAGTGTCCGAGGCGGGTGGCTTAGGGATTATCGCGGCCATGAACGCCGACGCCAACTGGCTGCGCGACCAGATTCACGAGCTGCGCGCCAGGACGGATAAACCCTTTGGCGTCAACGTCATGCTCATGAGCCCGTTTGCCGACGAGGTCGCGCAGGTCGTGATTGACGAGCGAGTGCCGGTCGTCGTGACGGGTGCCGGTAATCCCACCAAGTACATGAAAGCTTGGAACGATGCGGGCATCAAGGTCATCCCCGTTGTGGCTTCGGTGGCGCTCGCCCGTCTCGTGGCGCGTCGTGGAGCCACGGCGGTTGTTGCCGAGGGCACCGAATCGGGCGGCCATATTGGCGAGACCTCGACGATGGCACTGGTACCGCAGGTCGTCGATGCGGTCGACATTCCCGTCGTGGCTGCCGGCGGTATTGCCGACGGCCGCGGCGTGGCGGCCGCCTTTATGCTGGGCGCTGCCGGCGTCCAGGTGGGTACGCGCTTTCTGGTCGCAGACGAGTGCACCGTCTCGGAGCAGTACAAAGAGATGGTCCTGAAGGCCAACGACACTTCGACGCGTGCGACCGGTCGCTCGACGGGGCATCCAGTGCGCGCCCTCAAGAGCCCCTTCACCAACGCCTATGCCAAGAGCGAGGGTTCCGGTGCGAGTGCCGAGGAGCTCGGTGCTATGGGAACCGGTGCGCTGCGTAAGGCCGCCAAGGACGGCAACTACGAAGAGGGTTCGTTTTTGTGTGGACAGATTGCCGGCATGGTCAACGAGCGCAAGAGCGCACGCGAAATCGTTGACGACCTGGTCGATGGCGCCGAGCACGTCCTGAAGGGTGCGTGCGCATGGGTGGCGTAGCGTTTTTGTTTGCCGGCCAGGGTGCCCAGCACCCCGCGATGGGCGTCGATCTGATCGAGACATCGCCGGCGGCCGCCGAGGTGTTCGCCATTGCCGATGAGGTGCGCCCGGGGACGAGCGAGCAGTGCCGGAGCGCCTCCAAGGAGGAGCTCTCGCAGACCGAGAATACGCAGCCTTGCGTGTTCGTTCATGACCTGGCAGCGGCTGCCGCACTGCGCGAGCGCGGCGTGGCGCCTGCCGCCTGTGCGGGATTCTCGCTGGGCGAGGTCGCCGCGCTCACCTTTGCAGGAGCGTTCGATACGCGAGCGGGCTTTGAGCTCGTGTGCGAGCGCGCGGCGCTGACGGCCGCGGCTGCCGAGCGTCACCCCGGCGGTATGCGCGCCGTCATCAAGCTTGATGCGGCGCAAGTCGAGAACCTGGCTGCGCAGGCCGGCGAGGATTGCTGGCCGGTCAACTACAACAGCCCGCAGCAGACGGTTGTTGCCGGAGCGCCCGAGGCGCTGCAGGAGCTCGACGCCTTGGTAAAAGAGGCTGGTGGCCGGGCCATGAAGGTCGCGGTGTCGGGTGCATTCCATAGCCCCTATATGGCCGAGGCGACTGAGGGACTGGCGACGTATATCCAAGCCGGCCACGCGCCGTCTCCGCTGCTAATTCCGGTCATGGCAAATATGACGGCGGCGCCCTATCCGGCGGACCCGCGAGCAGCATCGGATGTCTTGGCCAACCAGGTGAGCCATCCCGTGCGCTGGGTCGACACGCTGCATACTCTGCAGGATCAGGGCATCGACACGTTTATTGAGGTCGGCCCTGGCAAAACACTGTCGGGCCTGGTCAAGCGTACGCTGAGCGACGTTCGCGTGTATTCGTGCGAAACGGCCGAGCAGGTCGCAGCTATTGCCGACGAGCTCGCATAGTCCACAGGGCTGTAACCCGAAAGGAATGACATGGGCAACTTGAACAACGGCGCGCTCGAGCGCAACGACTCACGTCGCGTGGCACTGGTCACGGGCGGCTCGCGGGGTATCGGCCGCGCCTGCGCTGTCGGTCTGGCGGAGGACGGCTTTGATATTGCCGTCGTCTATGCCGGCAGCGTCGATGCGGCGTGCGAGACGTGCGAAGCCTGCGAGGCGGCTGGCGCCGCGGCACGCGCATATCAATGCGACGTGGCCGACCCCGTTACCGTCAACGCGTGCGTGGAAGCGGTCCTCAACGACTTTGGCCCCATTTGGGCGCTCGTCAACAACGCTGGCATCACCCGCGATGGCCTGCTCATGCGCATGGGCGATGACGCCTTCGATCGCGTGCTCGATGTCAATCTTAAAGGAACGTTTAACACGACGCGCGCACTCACCAAGACCTTTATGCGCCAGCGCGGCGGTTGCGTCGTCAACATGAGCTCGGTTGTGGGCCTGATGGGCAATGCCGGGCAGGCCAACTACGCTGCCTCCAAGGCGGGCGTGATCGGCCTGACCAAGGCGGTGGCGCGCGAGCTTGCGCCCCGCGGCGTACGAGTGAACGCGGTCGCACCCGGGTTTGTCGAGACCGATATGACGGCAAAGCTATCGGATAAGGTGCGTGCGGCGTGCGAGGAGCAGATTCCCCTGAGGCGCATGGCGCGCCCCGAGGAAGTGGCCGGCGTGGTGCGCTTTTTGGCGAGTGATGCGGCTGCCTACATTACGGGCGAGGTCGTGCGCGTCGACGGCGGAATGGCGATGTAGAAACCAGGGCCGAACAACGGCTTGAATGAGGAGACCATGATGGAACAGAGAGTTGCAATCACCGGCATCGGTGCCGTGTCGCCGCTCGGCAACACCGCGCTTGCCACCTGGGCGGCCATGTGCGCCGGCACGTGCGGCATCGGCCCGATCACGCACTTCGATACCGATGCGTTTGCCGTCAAGGTGGCGGCCGAGGTCAAGGGCTTTGACGGCAGCGAGTACTTTGGCAAGCGTGACGCCAAGCACCTGGACCCCTGCGTTCAGTTTGCACTGGCGGCTTCGGACGAGGCCATGCACGATGCAGGCTTTGATATCGAAGGCGCCGTCGATCGCGAGCGCCTGGGCGTCTACGTGGGCTCGGGTGTGGGCGGCATGCAGACACTCGTCGACAACGTCCATACGATTGCCGACCGTGGGCCCCGCCGCGCATCGCCCTATATGATCGCGATGATGATCCCCAACATGGCATCGGGCAATATCGCGATCCGCCACAAGGCAAAGGGCCCGACCCTGCCCGTGGTGACCGCGTGCGCGACCTCGGCCCATGCGGTGGGCGAGGCGTTCCGCGCCATCAAGCACGGCTATGCCGACGCGATTCTCGCGGGCGGCGCCGAGGCGGCCATTATCCCCGATGCCGTTGCGGGCTTTACGTCCTGCCGCGCATTGACCACCAACCCCGATCCCGCGACGGCTTGCCGCCCGTTCGATGCAGACCGCGACGGCTTTGTGATGGGCGAGGGCGCCTGCGTGCTCGTGCTCGAGAGCATGGAACATGCGCAGGCGCGCGGTGCGCACATTTATGCCGAGGTCGTGGGCTACGGCAACACCGATGATGCCTATCACATCACGAGCCCCGATCCCGAGGCTGCCGGCATTGCCCGCGCGATATCGCTGGCGGTTGCCGAGGGTGACGTCAAGCCTTCCGAGGGTCTCTACATCAATGCCCACGGCACCTCGACCAAGCTCAACGATTCGTCCGAGACGGCGGGCATCAAGCGAGCGCTCGGCGAGGACGCGGCGCGCGCCGCGCACGTCTCGTCGACCAAGTCGATGACCGGCCACATGATCGGTGCCACGGGTGCCATCGAGGTCATGGCCTGTGCCATGGCGCTCGAGCAGGGCGTGGTGCCTCCGACCATTAACTACCACACGCCCGATCCCGCCTGCGATCTTGACTACACGCCCAATCGCGCGGTTCGCGCCGACCTTACCTGGGCGCTTTCGACCAACCTAGGCTTTGGCGGGCACAACGCCGCCATCGCGCTGCGTAGATATACGAGGAGCTAGAGCATGGATTCCAAAAGACTTGCCGAGATAGCCGATGTGATGGAGGACCGCGGCCTCACGCGCGTGCGCGTTGAGGAGCCCGATGGCACCGCGGTCGAACTCGAGCGCGCGAGCGCCGCACAGCCGGTTGCCGTGCCCATGCCCATGCCGAGCGCTATGGCCGCTCCAGTTGCAGCTCCCACAGTCGCGCCTGCCGCACCGGAGCCCGCCGCGCAGACACCTGCCGCCGCACCGGAGCCCAAGGGCACCGAGGTGACCGCTCCCATGGTCGGCGTTTTCTATGCTGCCCCGGCGCCGGGCGACGAGCCGTTTGTGCACGTGGGCTCTAAGGTCAAGGCCGGCGAGACGCTCTGCATCATCGAGGCCATGAAGGTTCTCAACGAGGTAACGGCAGAGGCAGACGGCGAGGTGCTCGAGATCTGCGTGGCCGACGGCGACCTCGTGGAGTTTGGCAGCTGCCTCATGAGGATCGGATAGGTGATATCCATGAACAAAGAAGAGCTTAAGGAACTGTTGCCGCATCGCGAACCGATGCTTTTGCTCGACGAGGCCGAGCTGGTGGGCGACGAGGCCCACGGCAAGATCACGATTACGGGCGACGAGTACTTTTTGCAGGGGCATTTTCCGGGAAACCCGGTGGTCCCCGGCGTGATTCAGTGCGAGATGCTCGCCCAAAACTGTTGCGTGCTGCTGATGGGCGATGAGGAAGCGCGCGGCGCGACGCCGTTCTACACGAGTCTGGACAAGGTGCGCTTTAAGCGTCCGGTGCGCCCGGGCGACACGGTTGATCTGGTGTGCACCATCACGCGTGCGCGCGGGCCGTTCCGCTTTGCGACGGGTACTGCGAGCGTCAACGGTGAGGTTTGCTGCCGCGCCGATATGTCTTTTGCACTCATGCACGAAAGTTAAGGAAGGCTTCATGTTCGACAAAGTGCTCATCGCCAACCGCGGCGAAGTCGCGGTCCGTGTTATCCGCGCGTGCCGCGATATGGGCATCAAGACCGTCGCCGTTTATTCCACGGCCGATGCGGACGCGCTGCACGTGCAGCTTGCCGACGAGGCGTATTGCATCGGCGGTCCGCGTCTTGCCGAGAGCTACCTCAACGACGATGCTGTGCTCACCTGTGCCGTAAAGTCGGGAGCTAAGGCAATTCATCCCGGCTATGGCTTTTTCTCCGAGAAGGCGAGCTTCGTGCGCGACTGCGACAAGTATGGCCTGGCGTTTGTTGGTCCTTCGGCCAAGGTGATCGACAGCATGGGCGACAAGGACGCCGCACGTCGAACGGCTGCCGCGGCGGGCGTGCCCATCGTGCCGGGCTGCGATTTGCTCAAAAGTCCCGAGGAGGCAACGGCCGAGGCTGAGCGCATTGGCTGCCCCGTGCTCATTAAGGCGCGTGCGGGCGGCGGCGGTCGCGGTATTCGTAAGGTCGAGCGCGTGGAAGATGCGGCAAAGGCCTTTATTGAAGCACGCGCCGAGGGCGAGGCCGTTTTTGGCGACGGCGAGTGCTACATGGAGAAGTTCGTCGCGCCGGCGCATCACGTTGAGGTACAGATTATGGCCGATAAGCAGGGCCATGTGTTTTCGCTCGGCGAGCGCGAGTGCTCGGTGCAGCGGCGCAACCAAAAGCTAATCGAGGAGAGCCCCGCGCCGTGCCTCGACGGACACGACGACATTCGTGCTCGCATGCACAAGGCAGCGCGTGACCTGGCTCGTGCCGTCGGCTACGAAGGAGCCGGTACCATCGAGTTCCTGTATTCGGACGACGGCAATTTCTACTTTATGGAAATGAACACGCGCTTGCAGGTGGAGCATCCGGTTACGGAGTTTGTGACCGATACCGACTTGGTCAAGTGGCAGCTGCGCGTGGCAGCCGGCCAGCCTCTGCCCTTTGAGCAGGAGGACATGCCGGTCCGCAACCACGCCATGGAGTGCCGCATCAATGCCGAAACGCCGGATTTTCTGCCGTCATGCGGAACGGTCACCGCGTTGCGTGTGCCGGGTGGTCCGCGCGTGCGCTGGGATTCCGCCATGTTTACCGGTGCTAAAGTTCCGCCGTACTACGACTCCATGCTTGGCAAGCTCATCGTGTGTGCGCCCACGCGTGACGGCGCCATTCGCAAGATGCGCTCGGCCCTGGGCGAGCTCGTGATTGAGGGCGTGAGCGAAAACAGCGAGCTTCAGCTCGACGTGCTGGCAAACGACGAGTTCTTGTCGGGCATGTATCACACCGATCTGATGGGGCATCTCTATGCTGATGAATAGAAAAGCGAAGACGGTCAACGTCCTCGAGGGACCGATGACCGAGTCGTGCGCCGAGTTTCCCGCGCGCCACGTGTTTATCAAGTGCCCGGAGTGCCGCCGCGTGATCGATGAGGCGCGCCTGCACGACAACCTCGAGGTCTGCCCTCGTTGCGGCAAACACTTTCGCGTGAGCGGGCGCGACCGCATGCGCATGACGATTGACGAGGGCACGTTTGAGGAATGGGATGCCAGTCTGGCGCCGGAGGACTTCCTCTCGTTTCCCGGCTATGCCGACAAGCTCAAGAGCGTGAGCGAACGTTCGGGCGAGCGCGATGCCGTTGTGTGCGGCAAGGGCAAAATCTGCGGTTGCGATACGGCGCTCTTCTTTATGGACGCCAACTTTATGATGGGCTCGATGGGTTCCGTGGTGGGCGAGAAGATCTGCCGCACATTTGAGCGTGCGACCGAGCTGGGACTGCCGGTCGTTGGCTTTACCGTATCGGGTGGCGCCCGCATGCAGGAGGGCGTGACCTCGCTCATGCAGATGGCCAAAATCTCTGCGGCGGTTAGGCGCCATAGCGAGGCGGGCGGCCTGTATATCACGGTGCTCACTGACCCCACGACCGGAGGCGTAACCGCGAGCTTTGCAATGGAGGGCGATATTATCCTGGCCGAGCCCGATGCCCTGACGGCATTTGCCGGCCCGCGCGTGATCGAGCAGAACATGCACAAGCGCCTGCCCAAGGGATTCCAGCGCTCCGAGTTTTTGCTGGAGCACGGCTTTTGCGATGCCGTTGTTCCGCGTGGCGAGATTGCGCTCACGGTAGGCGAGCTGCTGGCGCTGCACGAAGGGCACGCGCCCGGCCTGGGGGCACCGCATGAGATCGTGCATTCGGGTCGCCGCGGCAAAAAGGTGGGACACTTGTTCAAGCGCTCGGCCGCACCAAAAACCGCGCTCGAGATTGTCAAACAGACCCGCTCGGCAGATCGCGCCACGGCAGGCGAGATGATCTCGCTGGGCCTGGATGGATTTGTGGAGCTGCACGGCGACCGCTACTTTGGCGACGACGCCGCTGTGGTGGCTGGCATTGGCTGGAAAGACGGGCGCCCCGTAACGGTCATCGCCATCGAGCGCGGCACCACGACCAAAGAGCGCATGCGTCGCAACTTTGGCATGGCACATCCCGAGGGCTACCGCAAAGCGCGTCGCCTTATGCGCCAGGCCGAAAAGTTTGGTCGACCGGTTCTGTGCCTGGTCGATACTTCGGGCGCGTTTTGCGGCATCGGTGCCGAGGAGCGCGGCCAGGGCGAGGCGATTGCTCAGAATCTCATGGAGATGAGCGGCCTTAAGACACCGATTGTCTCGGTGGTGACAGGCGAGGGCGGCTCTGGTGGCGCGCTGGCGCTGTCCGTGGCCGACCGCATCCTGATGCTCTCGAGCTCGGCCTATTCAGTCGTGAGCCCCGAGGCCTGTGCGTCGATCCTGTGGAAGGATACCGAGCGTGCGGATGAGGCCGCCGAGGCGCTTAAGCTCACGGCCCCCGATCTGCTGGCGCTCGGCATCATCGACGGCATTGTTGACGATAAGGGCCTGTCGCATGAGGAGATCGCCGGTGCCGTCATGTCCTCGGCATTTGATGCCTTCGATACGCTTGGGCAGCTCGACGACGCGACCCTCACAAACCTCCGCTACGAAAAGTACCGCGCAATCGGTCGATACCGCACGATGTGACAAAGGGACAGCCCGCATGTCATATTGGGAAAGGCGTTCCATGCTACAAGTTTCTAACACCTCGTTTACAACGTCGGTTTCATCAAACGCCATGGCCGTGGTGGACTATCTGTCCAAAAGCATGATGTCGGCGCTGCCGTTTATTGTCTGCGCGGCGTTGTTCCGCACCGTCGCCGTCATTATGGGCGAAGGCATGCTGGGCCTGTGGTCTGCCGATTCCGAAATCTATCGCCTGTTCTACAGTTGGCTCTATAACGCCGGCTACTACTTTTTGCCCATTTATCTTGGTTGGGCGGCCGCCCGCCAGCTCGGTTGCTCGGAGCAGCTGGGCATGATGCTGGGCGGCGTATTGATTGCGCCCGATCTGCTTAAGCTCGTCGATGCCGCATCGACGACGGGGGCATCGATGACTTCCGTGTATGGTCTGCTTCCCGCGCCGGTCAACGATTACACGACGACTGTTATTCCAGTTCTCCTTTCGGTGCCTGTGCTATGGCGAGTGGAGTGTTTCTTTAAGCGCGTTATCCCTAGGGCCGTGGCGTTTTCGTTTGTTCCGTTTGCGACCATGCTTGTCATGGTTCCGGTTTCGCTGTGTATTACGGCACCAGCGGGCAGCTATCTGGGCATGCTGTTGGGCCAGCTTATGTTTATGCTTGGCAATTCCGGTGGCATCGTGTCGCTGCTCACGCTCATGGGGCTTGCCGCGGGCTGGGAGTTCCTAAAGATAGCGGGCGTCAGCAACGTCGTTCTATCGCTTGCGTACGCGCAGTTTATGAGTGTGGGAACGGATTCGTGCATCCTGATTGCCGCGACGATGGCGACGTTCGCCGTTTGGGGCATGCCTTTTGGCGCGTCGCTCCGCGTTGCGGATAAGGACGAGAAGGCGCTCATGCTGGGCTACTCAATCTCGGGCGTTCTTGGCGGCGTAAGCGAGCCGGCGCTGTACGGTTGCGGCTTTAAATATGGCAGGTGCCTGACGTGCATGGCCATTGGCGGCGCCGTCGGAGGCCTTGTTGCAGCCGTGGGCCACGTTACGGCCTATACCATCGGCATGACGAATGTCCTCATGGTCATTGGCTTTGCCACGGGCGGCATCTCGAACCTGCTGTGGTGCTGCGCTGCCGGCGGTGTGGCATTTGCGGTGTCTGCGGCGCTGAGCTACTGCTTTGGCGTGGTGCCGGCGAAGGGACAGACGATGGGGGACGGAGCCGATTCACCCGAAACCTCGAAGAGCGTGGCCGAAGTAAGCGCGTAAACCTGTGCGACACAAGGACGATTCCTTTGCCATGCTCCAAGGCCGTGGCCCGTGTGGGTCGCGGCCTTTTTGTATCTGAAGGACAAAGTGGCTACACTACAATCCGTTTGAGCAATAGATATATATAGGCAGTACCGTGGGGGCTGATGAAGATGGTCGAGTGGATCGTTCGTCGTGCGCAGGGCGACCGTGCGCGCGTGGGCACGTTGACGGGCATGGTGTGTATTCTCGCTAATGTTGCGCTTTGTGCTGCGAAGGGCGCAATTGGTGTGCTGTCGGGATCGGTTTCGATTGTGGCGGATGCCATGAACAACCTGTCCGATGCCAGCTCGAATATCGTGAGCGTGCTGGGCTTTAAGCTGGCGAGCAAGCCGGCGGACCCCGAGCATCCTTACGGACATGGCCGCTACGAGTATCTCTCGGGTCTGGTCGTGGCGGCGCTCGTGCTGCTTATTGGCATCGAACTGGTGAAGTCCTCGGTGGAGCGTATTGTCAACCCGGAGCCTGTCGAGTTCTCGCTTGCCCTGGTGGCAGTCCTGGCACTTTCGATGGTCGTAAAGCTCTGGATGGCGGCCCTCAACCAAAAGCTCGGCGATCGCATTGAGTCCGAGACGCTGCATGCGATCGCGCAGGATTCCAAGAACGATGTCCTTGCCACAGGCGCCGTGCTGGCATGTGCGATTGTTTCGCAGGTGACGCACATCAATCTTGACGCATGGGTTGGCCTTGCCGTTGGCGCCTATATTGGCTGGAGCGGTTTTGAACTCATCCAGGATACGGTGAGCCCGCTTTTGGGCCAGTCGCCCGATCCTAAGCTGGTCAAGCACATTCGAGACAAGATCATGAGCTATCCCGGCGTTTTGGGCGTTCACGATTTGATGGTTCACGACTACGGCCCGGGCAGGAAGTTTGCAAGTGCGCATGCCGAGATGGCGGCCGAGGCCAGCCCGCTGGAAAGCCACGACACGCTCGATAACATCGAGCAGTCGTTTAGGGACGAAGACGGCATGATCGTCACGCTTCACTACGATCCCATCGTGACCGATGACCCCAAGGTGGCGAGCATGCGCTTGCGCATTCACGCCATGGCTCAGGAGATCGATAACTGCCTCTCGATTCATGACCTACGCTGTGTGCCGGGTCCTACGCACACCAACGTGATCTTTGACTGCGTGCGTCCCTCGGATCTGCAGATGAGTGCCGAAGACTTAAAGCACGCGCTGGCACAACGGGTCGAATCGGAATATCCCAAGTCGATTGCCAAGATTACGATCGACGAAGACTACGTAGGACATACCCACGAGTAGGGCTGTGCCGGCAAAGCAGGTTATGCAGAAGGGGAGAGCATGAAGAAACTGTATCTACTCCGCCACGGTCAGACGGAGTTCAACGTCAAAAATCTGGTCCAGGGCCGCTGCGATTCACCGCTGACCGACCTGGGCCGCAAACAAGCGGGAATGGCAGCCGCATGGCTCAAGGCCCACGGCGTCGTCCCCGACAAAGTTGTCTCATCACCCTTAGGCCGAGCTATGGACACGGCAAGTCTCGTCGCATGCGAGCTCCTCGTCCCGGACGCAGCAGTCGAGCCCTGTGAAGGCATTATCGAGCGCAGCTACGGCACCTTCGAAGAAGGCCCCCACGATGCCCTTCCCACCGACGTCTGGGACCCCGGCGAGGACCTGATTCCATTTGGCGGAGAAGGAAGCCATGCCCTGCAGGAGCGCATGGTAGACACCCTCACCAATATCATGGGCGCCGAGGATATCGAAACCCTCCTAGCAGTAAGCCACGGCAGCGCCAGCCGCCAATTCATCAAGGCTGCAGCCCCAGAGGGCTTCGAGCTCCCAGCAAAACTCCCCAACTGCGCCATCATGATCTTCGATTTTGACGAGGAAAAGCCGCAAGCAGAAGGCGAGCCAATGCAGTGTAAGTTCACCCTTCAGCAAATAGTGGACCCCCAACAAAGTAATTAGCTGAGCGAGCAGAGTTAAGCAGACATCAACGTGTCGTCTCCCGAGCTTGGCAGAGGGGCGGCGAAATATATTAAGTTTGTCGCGAGTTCCGCACGCAAAGGAAAGCACTTAATGTGCTTTCCGTCTTGCGCAGGACTGTAGAGCAGCAAACTTAATATAT
>JAXJMO010000027.1:0-41840 GCA_036313175.1 Collinsella sp. | reverse complement strand
CGCCTGCCGCTCGGGCCCGCGCCGCTTGCGGCCGCCTGGGTGGGCATCGTGCTGGGCAGCCTGCCCCTCTATGCGCTGGAGCTCGGCGTGGCCCTGCGCCTCGGCCGCAACGCCGCCATCGGCGCCGGCGCGGCGGGGATGCTCCTCGCGTTCTTCTCAGTGGGCGGACTTGCGCACGGCCTCATGACCGGCGAGCTCACCGGTGCCCTGGCGACGCCCCTGAGCTGGGTGCCGCTCGCCTGGCCCGCGCGCCTGGGGTCGCTCGGGGTGGAGGCCTTCATCGACGCCGCACGCGCGGCGGGCCCTCTCCTCACGACTGCGCTCGCTGGCCTCGTGCTCGCCCTGGCAGCCGCCGCCGTCCTTCTCGCCTGGTTCTGCCGCTTCGAGGACGGGAGGGCAGATGCGTAGGAAGCCGCTCGCCGCCGTGCTCGTCCTCCTCTCCGCAGCGTTCGTCCTGGGCGGGAATGCCCTGCTCGACGCCGGCTGGGGGTCGGCGCTGCGCTCGATCGCCGACCGCGTGCTGCCCAACCCTGAGATCGCCATGTGGGCGCCCGCGCCCGAGCCCGGCAGCCACGCGAGCTCCTACGCTGACGCCACCGGGGCGGGAGCGAACTACGTCTACCTGGTGGACGCGGCGGACGACAGGGGCAATGTCCGAGAGCTCCAGCTCATCTTCTTCGGACGGGAGTCGAACGGCGAGGGCTGGCTCGAGATCGAGGCGCGCGGCGGCTCGGGCGTGCGCTACCGCGCGTGCGATGCGGCCGAGGCGCCCGCGGCTGCGCGCGGGGCTCTAGACCGCTGAGCGCAGCGCAAGTACAATGCAACGGGAGTTTCAGGAGGTCGAATATGGCGAGGATACTGGCAGTGGATGATGAGCGGGCGATCCTCGACGCGCTCGCGCGCGTCCTCGGCCGCGACGGCCATGAGGTCGTCAAGGCAGCGGACCCGACGGCGGTCCCGGGGATGGACCTCTCGCGCTTCGACCTCGTGCTCTGCGACGTCATGATGCCGGGGCTCGACGGCTTCGAGCTCGTGCGGCAGATCCGCCCGGACTTCGACGGGCCCATCATCTTCCTGACCGCGCGCGTGGCCGAGGAGGACGCCGTGGCCGGCTACGGCCTGGGCGCCGACGACTACGTCCGCAAGCCCTTCGGGGCCGCGGAGCTGCGCGCCAAGGTCGCGGCCCATCTACGCCGTGAGCGCCGGCCGCGCTCGCACGCCCTCTCCTTCGGGGAGGTGCGGATCGACCTCGGGGCGCGCGGCCTCGCCGTGGGTGGCGAGGCCGTGCCGCTCACGCCCACCGAGTACGCCATCTGCGAGTACCTCGCCCGCCACCCCGGGCAGGTCATGAGCCGCGCGCAGATCCGCGAGGCGGTGCTCGGCTGGGAGAGCGACGCCGACGACGCGGCCATATCCATGCAGGTCAGCCGCGCCCGGAGGAAACTCTCCGAGGCCGGCGCCGATCCGATCGCGACCGTCTGGGGGATGGGGTACAAGTGGCAGCTCTGAGGACCGGGGCGCGAGGTCGCGGGGGCATGCCGCTCTCCTTCGTCATCGCGCGCTACTTCGCCTACGCGTTCGCGGCGGTCGCCACGGCGTGGCTCGCCTCGTTCATGGCGCTCTCCGCGGCGATCGACGCGGGCTTCGTCTACGAGGCAAGCTGGGGGCCGGCCAATGCGCGCGAGGTCGCGGAGGGCCTGGCACGCGACGGCGTCTGCGGGCAGCAGGACGTGCCGACGGCGTACCGCTACCTCATCCTGAACAAGGACGGATACGTGCTGATGACAGACCTCGAGGACACGCGGCTCGAGGACGCGACGGAAATGGCCCGTGCGGCACTCGCCGCGGATCCGGGCACAGTGGAGATCGAGGGCGGGGGCTCGGGCCTCACCTACGCCGCGTTCCCGCTCAAGGGCGGCGGGGCCTGTGCACTCGTCAGCGAGTACCTGCCGCAGTGGGTCTCGCGCGACCTCGCCGGCCTGCTTCCCAACCCGCAGAACCTCATGCTCGTCGGCGCCGCTGCGGGAAGCGCGCTCGCGCTCGCGCTCGTGGCGCGCCGCGCGAGCCGCGTGATCTCGCGCAAGATGGCGCCGCTCGCGGAGGCGGCGGGGCGCGTCGGCGCGGGGGAGCTCGACTTCGCGGTCGGCAGCACCAACGTGCGCGAGGTGAACGACGTCCTCGCCGCGATGGACGCCATGCGGGCCTCCCTCGCCGAGTCGCTCGAAGCCCGCTGGGCCGCGGAGCGGGGGCAGCGCGAGCAGGTGGCGTCGCTCGCCCACGACCTCAAGACGCCGCTCACCGTGCTGCGCGCCAACGCCGACTTCGTGGCGGAGGAGCTGGAAGACGAGAAAGACGCCGACCTCGCGGCCGCCGCGCGCGACATAGCCGGCAGTGTCGAAAGGCTCGACGGCTACGTGCGCCTGCTCATCGAGGCCTCGCGCGGGTCCGGCGGGGCGGAGAGGGCCCCCATGCGGCCGGCCGAGCTCTGCGAGCAGGTCCTCGCCGAGGCCGCCCAGATCGCCCGGGCGCGAGGCGTGACGCTCGACGCGGCCACGGGCCCCGCTGTCGCGGGCGCGCCCGAGGCCCCGCTCGACCGAACCGCCCTGGCGCGAGCCGCCGCGAACCTCGTGGCCAACGCCGCCGAGCACGCGCGCTCGCGCGTGGCGGTCTCCTGCGACGTCGCGGGCGGACACCTCGTCATCGAGGTGGCCGACGACGGACCGGGCTTCTCTCCCGCCGCCCTCGAACGCGGCTGCGAGCGCCTCTTCACAGACGACTCCTCCCGCTCCTCGCGCGACGGAGGCCGCCACTACGGGCTCGGCCTCCACGCCGCCTCCGAGGCCGCGAGCGCCCACGGGGGCTCCGTCTCGCTCGCCAACAGCCCCTCGGGCGGCGCGGTGGCCACCATCGCGGTCCCCCTGTGCGGGGCCTGACGGCTCAGGCCCTCGCACCGGCGTGCCTCGCAACCAAACACTTCCATCTTGAAATACGGGGAGTAAATAGCGAAATCGCAGGTGAAGGGGAGTAAAACGACAAAGAAAAAGCCTCCGTCCCAACCTGGGAACGGAGGCTCGGTTACCGTATTTACTCACCAATGTCGCTGGCGGCTTTGCCGTGACTCTCGTACGAAACAAAACTCAGCGTCACAGTGCGGCACTCAAAAATGCAGGTCAGAACCCTATCGGCCTACTCCCACTCGATGGCTTCGGTTCTGCCGTCCCGTCATTCCAGTTGCGCCCAGTTTTCGGTGCCGTCTCGAGCCGAGTGCCGCCAGGTAACGCCATGTCGCGCTTCGTCGACCTCGGGGACAAAAGTCGGGACAACTTCAAAAACTTTTTTCAAACTCAAGGCTTTGAGTTTTTGTTTTTGTCCCAAAGGGCACAGCGGACAATCTTTGGAGGCTCGATAGCGCCGAAAACGCCCGTTTTGAAACTCAAACACCCTTTTGCTTGCTAGCCGCCAGCTGCAATCGTAAGTGAATTAACGCGGGTGGCTTGCGAGCGGTTCACAAAACCGCAGGTCGCGGAGCTTCGTCGTCGACGGACAGAGTGAGTAGTCTCAGGTGGCTTGCCCATGAGTTGACGAATTGAATGAAAGACCGCTCGTTCAATAGCTTCTGCATCAAATGAACCACTTGGAGCAGAAGCCGATCTGGAAGACCGAATGGACGAGCATCGAGATTCCGAAACAGATCATCATCACGCAAAACCCGATTCCGGCCATTTTATGAAAGGGTCTTTACCTAGTCTGTCGAAATCCCGTTCCGATCGATCGGGTGAATAGGTGTCGGCGTACACGTCGACCTTGGCAGACTCTTTTGAAAGCAGCTCGAGGGCCTCGTCGAGGTCGCCGGCGAGCTTGTCCCGTCGATTCCGACTTTGAAAAAATGCGTCTCATCATGCTGCCTGAGCGCCGATTCATCCTGCAGCAGGTAGAACCTCTCACCGTTCACCCCGTTCGCCAAAGCGATCCTCTCGCTCGAGAACGACCGGATCTTCCTCTTGGGTCCCGAGAAGGCCCCCTTATTCTCGATTCCAAACTTCTGCGCGAGCGACTCAAGCTGCCAAAGCAGATCGTACAGCCCCACCGCGGGCAGGAGCTCAGCCCCGTACGCCTTCTCGAGCATCGTCCGCTCGAAGCGGTCGTATGCTTTAATTGCCTCGCCGTAAGTTAGCGTGGTCTCGATCGAGGGTATTTTATTCATCTGCATCGATTTTCCTGTCTGTCGATTAGAGGCTGCTCGCCTCGCAGAGTGCTTCCGTATTCGCCGCGAAGCGCACCCCTCCAAAGGTGAGCTCGATGGGGTGTCCGGATTTGATCAGGTCGCAAATGGCGTATATTCCATATCCCGCTACCCCGGCAATGGAAACGACGAGGCATCCAAGAAGGCCGGCCTGAGGCCCGGTGATGCCGTTCATCGCATCGACAAGGGATTTGAGCATGCCCCGACAATCGCTTGCTTTGTTGCCCGCCGCATCAATCACCGCATAGCCTGTAGCGGTGCGTTCCATAACGTTGTTCATCTGCTTACCTCCATTTTCCCGTTGATCCGAGCACGTATCCGCCCGCAAGGCCTAAAAGAAGAGCCACTGTACCCGAGATGAGCGCAGGAGACGGCCTCCGCGCCTGAGATACCGAGCAGGTCTCACTCTCGGGAGCGGACACGCGAGCGAAATCCTCGTCCTCTTTCTCCTCCGCAACCGATTGGGCGATCAGCGAGAGGGCCTCATGCAAGGTTGCTGATACATACTCGAAATCGATCTCTGGCTCGATCTCAATGGGATGGTGGGCAGCCTCAAGCGCCGCCTTAATGGCGGAGACGTCTTCGGCCCCTAGGACCTCGTCGCCTCTCAGCAGCTCCTCGACTCGACGTGCGATGCTGCCCGTGCTCTGAACCTCGACTCGATCAGAATCGTTCCGAATAAAGGTCTTCTCGTTGGCGTTGACGACAAGGGAGACGATCCTTTCATCGGGGAGCTCGCGCCCAATTGCGTTGGACACTACCTCGCGCAAGACGTAACGTTTGGAGGCCATCCTCTCCCCGACGTTGCGCATGCGCCCGCTTCCGTCCTCAAACCTCAGGACCCCGTCGCTCCCAATCGCGGCCGAGGAGGAGTAGTTCTTCACTTCGACTATCACAAGACCCTGCCGGCTGACGAGGATCTGGCCGAACTCATCGTGCTCGCCCTCGTAGTCCAACTCGGCATTGACCAGTTGCTCGAAGCTGGACCCCACATGCTTGATTGCGTAGAAGACCCGTCGTTCCCCGGCAAAACCCCTGATTAGGCCAGCGTGATAGGAGCTGAATCTCTTCAGCGCCTCTATCGCCGCGAGATAGCTTGGGACACCCATGAGTCCGAGCTCTTCGCCTCGAGCAATAAGATGGTCGATGACGTGGTAGGTCTTCACGTTTGAGCTGTACTTGTCCTGAAACACCGTTCTGCACACCTCCTGCTCGAAAGCGTTATGCCGTTCGAGAAGGGCTGGTACCTCGAATGAGCGCCTGGTCAGTTCTCCAATCATTTCGGTTCCTTTCCCGTACTCCATCCGTTTTTGACGCACTGTCCCACGACCCCATAAAGGGCCCGCTTCGTTTAGAGCTGTTTGTTCGTTGCCGGGGTTAAAGTGGCTTATTGTTCTCGATGCGGATTGATGTCTTGCATCCGTCTTCTTCATAATTGCCTCCCTGATTTGTTTTTGATAAACTGCTGGTCAAGTGGTGCGGGATAATCCCTCGATACCTTTAATTGAAATTCTACTTGTACTAACGGGGATTGCACAGTGGAATGTTTTGGCTTAATCCCCTCACTTGGAGGCATCGATGGCAAACCGGATAAAGCGCAAGCAGCCGATAAACAGAGACTGGTTCAGATGGGTATGCAGTCAGCGCGGCGTGAGCATGAACGGACTCGCAAAGAAAACCGAATGGAGCAGCCGCCAGATCAGAGACGGGGTAAACGACGGAGAGATGACCCCAGAGCTTCTCGATGCTTGCGCCAAGGCGCTGGATGTGCATCCCGATTACCTTGCGGGGAAGTACTGTCGAACGCTCGACTACGGCATCATGCGGGACGAAGAGATCAGGCAACATTGGCTTGAAACGGCAATGGCACCCGCAGCCCATCCATACAAGTACTTCAAACAGCAGGGCATCAACACTCGCGCGCATTTCTATAACACCCTGCTTCTGCATGGCGTTGAGAGAGACGCATTCGACTCCCTAAGTCGTAACGAACAAGAAGATATCGAGAGGGCGCTCGACTGGGCCGAGACAAGGACTTTGAGAAAGTTCTTCGAAGGGGCAAAGGAAGGCGATTGGGCTTCGTATGCGTTCGACGACGTGTTCCAGGACGAGAGGGACATCATCGAGTACATGCTCGAATGGCTTGAAGAGCACGGAAAAATCCGCGTACAGGGATAGTTTTCGACTTTTATGCCTCTTTTGACCCGATGAGGGGCCGACAACCGTAGAGACCCTCAGGTAACGCGCGTGAATTCCGGGCACAGCCAGCCTCAACAATGCCATTGGCTGAGCAAGGGAAACATCTGCAGATAAAGAGGGACGCTGATTGGGCTGCCGTTGTCCGCTCGTCCGACCCAGCTTGCCCAGACGGCCCTCCCGCAATCTTTATGTCCCAACGGATGGGTGCCATTTATCCGGGTACACCTGGAGCAACGGGTTGAAGAACCTGCGCAAGGTCGCTCGCAGAACGCGCAGCAGCAAACACGACAGAAGAGACGAACGACAGATGCCGAACCCCCAGACGACAGTACCGCGGAAGACGAGCATTCCGACCACAACCGAACAACTCCAGCTACTAGGCAGGCGCCCGCATGGGCGCCTTTTACTTTTCAGGGACTTAGCTGAGAGCTAAGAAGCGCGGCTCATGGCAGTTTCGTGGAGGCCCAACCGGCTCGACCCACCTCGACCCGTCTCCGCCCCCGCCGTGCGCGTGTCGCGCCATCAGGCGGTTCAATCGTCGCGCAGACGAAAAGGCACACGGTGCCGTGCGGCGTGCCCGCGCGGTGCCGCACGGGAGGATCGGAGGAACCATGGCACGCACAGCCGAATGCGCCGCGCCCGAGGGCAACCAGGACCGAGACGAATGGATGACGGTGATCGAGATGCAGGAGTACATGAGGGCGAGCCGAAACAAGGCGTACGGCCTCATCCGGTCGGGAAAGATCGACTCGTACAAGCTCGACAGGAAGCTCCTGGTGTCGAGGGCGTCCGTTGACGCCTACATCGAGTCGAGAAGCGGCGGAAAATGACGGTGTTGACCACTCAGAAGCTGCTCGCCGCCGGATGCACACGGAGACCTCGAGGCGAAAAGGGTTCAAGGATACGCAACGGCATCGAGCGGGAAACGGCGTTCGAGTTGATGGCTGCCGATGGAAGTCCGCGAAGGGCAGTGTATCAAGCGCGAAGAAGACCATCAGGTACCCTGGGAGGTTCTCTGAAGATCGCTTACTTTATGAAGTGCAGGCTCGGCTGGACGGAAACTACCTCGGAACTGATAGCGGAATCGGGACTCGCCGACACGCAGACGGTAGGCCTCAGTCGAAAACCCGACGAGCACTTTCGGGTGTTCCTAGAGGCGAGCATGCTATTCGACGCTGAAGACCTCGATTTCTGGAATCATACTCCTCGTGCACGTCACAAAGGCCGACTCAATGACGGCAGTGGCGGCATCTTTCTTTATGCGCGAGGCTCCCGCCGCTGATACCATGTCGTCTTCAGGGAACGCATTGCTCGCGCACAGCAAGCCGCCTAGCTCATGCACATAGGGTTAGGGGGCAGGCGAGCCGTCAGGGCGCCAAGTGTTTCACTTGGTCCACACATTCCCAAACGACGCTTTTCCTGCTGCCACTCACTGACCCATAACGGTGTGGAGGGCGTTTTTTCAATAGCCGAACCCCTCCGCTCAAAACACCGCGCATGAGAGAAAGCCCCCGTGACCCCTAACGTCGGTCTCTCGTGCAATTCAAGAGTGTTTCCCAAATATGGGTTTGGGCTACGCCCTCATGACGTCAACCCACCCCTTAAGATGCGCAACGAACTTGTCGTAGGTCATTAGTGGATCCGGTTCCTCAACAACACCGTTCTCGAGGTCGACAGCAGCGACCCACACAGCCTGATAGATTCTCTCACGCAGCAATCTCTTGCCTAGGATGGTGAATCGCTCGAGGTACGACGAATTCTCGAACTCCTTGTCAAATGCATAGCGCGACTTGGCACCAATCTTTGATGGCCTAGTGCTCTCTGGGGTCTTGCGAATCAACAACACGTAACCAAAGTTGGGCGGGAGATCGTTTGGCTCTAGAAGATGGTTATGGGTAGCGTAATCGACGTCAGATGCACTCCCCAACGCCTCTTCAGCCCGATTGTTGGCATTGTTGCCGAAGCTACCATTGATGCTCTTAAGCTCAATAGCAGCCACAAGTACGCCATTTTCGAATGCGGTGATATCCCATTTCTTGGAAGGACGGAACCACCCGGGGAGGGTCACGTTGGCATCATCCAGGAAGATGGAGTCCTCGTCATAGCCCACCCGCCTCATATCTTCAGCAATCTTCATTGCAAGTGGTGCGATATGTCTTCCGCTCCTTGTCCCATTGTTCACCGCATAGCTTACGCAGTCGAATACCGCATCCCTCACGTCATCACGCATAAACGTCCTCCAGTCTGTACGCCCTCCTGCTCGCAATGTTCGCGCGAGTCCGGTCTCCGGCGACAAACGCCTCAGCGAGTTCGCGCTTCGTATCGTCATCGACCTCATCCGCCCGTGGAATGTGCACCTTACGTAGATACTGCGCCTGAAAACGCAGTGTCGACCCACGCATTTTCACACCGAACGCGTCCACATAACCCTCGACGAGATCGCTCATCAAAAGGCCACCAAGTGCTCGAATATCCCATTCTGCCGACGTCATCCAGTAACAGTTGTGATGGGGGTATCGCGATCCATCGCTATACACGGGATCAGATGTCGCCGCCATATCGGGAAAGAGGAGCATTTCCTTCCCTATGAGGGAATGGTTCAGCTTGTCCAACGTCCGATACCACGAAGTTGGATGGTCTTTCGCAACTCTGCGACGCTTCAACCTCTCTTCGTTTCTTTCGAGATAGTCCTTCAGTTTTGGATAGTCATCAAGGTCGACAAGAGTGCCATCATCGCTCCACGGGTTCACAAGACACTTGTTAGCATCGCGCCTACCCGCACGCCAGTCACGCATGAAGAAGAGCGGCAACAAGCGCTCAGACTCCACCAGGCTGGTGTCCTCGGTAACGTAAACTTCGTCACAACCCGAGGCAACACCGATGCCAAGTTTGACACCCGCATCCTCCAGTGCCGGAAACCTACTAGCCAGGTCATTAAGGACACGAAGCCGACCAGGAGATGCCAGCGGAATTGACGCAGCACCTGATAGAGGAGGCAGAACTCCTGCGGAGGCATTGGCAAGGATCAATTCTCTTTCCCCTCTTGCCAGCCAAGCCTCAACAGGCAAAACGTCATCTTGAGAGAAGCAATTCCCGCAGTCTACATACCGAATTGCCCTGCCGGGACCTCTCCGCAGTAAAGATATGGCAGGATAAGCAGCGACGACGTCCTCGAAAGCATCGACACCATGCATCCTCACATGGACGTCAAGGCTGTATCCACTTGAAACGAATGCGCGAAGACGAGACCCGTAGCGATTCTGGAGCCACCGATCCGCACAAATAAAGCAAAGGGAGCCATCATCCGTCAGTACGCGAAGACCCTTCTCAAAAAAGCCAACGTAGAGATCAGACCCCATCGTGCAACACGTAAGCCGTTGCACGTAAAGCTCACGCTGATCCCTGGGAATCAAGGCCGCACGGATATAAGGAGGGTTGCCAACCACCCAGCGAGCCTCGGGCACTTCGGAAAGGAGGAAGTCTCCCTCTGAAACCCAAACGTTGGCAAGTCTCTCCGATTGCTCCGAGGTAAAGCCCCACTCTTTGAGGGTGTCACAAACGGCGCGCCTACTCTTCTCTACAGACGATGGATCGAGATCATATGCGCGAATACAGCTCTCCAGGACAGCGATGGACAACCCGCCCGTTCGACTCGCACTCTCGCAGAGTCGATTAACCATTCGTCGCAAAAATGCACCATCTCCACATGATGGTTCGATGGCACAACCAGACGTCAGGCTACGCTCTGGAGTATAACCAGCAACATCCAACACAAAGTCAACGATCCAGTCCTTCGTGAAGACTACGCCTAGACTCGTCACTACCTATACCCCCTCTCGAGAATGTGCCCCAGTCCCAAGCCGTAGAAAACATAATACCTATGGGTTGAGACAAGAATGTGACCGGTTTTAGGGCTGGCAACAGGAAAGCTATTACATACAATTTAGGCACATCCACCTGCGAGAGCGCCATATGAGGAGCAGCCGTGTGCACTTCGACCCAGTCTGCATCTCCAGCGAGTATCAGTAGAATCATTGCAGGTCGTCAGCGCGTTATCGTGAGGCTCTAGAAGGCTGTCCGCCCACTACATCTATCTCATGGCCTTGAACTGGCCTTATTCATTATCGTAAGGCAAATCTAGATTACAGCCCTCGGCTGGTTTACAGGCCTACGGATGCAAGGTGGCGCATCTGATAGACCGGAGCCCACTAGATGCGCCACCATATACGACATCACGATAATGTGCCGAGCTACTCCCACTCGATGGTCGCGGGCGGCTTGGACGTGATGTCGTAGCACACGCGGTTGGCGCCGGGAACCTCGGCAACGATGCGGCCGGAGATGCGGGCCAGCACGTCGTAGGGCAGTTTGGCCCAGTCGGCGGTCATGGCATCGCTGGACTCGACGGCGCGCAGGATGATCGGGCGCTGGTAGGTGCGCTCGTCGCCCATAACGCCGACGGACTTGATGTCGGGCAGGACCGCGAAATACTGCCAGCAGCTGTGCTCGGAGTTGCGCTCGCCGGTCTGCTCAAACAGACGCTGGTTGTAGGCATCGAGCTCCTCGCGCACGATAGCGTCGGCGTTCTTGAGGATCTCGAGCTTCTCCTTGTCGACCGCACCGATGATGCGGATGGCAAGACCCGGGCCCGGGAAAGGCTGGCGGAACACGATGTGACCCGGCAGGCCGAGCGCCAGACCAAGCGCGCGCACCTCGTCCTTAAAGAAGTGGTCGAGCGGCTCAATGAGGTCGAAGTGCACGCCCTCGGGGAACGGGATCAAGTTGTGATGGCTCTTGATGGTGGCCGTCTTGCCACCCGTCTTGCGAGCGCCGGACTCGATGATGTCGGGGTAGATGGTGCCCTGAGCCAGGTACTTGACCGGCTTGCCATCGGTCTCGAGCTGCTGCGCCACGGCGAAGAACTCTTTCCAGAACTGCGTACCGATGATGCGGCGCTTCTCCTCGGGCTCGGTCACGCCAGCCAGAAGCTCGGCATAACGGTCCTCGGCGTGAACGTGAATAAAGTCGACGTCAAACTGCTTGGTGAAGACCTCCTCCACCTGCTCGGGCTCGCCCTTGCGCAGCAGACCGTGGTTGATGAACACGCAGGTCATCTGCTTGCCCACGGCGCGGGCACCCAGGGCGGCCACGACGGAGGAGTCGACGCCGCCGGACAGAGCCAGAATCACGCGGTCGTCGCCGACCTTCTCGCGGAACTCGGCCGTCATGGTCTCGACCAGGTTGTCCATGCTCCAGTTGGGCTCCAGGCCGCAGATCTCAAACAGGAAGTTACTCAGCAGCTGCTGACCGTACTCGGAGTGCTTGACCTCGGGGTGGAACTGCGTGGTGAAAATCTTGCGCTCGGGGCACTCCATGGCAGCAACCGGGCACACGTCGGTGCTGGCGGTAACGGTAAAGCCCTCGGGCACCTCGGACACGGCGTCGCGGTGGCTCATCCACACGGTCTGCTCCATAGGCGTGGAGTTAAAGAGCTTGGCGCCAGCCGTGCGCGTGATAGTAGCGCGGCCGTACTCGCCCACCTCGGAGTGGCCGACCTTGCCGCCAAGCGTCACGGCCGTGATCTGATGGCCGTAGCAGAAGCCCAGGACGGGAAGGCCCAGGTCAAAGATGGCGGGATCGATAGACGGAGCGTCCTCGGCATACACGGAAGCCGGACCGCCGGAAAGGATGAGCGCAGAGGCGTTCATCTCGCGAATCTCGTCGGCCGAGATGTCGCAGGGGACAATCTCGGAATACACGTTGAGGTCGCGGACGCGACGGGCAATGAGCTGACCGTACTGCGCACCAAAGTCGAGTACGAGGACCTTTGCGGAAGCCTTTTGATCCATGGTTCCCCCTCTTGTTGGCGGGGAGCCGGTGCCCACCCGCGTGAATGAACGAAAATAGCCTTCATAGTGTACACGTTATATGGGGTTTCTCGCCCCTCGCAGCCATCAGCGCACGGCAAACGCACGACCTAGGCCCCTATTTGACGGCAATTGAAGTGTTACCAAACGTTACAGATGATGTAATACGTTTGAACATTGGACGCCCTGTGCCACAATACTGCCGAACGACTCCGCCCTTGCGGCGGCAAATACGATAGGAATACCAGCATGAAGCGCATCCTTCTCATCGCCACGGGCGGCACCATCGCATCGACCGAGGACGGCAACGGCCTCTCCCCCGCCCTGACCGGTGAGGAGCTCGCCCAGAGCGTCCCCGAGATCTCGGGCCTCTGCGAGCTCGACGTCGTGCAGCCCATGAACATCGACAGCACCAATATGCGCCCGAGCGACTGGATGCGTATCCGCGACGTCATCGTCAAGGGCTATGCCGACCACGACGGCTTCGTGATTCTACACGGCACCGACACCATGAGCTACACCGCGGCAGCACTTTCCTATCTGATTCAGGACAGCCCCAAGCCCATCGTGCTCACCGGCTCGCAAAAGCCCATGGGCAACCCCTTTACCGACGCCAAGCTCAACCTGTACCAGAGCCTGCTCTATGCGCTCGACGAGCATTCGCACGATGTGTCGATCGTGTTTGGCGGCGTCGCCATTGCCGGCACGCGCGCCCGCAAGCAGCGCACCATGAGCTTTAACGCGTTCATTAGCGTCAACTATCCGCCCATTGCCTACATCCGCAACGACCGCATCGTGCGCAACGGGCTCCATGGCACGCATCAGGGCGAAAACCCGGTGCGTTTCTACGACAGCATCGACCCGCGCGTATTTGTACTCAAGCTTACGCCCGGCGTGAACCCGGGCATCCTCGACGCCCTTGCCGATAGCTACGATGCTGTAATCCTTGAGACCTTTGGCATTGGCGGTATTCCCGAGTTTGGCGAGTCCGGCGAATCATTCCAAGAGGCAATTTTCCGCTGGGTCGATTCGGGCCGCACCGTCGTTATGACCACGCAGGTCCCCGAAGAGGGCCTCGATCTGGGCGTTTATGAGGTCGGCCGTGCCTACGCCAATCATCCGGGTATTTTGCGCGGCGACGATATGACCACCGAGACGCTCGTGGCCAAAACCATGTGGGCACTCGGCCAGTCACGCGATGCCGCCGAAATCCAGCGCCTGTTCTACAGCCAAGTCAACCACGACCGCATCCCGATGGTGTAACCACCGGTCAATAGGCGTCCTCTATTCGATGCCCTCGAGAAGCTCTGACACCGTCATGCCGAGTGCGGGCGCGATCTTAAATAGAACCCTGAGCGTGAAATTTGCCGTCCCATCTTCGATTCGGTCGAGGTAGGGTCGGCTGATTCCTGTTGCCACACAAAAATCAACCTTGGAGATACCAAGGTCTCTGCGTGTCTCTTCGACCCGCCTGCCAAGAATCTGTTTCGCACGTTCGTCCATGCAGCCGAGTTTGAAATGGAGCCGAACATAAACGTAAACTATAGTTTACGTTTTGCCGAATACACAGGAGTTTTCTATGTCGGGTTCTTCGGTCCGCATGTACCGAGCCACGCTTCGCACAAACAGCGCACCGCTCAAGCTCGTCGTCGTTGAGGCCGAATGCCTTTCGCCCGATGAGCGCACAGCATTTGCATTGCTATCAAGTCGCGTCGCCGCCGTTCTGGTCCCTTGCCCGGCGCAAGGTGAACTTGCTATCCAATGCCAGGCGCACAGCTGCTCGCTCAATCAGGCTGCCGTGATCGCAACCAGCCAACGCGGTCTGCCCCTTCTCCTGGAAGCCGGTATCGCACTTGCCCTTCGCGGCGCCGGATACGAAAACGAGGCCGCCGCCGACATGGTCTTTAAACCACGATCGAGCGGCGGCCTCGCAGCAGCCATTGAATATGCGTGCAGGCTCGTTGCCTAAAAGGACAAGCTAGAAACCAAAACCAAAGCCCGTTCCGGTAATCGCCGAGTACATAAAGTAAACGTTGATCACGTTGAGGAACACACCCGTGATGCAACCGTTGCGCAGGTAGCGTTCGCACACGATGCGCGCCATGGCGGCGGAGTCATCATTGTTTTTGGCTTGACGTCCCGCCGTAAAGTATGTCGCCACGCTCAGCAGCAGGTTGAGCACCGGTAGCGCCAGCAGCTCGTAGCTCTTGCCCCATCGCGTCACCTCGCCGGCTGCGTTAAACTTCGTTGCCACCTCGGGGCCAATGTTGGGGATTACAAACGCTGCGACCACCAGCGGAAGCACCGCAAGCACCAGCAGTGCGATGCCCATGTAGCCGGCTTTTTTGCCATATTTGAACATATGCGTCGTCCTTACACGTTAAAGCGGAAGTGCACGACGTCGCCATCGGCCATGACATAGTCCTTGCCCTCAATACGCAACTTGCCGGCGGCCTTGGCGCCCTGCTCGCCGCCGAGCTCGATGTAGTCGTCGTAGCCAATGACCTCGGCCTTAATAAAGCCGCGCTCAAAGTCGGTGTGGATGACGCCGGCAGCCTGTGGGGCGGTCGCGCCCTGACGCACCGTCCAGGCCTTGACCTCCATCTCGCCGGCCGTAAAGAACGACTGCAGGCCGAGCAGCTTGTAGGCAGCCTGAGCGAGCACGTCCAGGCCGGGCTGCTCCAGGCCCAGACTCTCCAGGTAGTCGGCGGCGTCCTCGGGATCGAGCTCGGAAAGCTCGGCCTCGATCTTGGCGCAGATGGGCAGCGGCTTGACACCATCGATGGGCGCCAGATCGTCGTTGAGCATATCCTCGTCCACGTTGGCCACATACAGGATGGGCTTCATTGTGAGCAGGAACAGACCCTTGGCGGCAGCACGCTCCTCGTCGGTCATCTCCATGGATGCGGCGCGCTTGCCCTCGTTGAGCCAGACAAGCAGGCGCTTAGCGACCTCGAACTTGGGCATGAGCTCCTTGTCGCGCTTGGCCTCCTTCTCGAGCTTGGGCAGCTGCTTCTCGAGCGTGCCCATGTCGGCCAGGATGAGCTCAGTCATGATGGTGTCGGCATCGCCGGCGGGGTCGACGAACTCGCCCGTGCGGCCCACCTCGCGCATAACGTTGGGGTCCTTAAAGTAGCGCACGACCTCGCAGATGGCGTCGGTCTCGCGAATGTTGGCCAGGAACTGGTTGCCCAGGCCCTCGCCTTCGTTGGCACCCTTCACCAGACCTGCGATGTCGACAAACTCGACCGTCGCCGGCACAATGCGACCGGGGTTGACGATGTCGGCGAGCTTTTGCAGGCGGCTATCGGGCACATCGACGATACCCACGTTGGGGTCGATCGTGGCAAACGGGTAGTTGGCGGCAAGGCCGGTCTTTTTGGTAAGCGCGGTGAACAGCGTCGACTTGCCCACGTTGGGCAGGCCCACGATACCGATGGAAAGGGACACGACAGCTCCTTTTGGTACAGGTACTTCAAACTGTATAAGTATAGCGCCGCCGCAGCATCCGGGCGAATCCGGACACCGCGGCGGCGCAAATGAAGCAGAGATGCGTGAGAGTTCGAGACAGTAGTCCTTACTTAAGCTCGGGCCAGAAATCCTTGTTGGCCTCGATGAGCTCGTCCAGGATCTGCTTAGCAACGCTTGCCGAAGGAATGGTCTTGGAGAGCGTGAGTGCCTGCCAGAGCTTCTGGTAGCTGCCCTCGACCCAAGCCTGGACAACGAGCTTCTCGACGGAAACCTGCTGCTCCATCAGGCCCTTCTGGAACTGCGGAATCGGGCCCTGGCAGATCTTCTCAAAGCCGTTGGAACCGACGATGCAAGGCACCTCGACCATGGCCGTCGGGTCGAAGTTGGGCACAGCGCCATCGTTGGGGACGATCAGCAGGAAGCGCTCGAGCGTATTCTCGGCCAGTGCGCAGGCAAGGTCGACGATGTAGTTGGCATGTACATCCGGCTCAAAGCCGCCGTCCTTGGCAGTACCCTTGGCAATGATATCGCGGCAAGCACCAAAGACCTTCTTCTCGCGGCCGTCCATAACCTCATTGGCGCGAGTGTAGTTGGGGTCAGACGTCTCGACGACATAGTCCGGGTACAGGTAATACTTGAGGTAGGTATTGGGAATCGTCTCGGGATCGACAGCATAGACATCCTTGGCCTTGCCGAAGGTGTGAATCCAGCTCTCCTCGACATGCTGCTCCTTACCGGCCTCGTGCTCGATGCCATCCAGGTAGCCGTTCTTAGCCATGTGCTCCTTAATCTGCGGCATGAGGTCGTTGCCATCCTTGTCGTAGATTTTGCTCCACCAACCAAAGTGGTTGAGGCCGTAGTAGCTATACTGCAGCTCGCGACGATCCTTGATGCCGCACATACGGCTCATCTTATCCATGAGGTCGATCGGCATGTCGCAGATGTTGATGATGCGGCTGTTGGGGCGCAGCACGCGGCAAGCCTCTGCGACGATGGCCGCGGGGTTGGAGTAGTTGAGCATCCAGGCGTTGGGGCTGTACTTCTCCATGTAGTCCAGAATCTCAATGACACCGCCGATGGAGCGCATACCGTAGGCGATGCCGCCGGCACCGCAGGTCTCCTGACCAACGCAGCCGTACTTGAGAGGAATCTTCTCGTCGAGCTCGCGCATAGCGTAGAGACCCACGCGGATGTGAGCAAGGACGAAGTCAGTACCGGTAAAAGCGGTTTCGGGGTCGGTGGTGTAGTTGAACTCAACCTCGGGAGCGTTCTCGTGGAAGTAGATCTCGCACGCCTTGGCAACGATCTCCTGGCGCTCGGCGTTGTTGTCATAGAAGGTCACCTTGTTGACCGGGAAGCGGTCGCGCTCCTCGAGCAGCATCAGGGCAATGCCCGGGGTAAAGGTGGAGCCACCGCCGGCAATGGTCACGGCATAGTTTTTCTTGGACATGATGTCCTCCTCATTCTGGCCGCTTGCTCAATCCATCCCCGCACGCGGCCTGTACGGTTTGGAATTGTTACCTAGAAGTGGAGTTTTTTATCTCTAGAATCGGCCTTGCGGTGCATACCGGCTCTGCAAGGCCGATTGTTTCGATGGACGATGGTTTACAGAAGACTCTCGAACTTCAGAAGACTCTCGAACTTCTCGCGAACCTGCGGAACGGTAAGGCCGATGATGACCTGGATTGACTGACCTTGGACCACCAAGCCATGCGTACCGATCGCCTTGAAGGAAGCCTCGGGTGCAACGACGCTCTTGTCCTTGACGTTAACGCGCAGACGGGTAGCGCAGTTAGTTACATTGATGATGTTATCCGCGCCACCGAGTAGATCAAGGATGTTCTCGGCAAGCACCAAGCGCTCATCATCTTTACTCTGGGCGACCGATTTGCCAGCAGCACCGCCCTGCTTTTGCTTGTAGTCGGCCTTGGACTTGAGCTCGACCTCAACATCGTCATCCTCGCGACCGGGGGTCTTAAAGTCGAACTTGACGATCAGGAAACGGAAGACCACGACCCAAAGAGCGGTAAAGCACAGACCGACAAGGATGGAGATGGCGTACTGCAGACCATGTGCGGCCCAAAGGGGCAGCCAGTCCCACGAGAGCATCGAGATGATGCCGCCGTCGAAGATGCCCACGACGCCAAGGAGGTTTTGAGCCATGCAGCCAAGCGCTCCGAGCACGCAGTGGACGACGAACAGGCCAGGCGCGATGAACAGGAAGGTGAAGTCAAGCGGCTCGGTAATACCGCAAAGCATAGCGGTAAGGGTGACCGGGATCAGCAGAGCCTTGACGCGCTGCTTGCGCTCGGGTTTGGCGGTCATATAAAACGCAATGGCGACGCCAAGCGAGCCGAAGACCTTAGTCCAACCAGGGCAGGTATAGGCAGCCCAGGGTGCGGCATCCTTAAGAGCAATGCTCGGATCGGCAGCCAGTTGGGGCAGGATGTTAGCCCAAGCGGCAAAAATGCCGCCATTGACCGCCGCGTTGTCGTAATAGAACGGCGTATAGATAAAGTGGTGAAGGCCTGTAGGAATCAGCACGCGCTCGAAGAAAGCAAAGACGCCAACGCCGAACGTACCGGCGGAAAGGATGAATCCCTGGAAGGCGGAGATAGCAGCCTGAACATGCGGCCACACCAGGCAGGCGATAAGAGCGACCGGAACCATAACGAAGAAACCGATCATATAGATGAACACGGAGCCCGAGAACACGCCCAGCCACTCAGGAAGTTCGGTGTCGAAGAACTTGTTATGCAGCATCGTGGCGATACCAGAGATAATGAGCGCGCCCATGATGCCCATATCAAGCGTTTTGATGCTTGCGATAGTGGCAAGACCAGTACCGCTGCCCGCCTCGACAGAGTAGTCGACCCCAAAGACAGGGCCCCACTGCCCCAAGATTGTGCTTACAAAGTAGTTGAAGGTAAGGTAGATGGCCAAAGCCTCCATGCAGCAGCGAGCGTTCTGCTTGTTCGCGAGCGAGATTGGCAACGCTACGCAAAACAGCAACGGCATCTGGTTAAAGAGCGTCCAACCACCCTGGAGCAGCACATTCCAGCAATCAAACCAAAGATGACCCGCTGTGGCCATCTCGCCAAAGATCGCCTCGGTGGTAAACAACGTACCCAGGCCGACGACGATTCCGGAAAATGCGAAAAGAATTGCAGGCGTGTACATTGCACCGCCGAAACGTTGTATCTTTTGCATCATGACGGGGAATCCCCCTCTCTTCATTCGGAGCGGCTGCGGTTTTGGCTTCACTCGAGACCGCAGACGCGCCGTTTGCGTGTACCTCGTGCAATAGGACGGGTGGGCCCGCTTCCCTGACTTCTTGCGCTTCCATTTTTATCATATCACTTATCTAGACAAGTTAGTATAAATACTATGGTCGGTAAACGGTTGATTATTTACCGTAAACGGTATATGTCCAGTATTTCGCCTGCTAAATCTGACATAGCTGATGGCTGCATTATAAATTTCTTTTCTACTTGTCTAGATGTGCTTGTCTATATCTATAGACATACCTATACTTCATTACAACATTCACTGCCACGTTAAGGAGTCACCATGAAAAGCGCGGTCTTCTATGGAAAGCACGACCTCAGAGTCGAGGAATCGGCAAAGCCGGCCGTGGGCAGGCGCGACGTTCTGATCAACGTCAAAGCTTGCGGCGTCTGCGGTACCGACGTTCATATCTATGAAGGCGACAAGGGTGCAGCCGACGTTACCCCGCCCACGATCCTTGGTCATGAGTTTGCGGGCGTTGTCGAGGCCGTGGGCAGCGATGTCACCGGCTTTAAACCGGGCGATCGCGTGTGCATCGACCCAAACCATCCCTGTGGCTGCTGCGAACCCTGCCGCGACGGAATCAACCACTACTGCGAGCATATGACCGGTTACGGCACCACCGTTAACGGCGGTTTTGCCGAGTACTGCTCCGTCGATATGCAGCAAGTCTACAAGTTGGGCGATCACACCAGCTTCGAGCAGGGCGCCATGACCGAGCCCGTCGCCTGCTGCCTGCACGGCATCGATATGTGCAACATCAAGCCCGGCAGCACGGTTGTCGTTATCGGCGGTGGCATGATCGGTCTGCTCATGATGCAGCTTGCTAAAAACGCCGGCGCCACCAAGGTTGTCTTGCTCGAGCCTGTCGAAGGCAAGCGCGAGGTTGCGCTCAAACTCGGCGCCGACCTGGCAATTGATTCCATCCACGAGGACGTCCCGGCCCGCCTGAAGCAGGAGGGCGTCGGCAACGTCGATGTCGTTATCGAGTGTGTTGGCAAGCCCGTCACCATCGAGCAGGCCATCCAGATCGCCGGCCACAAGGCTACGGTCATGATGTTCGGCCTCACCAAGCCCGATGAGACAATCACCGTCAAGCCCTTCGAGGTCTTCCAGAAGGAGCTTGTGCTTACTTCGTCCTACATTAACCCTTATACGCAGCGTCGTGCGCTCGAGCTCATCGACTCTGGCAGGCTCGACGTATCCTCGATGGTCGCAAAGGTAGCCTCCCTCGACGAACTCGGCGCCATCCTGTCAGACCCGGCCCTGCGTGCCATGGGTAAATATATAATCGACCCCAGCAAGTAAATCGATCGACACCCGCGCGAGCGGTCCTCATCCACCACTCGCGCACCCAGCTCTAGGAGACCGTCATGGCGCGAGCCATCTTCCAAACTATTTATGACAACGTGAAGCAGTCGATTGACGACGGCACATACGCCTATCAGAGCTATCTGCCTTCGGAGACTGAGCTCACGCAGCTGTTTGACTGTTCGCGCATGACGGTCCGTCGCGCCATCTCGATGCTTGCGGCAGATGGTTACGTGCTCCCCCAGCAAGGCAAAGGCATGCGCGTCATTCGCAACATCAGTGACGAGAAGAGTCGTGGTGGCGGCGGACTCGAGACCTTTAAGGAAATCGCGGTCAACCGAGGCTTTGAGCTCAAGACTGTCACCACCGTCTTTGAGCTCCTCATCTGTAGCAAGGCGCTCTCCAAGATTACCGGGTTTCCCGAAGGCTGTGAGCTCACACGCGCCAAACGCATCCGTTATGCAGACGGACAAGCCGTGTGCTCCGACGACTCCTATTACCTAAGCTCACAGGTACCGGGGCTGACACCCGAGATTGTCAACGACTCGATCTATCGTTACCTCGAAGAAGATCTTGGCATTAAGATTGCCACGGGCAAACGCGATGTGACGATCGAGCATCCCACGCCCGAGGATACGCGCGTGCTCGATCTCGACGACTTTAACGCACTCGCCGTTATACGCGGGCAGACCTACAACGCCGACGGCATCCTTATGGAATACACCGAGACCAAACAGGTCCCCGGGTTCTTTTTGCTCCATGAAACCGTGACGCGCAACGGTACCGGTCGAACCGGCCACCAAAGCAGCATGAACTAACCATTTATTAGTTGCGGTGGAATAGTTCCTAGAATGGCCAGCTTAAGGGCAAAACAGGAACTATTCCACCGCAACTTTTTTGGCCGGTGGGGCAGTACCTGTCCCACCGGCCATCATTTACGCTCTTTTAGCTAGTCCGCGAGCTTCTCCACCTGATCGAGCATCTTGTCGAGCTTGGCCTTTGCCTCGGCTTTGACCTTCTCAGCTTCTTCGTGAGCCTTCGCCTTCTGGGCGGCCTTTTCTTCGGCTTCAGGATCGACGACGACCAGATTGGACGCGTCGTGCTCAACAAGCTTGAGCGCATGCTCGGGACAAACCTTGACACAGGCGCCGCAGCCTAAACAATACGTGGACTCCAACGCAAAGCGGCCGCTTCCCACCAGATCGCAGGCAAACGTGGGGCACACGTTGACGCACTCGCCGCACGACGTACACTTTTCAAAATCGCACTCCGGCGTGCTCACCTGCATATTCTGGGCAAGCTCGGGATGGTTCTGCAGTGTCGAGAGCACCAGCTGCCGCCCATGGGTGAGCGAACGGCGACGCTTGGTCGTCGTGGTGCCGCACATGGTGTTGAGCGTGCGCTCCAGCTGGGTAATCTGATGGCGATGGGCCTTGAGCTTCTGCGTCACCGAGGCCAGCGCCGCCGTCGCCGGATTGAGCTTGGTCACCGTCAGGCCCGTGGTGCGGGCGATCTTTTCCATGTACTCCTTGCGCTCGTACTCGCGGCGCTTATGGCACTTGAGGCTTTTGGGATCGACCTCCAGGCCCATACCCGTGCCAGACCACTCTTCGGCCTTCGCAATCGCCTCGCCCAGAATGTCCTCACCGCCGGTGTTGCGGCATTTATCGCACACGCCCAACGGCAGGTACACACTCACGTTGGGATAGTCTGCCAGTACCGAGAACCAGGTCTCGGCCGTAATATCGCCCACGCAGGCAACGACGACTTCGTTCTCGCGCGGCATGCGCTTAAGGGCACGCGTGCAGGTGACGTAGGCGGTCTCGTGGCTCGTAGCCGCCGAGACGATATCGTCATACAGGTTTTTAGGCGCCAGGCGCGGCGAGATGATCGCCTCGGTCGGGCAGGCAGCGGCGCACAGACCGCACTTGCGGCAGGAGTCGAGGATCTCGATGGCGTCTTCCTCGACCTCAATAGCGTTGACCGGGCACACGTCCATGCACGCGTTGCAGCCGCTCTTTTCGTTTTTGCAGGTCAGGCATGGAATGGTGTTGCCGCGCGGACGCTCCTTGTAGTCGGCAGGATTCCACTGCGGCGCCGACGGATCGAGTGCATCGGTCACGCCGCCAAGCGGATTTTTAAGAAAGTCGAAACCCTTGCTGATCTCGATAATGTCATCAAACAGATCGTGTTCCTGCGCCATGCGCGGCCCCTCCCTGAGCAGTGCAAACAAGCAAGAGATAATGATACGCTATCGGCCCACGCCTCGGGCAAATTACACGCGGAGCATCTTTGCGGCAAATAGCCCATGGCCTATCGCCGCCTCGATTGCACAAGGTCAATCAAGTGCCAAGCTATGCCTCGCACATGAGCTGCACGAGTTTTTGTTTGGTCACCTTGGCCTGCTCGTTGGCCATATTGCGCTCGTTTCTAAAGACCGCATTTGCAACACCCTGCAAATCGGCATCGGAAATCTCGCTGCACGGACCGTCCATCGAAGCCGCCGTGGGGCATACGTACAACGGCAACTCGGCATAAAACGCAACGGCCTTGGCGATATCGAGCATCTTGCCGCCGCCAATGCCCACCACCATGTCGCAATACTCGGCCTGGGCTTCCTGAGCCATTCCGACAACGGCCTCTTCCGTACACGGACCGTTATAAATCTTAAAGAACGGCTCGCTTAGATCTTCATCCAGAAATCCATCGACGATCTGCCTGCACAGCCGATCCTCGGTGCCCTGGTCAAACAAGACATAGGCAGCGCAGCCCAACCATGACAAATACCTGCCCTGGCGCGAAAGCTCCCCCGGTCCCTGAACATACCGGCCGGGGCCGCCATAAACCATAGGAAGCGCCATACGAGAATCCACCCTTCATCAAACAACGATGGTGCAAAGTAACCTGGCCCCTTTGCACCAACTTGGTGCGAAGGGGCCAGGTTAGTTTGCACCATAGCAAAAAGGGGCAAAGTCATCTGTTAGCTTTGCCCCTTCCTTAGCTTGATTTACTCATCCATGAGATAGTAGTGGCCCAGTGCGTCGGCACCCAGGATGGCGTTTGCGACCATCTCGGGCGTCACCTCAAACGGCATGTTGCACATGGTGTCCTCGGGCGCGCACGCGGCCTCGGCAACAATCATGGCCTTCTCGCGCGTAAGCTCGGCAACGCCAAGTTCCTTCATCGTGACCGGTAGGCCCAGCTCAATGCAGAAGCCCAAGACTTCCTCGAGTTTCTCAGTCGGAGCATCCTCGAGTACCAGCTGGACGATGGTGCCAAAGGCGACCTTCTCGCCGTGATACATGCCGTGGCACTCGGGCAGCATCGTCAGACCATTGTGGATGGCATGAGCAGCAGCAAGGCCCGAGCTCTCAAAGCCAATGCCCGAAAGCAGCGTATTGGCCTCGATGATATGCTCGACGGCAGGCGTGAGCGCGCCCTTCTCCAGCGCGACCTTGGCCTTGACGCCGTCGGCCATAAGCGTCTCGTAGCAGAGCTTGGCGAGCGCCAGGCCGGCCATTCCGCCCTTACCGCCAGCGCAGGTGCCGCCGTCGGCATCGTGCGTCGCCTGAGCCTCGAAATAGGTTGCGAGCGCATCGCCCATACCGGAAACCGTCAGGCGCACCGGGCTCGCCGCGATAACCGTCGTATCCATCAGGACGATATTGGGGTTTGCCTTAAGGAAGAGGTACTTGTCGAACTGGCCGTCGTCGGTGTAGAGCACCGAAAGTGCCGAGCACGGTGCATCGGTCGAAGCGATGGTGGGGCAAATGATAACCGGAGACTCCAGGTAATAGGCGACGGCCTTCGCGGTGTCGAGAATCTTGCCGCCACCGACGCCGACGATGATGTCGCAACCGTTGTCGCGAGCGAGCGCAACCAGGCGATCGACCTCGCCCTTGGAGCACTCGCCGTTAAAGTCCTCAAACAGCAGCTCGGCCTTAGCCTCGGCAAAGCCGCCCTCGATCTTGGCGCCGACGCGCTTCTTGCCCGAAGGCGTCACGATGACGAGGGCCTTAGCGCCGAGCGGCTCGACATAGGAGCCGAGCTTGGCCAGCTCGTCCGGGCCCTGGATGTACTTGCTGGGGCTATTGAAAATTGCAGCCATAACTATCCCATTCTCTAAAAAAGAAAGGGGCTCCGTACAGATGCGTGCGGAGCCCCTCGTTGCGATAACAAGAGTCGATTAGAAATCGATGTCGGTGTCGTAGTAGCAGGCCTTGAGAATCTTCTCGAAGTCGGCAGCCTTGGTCTCACGCGGGTTCTCAGGCGTGCAGGCGTCGGTCTCGGCGTTCGCGGCGATCTCGGGCAGCTTGGCGAGGAACTCCTCCTCGGAAACCATCTGCGGGTTCTCGGCGTCGACCTTCACGCCACCATTCGCGTAATCCTTGATGGACTGCGGAATGTTGAGCTGGTCGTTGAGGTCGCGAATCTTCTGGACGAGCGCGGCGATGAGCTCCTCGTTGGTCTCGCCGGGAAGGTGCAGGATCTCCTTGGCCACGTAAGCGTAACGCTCGGCAGCACGCGGGTCCTTGGAGTTCCACTGGATGACCTTGCCAAGGTACATAGCGTTAGCAGCACCGTGGATGATGTGACCGTTCTCGAAGGCTGCACCGGTCTTGTGAGCCATGGAGTGAACGATGCCGAGCAGGCCCGAGGAGAAGGCGATACCGGCGATGCACTGAGCCTCGTGCATGTGCTGACGGGCCTCATGGTCGCCAGCATAGGACTTGGGCAGCCACTCAACGATCTCGCGGATGCCGTGCAGAGCGTTGGCGTCGGTGAACATAGAGGCGCAGGTGGAAACGTAGGCCTCCATGCAGTGGGTCAGAGCATCCATGCCGGTGTGAGCGCACAGCTTGGCGGGCATGGTGTAGGTGAGCTCGGGGTCGACGATGGCGACATCAGGGGTGATGTTGAAGTCGGCCAGCGGGTACTTGATGCCCTTTTCGTAATCCGTGATGACGGAGAATGCGGTGACCTCGGTAGCGGTGCCGGAGGTAGAGGAAATGGCGCAGAAGTGAGCCTTCTGACGCAGCTCGGGGAAGCTGAACGGCTGGATAATGTTGTCGAAGGACTCCTCGGGATACTCGTAGAAGACCCACATGGCCTTAGCAGCATCGATGGGCGAACCGCCGCCGATAGCAACGATCCAGTCGGGCTCGAAGTCGCGCATAGCGGCTGCGCCCTTCATGACGGTCTCGATGGAGGGATCGGACTCGACGCCCTCGAACAGCTTGACCTCCATGCCGGCCTCTTTGAGGTCGGCCTCAACGTCCTGCAGGAACCCGCCGCGGCGCATAGAGCTGCCGCCAGAAACGATGATGGCCTTCTTACCCTTGAGGTTCTTCACCTCGTGGCGAGCGCCCTCACCAAAGTACAGATCGCGAGGATTGGTAAAACGTCCCATACTGTGCCTCCTAAACAAGCCCCTCTTAGACTTGCGTATATAACGGAGCACCCAATTGGCTCCGTTAGGACCGGTTTGCGCGTTGCCGGCGATGACAATGCGCGATGTCTAAACGTCTCAACGCTCAGACAAACACTATTTTACCGTTCTGGTTGGTCAGTTATTCACCTAAAGCCGCCAATGATGAAACGTTTTTTCTATCCCTGAAGACCCTTGTGCGGCATTCATACTCCCAAGCTGGGCAAACGTTTTATCAAGGTTGACTACATATCCCGGGCAGGACCGTGCCCCTCCAAAATATGCACCGTTCGCCGCCAAAAATCGACCGTTTGCGGCACCGTGATACCACTCGGTCGTCCAAGGTGCCGACATTTGTGCGACATCCGTCTTCGTGGTGCAAAGGTGCAAGTCCAAGTGCGGCACCCCCGTTGTGCCACATGCGGGTAAACTAGAACTTTATATAGAAACATTTGAACCCTAACCGCAGCAAAGGAGGCCCCATGGCATTCGATCCCATTCAAGAGGATTGCCATCGCCTCGTTCTTGAGGCCTTGCGCCGCGACAATATCCCGCTCACCGACGCTGCCGCCGTAGAGCATCTGATGGAACAATTCACCCGCAACCCCGCACCGCTCATCGTGCACGACCGCGACCGCGCCGGGCACCTCATTGCCAAGGTGGTCGAGGCTGTCGACTACCGCATTCCCTTTATCCCTGACGATACCCAGGCAGAGCAGGAAGAGGCAGCTGCCGAGAACATGCTCCGCGAGGCAGCCGCGCTCGACCCCACCAACTGGGACGCTCAGCGCATGCTGACCGCCCTCACCGCCGAATCCAACGAGGAATACGTGCAGTATCTGGTGTCCAAGTGCGACGAGGTGGAGCATGACCTGGCGCTCAAAATCGCCTCGGCGCAGGACCCCTACGAGCGTGAGGCCGCAGGCGACCTTACGCGCCGCCCCTATCTGCGCTGGCTTGCCGCCCTTGCGTCACGCGCGCTCATTAGCGGCCGCTATCGCATGTCGCTCGAAGCCGCAAACCGCAGCCTCGACTTTGCGCCCAACGACCCCGCCGGTGTCCGCCACACCGCGATGCTCGCCATGGCAAAGCTCGAATACCCCGCCGAGGAGCTCAAGCGCTTTCGCTCTGCCCACTCCGTCCCCTATCTCGCCAACACGCCGCTGCGCCGTCGTCCCAAGGATGCGGAGCGCGACTTGGACCCGTGGACGCTCATCGCGCTGATGAGCGCTGCCTGGCGCGAGCTGGACTACGAGGGCGCCGAGCACTATTTGCGCATCCTTGCGCGCTCGTGTCCGCACGCAGCCGAGGCACTCTACTTCCAAACCGAGTTTCCCGATGGCGTCTATGCCCGCGTCAACGTGGGTGTGGGCTCCACCGACGAACTTGTCCTTGCGCTGTCCGAGGCGACGCCGGTACTGCAGGAGGGCCTGGGCGCCCCCGACAACGCCAGTTTTGCCGCCTGGGTCGCCACCAACGATATCGTGCGTTCCCAAATCGATGAGCGCATACTGCGGGCGGCCGAGCAGGGTTTGCCGTTTAAGGGAGGAGACCTCTAATGGATCCGAGCGTCTACATCCCCGCCTACCTGGAGCGCACCTATCTGGCGTCGCACCCCGAACTCACCGATGCAGCACGCGAGCTTGTCCATAACGACATGAGTGCGAATCCCCAAAAGTATGCGCAGTCCGAGCATGCCCAGGCGCTGCTGTCCTATGCCGGTGTTCATCGCCACCTGCTCGACGAGCTCCATCGCATCGAGGACATGGGCAGTGACGAGGAGTTCGAACAGACGCGTAATCGCCTGTTCGACGACATGCGCGATGAGCTGCTCAAAATTGTCCGCGTCGATGCACTGGCCGTCGACGCGCAGCTGCTCGCCATCATCCTGGCCGACACGCCCGTTGACGCCTGCCTGGGTGACCTGATGAAGCTCGAGGCGACCACGGCCGATTACCTGCAGCAAAGCGTGCCCGGGTTCGACATGGAAGCCCCGCACTACTGGGCCAACAAGGTTTTGACGGACGGCGTAACGGCGGCCGATCTCACCGTAAGCGAGCCGGCTCTTATCGGGTGGCTTCACACACTCGAGGCCATCTCGCAGCTGTGCATGGCGAGCGCTCGCTACCGTGCTGCCGCCAACTACGCCCGCCGCGTCCTTAAAGCAGAAGGCTATCCCACCCGAGCCGCAGGCACCGTGTTGCTCGCCCTCGCTCGTCTGGAAGACGAGGACGGCTTTTTTGCCCTAGCCCACCAACTCGAGGAAGAGATCGGGGCTGACGCGCTCGAGAACTCTCCTTGGTATCTGCTCGCCCGCACAATCCTATTGTTCAAAACGAACAAGATGCGCCCGGCGACACGCGCGCTGCGTGAGTTTGCCAACCGTTGCGAGGGCGGCGCGTTCTTCTTGCTGAACCCCATGTACCAGACGCCGTACCTTCCCTGCCGGCCCGAGCCGCGCGATCCCTGGGATCTTTCGCACCAGGCCGTTTGGGAAGCGGACGGTATTATCTCGGACACTCCCGACTTTGCCCCCTGGGCCAATGCCTGTGAAGACGTGTCACAGCTTGCCCAGGAATTTGCGCGCCGCTACGGTTTTTAGTGACGCACTCGACCCGACCATGTCGTTTACGTTAGGAACGGTTTCATGAACCTCCGCTCATCTCTCGCCTGTACCTCGAGCGATATCGCTCGCTGGGGACTGCGCTCTGTCCTCAAACGCCAGGGCGGCGTACTCCCCGGCCGCATCGCCATGAAGATCGATCCCGAGTTGCTGAGCGACCTCGCTGGCCTTGTCGACCGCAGCGTGGTGATTACGGGTACTAATGGCAAGACCACCACCTCCAACCTCATTGCCGACGCCGTTGCCGCCAGCGGCGCCACCGTGGTATGCAACCGCGCCGGCAACAACATGGAGCCGGGCGTGGTGGGCGCACTGCTCGAAGCGCGCAGCGGCCTCAAGCGAGCCGGTGGCGGCAAGCGCGTGGGCGTTTTTGAGTGCGATGAGCTTTACACCGTACGCGTCCTGCCCAAGCTCAAGCCGACGTACTTCGTGCTGCTCAACCTGTTCCGCGACCAGCTAGACCGCTACGGCGAGATCGATCACACCCAGGAGGTCATCGCCCATGCGTTGGAGCTCTCGCCGACAACAACGCTTATCTACAACGCCGACGACCCGCTGTGCGCCTCGATTGCCGCGCGCGTTCCCAACGCGAGTATTGCCTTTGGCATCGACGGCGCCACCAACACCGAGTCCGACCGTATTAGCGACTCACGTTTTTGCTCACAGTGCAACGCGCCGCTGGAGTATGACTACGTGCAATACGGCCAGCTCGGCGCCTACCATTGCCCCTCGTGCGGCTGGGCCCGCCCTGCGCTTGTCCGTCGCGTGACGGGCGTGGAGCTCGGCTGCGACGGCTATGGTTTTGACCTGGTGTTTGGATCTGATTCCAGCGCGCCAGCCGCACACATCGTCACGCGTTACAACGGCCTGTACATGGTCTACAACGTTGCCGCTGCATTCTTTGCCGCACATGAGTTAGGCGTGGATACGGCGCACCTGCAGCCCACGCTCGATGCCTACGTCCCCGCCGGCGGACGCATGGGCCGCTGGGATATCGCCGGCCGCACCGTCGAGGCCAACCTGGCTAAGAATCCCGTAGGCTTCGATCGACAAATCCAGTCCATCAAGACGGCAGGCGGCAGACTCTGCGCTTTCTTCCTCAACGATAACGATGCCGACGGCCACGATGTATCGTGGATCTACGACGTCGACTTTGAGCGCATCGCCGACACGCCAGGTCTTGTCGCCTTTGCCGGAGGCACGCGCGCGCACGACATGCAGGTGCGCCTCAAGTACGCCGGCATCGATGCCGCGATTATCTCGGACGTCGCGCAGGCAATTGGCGCCGTGGCAGACGAGGCCGCCGATGACACCTTCTACGCCGTCGCCAACTACACGGCCTTCCCGCCGCTGGTCAAGGAGCTCGACGGGCTGAAAGGCGCCACCGCCGACGCTGTTGCCGGGCGCGCCGTAGCCCGTGCCGACGGCAGCGCTCTTCCTGTCAGCATCGCGCCAGTCGAGCTTTCGCGCCCGCTGCGCATCGTCTACCTGTATCCCGATGCCCTTAACCTCTACGGCGACGGCGGCAACGTCATCGCCGTAGAGCGCCGCTGCGCCTGGCGTGGCATTCCCGTGCGCGTGGACGAGGTCCGTATGGGCGAGTCACTCGATCTCACCGATGCCGATATCGTCATGATGGGTGGCGGCTCCGACCGCGACCAGCTAGCCGTGGCACACGAGCTGCTCGCCCAAAAAGACAAGGTCGCGGCCTATGTTGAGGACGGCGGCACACTGCTTGCCATCTGTGGCAGCTATCAGCTGCTCGGCCGTTCGTACTACATGGGCGACGATCGCATTGAGGGCCTGGGCGTCATTGCCGCCGAAACCGTACGCGGCTCCGACCGCCTGATCGGCAACGTAGCCGTCAAAACCGATCTGGCACCTGAGCCCTTTGTGGGATTCGAGAACCATGGAGGTCGCACCCTGCTCGACGCGGAGGCAACGCCGCTCGGAACGTCCGTCGTCGCGGGCACCGGCAACAACGGCGATGATGGCCTTGAGGGCCTCATCTACAAGGGCGTCATCGGTACGTACCTGCACGGACCGGCACTGCCCAAGAACCCCGAGCTCGCCGACTGGCTGATCGCGCACGCCCTCGAACGGCGCGGCGACGCACAGGCCAACGCTCTGCTGCCGCTCAAGCCCCTCGACGACACCTACGAGCACGCCGCCCACGACGCCGCCATGAAGCTCCTCCCCTAGCACCTCACCACCACAAAGGGGACAGGCACCTTTGTGGTGGTTTTTCAGTTTGCCAACGATATGTGAACGGCTAAAAAAGTCTGCTATACTCTTTCCCGCTGTCCCCATCGTCTAGCGGCCAAGGACGCCACCCTTTCAAGGTGGATATCGCGGGTTCGAATCCCGCTGGGGGCACCACAGAATCTGAGCAGCCCGTTATCAATTCGGTAGCGGGCTTTTTGCTACCGATATGCCGGGATTCGAACCCGGCAGGGTGCGGATCCCGGCATCATCGCAAGGCCTGTGGTCAAAAAATGGCAAATATGAGTACTGTTACCATTTTAGTTACAGCGAGTTCATGCCTTCAGAAGGCGATTTAGCCGTCAGGCGTCCTACGGCGGAAAAATTGCAGACGTTTATCGGCTAAGTAATTGGACATATGTTGCGTAACACTACATATTTTGCAAATAAATAATGTTACAGGACTTGTGACAGTACTCATATTTGACGTTTTTTGCCCATAGCCCTTTATACCTAGGCAAATCGGCGGCAAAACGGGCTTCAAAGCGTCCTTCGCAAACAAAAAGCCGGGGCCCGCGTAATGCGGACCCCGGCTTTCAACCGTGACGGTATGTTATCCCAGTCCTACACGTAGAACAGAATGTCGTCGTAGGTCGGGACCGGCCAGTAGTCGGCTGCCACGATCTCCTCCATGGCATCCACGGCGGCACGCAGCGTATCCATAGCGGGAACGACCTCGTGCGCGTACACGTTGGCCTGCTCCTGACCATCGAGGGCCTCGGCCTTCTGATGCACGGCGTCGAGCGCCTTGATGGAGTCGTTGATGGTGGTGATGCCGTTGCAAAGCTTGTTGAGCGTATTCTGCTCACACTGCATGGCGGCCTCGGCACCGGCGGCACGAATAGTCTCAAGGCCCTTAGCGACCTTGGTGGCATAGGCGGTAATGACCGGGCGATAGGTACGACGCGCCTCGCGAACCATCGTGGTAGCCTCGATGTTCATGAGCTTGTTGTACTTCTCGAGCTTGCAGTCGTAGCGGCACTGAGCCTCGGCCTTGGTCAGGACACCCGTCTCCTCAAAGAGCGCGATAGCCTTATCGGAAACAAAGGCGGGCAGGGCGTCGGCCGTGGTCTTGTTGTTGGCAAGGCCGCGCTTCTCGGCCTCAACGGGCCACTCGTCGGAGTAGCCATCACCGGAGAACAGGATGCGCTGGTGGTCGGTCAGGACCTTCTTGCAGTACTCGAGCGCAGCGTCCTGGAACTCATCCTCGGGCGTACCCTCAAGCGCGTCGGCGAAGGACTTGAGCGACTTGGCCACGGCGGCATCGAGCACCAAGTTGGAGTCGGAGACGTTCTGCTCGGAGCCGCAGGCACGGAACTCGAACTTATTGCCGGTGAAGGCAAACGGGGAGGTGCGGTTGCGGTCGGTGTTGTCCTGCATCAGCTTGGGCAGAGTATCGGCGCCCAAGTCGAGCACGCCGCGCGTGGCATGGACGGAAGCCTTGCCATCGATGATCTTCTCGACGACCTCGGTAAGCTGGTCGCCCAGGAAGATGGACATAATCGCCGGAGGAGCCTCGTTGGCGCCCAGACGATGGTCGTTACCGGCCGAGGCAACGGAGGCACGCAGGAGCTCCTGATAGTTATCGACGGCCTCGATCACCGCGGTGAGGAAGACGATGAACTGCAGGTTGTCGAGCGGGGTGTCGCCCGGATCGAGCAGATTCTCGGACTCGGTGCCAAGCGACCAGTTGTTGTGCTTGCCCGAACCGTTGATGCCCTCAAAGGGCTTCTCGTGCAGCAGGCAGACCAAGTCGTGGCGGGAGGCGATGAGCTTCATCTTCTCCATCATGACCAGATTCTGGTCGATGGCCTCGTTGACCTCGCCATAGACAGGGGCGAGCTCATGCTGGCAGGGAGCGACCTCGTTGTGCTTGGTCTTGGCGGGAATGCCAAGCGCCCACAGCTCATCGTCCAGGTCCTTCATATAGGCCGAGACGGTGGGGCGGATAGCGCCAAAGTAGTGCTCCTCGAGCTCCTGGCCCTTGCAGGGAGCAGCACCAAAGAGGGTGCGACCGGTGATGACCAGGTCCTTGCGCTTGCGATAGGCGTCCTTCTTGATCAGGAAGTACTCCTGCTCGTCGCCCACGGAAGGAACGACCTTCTTGGGGGTCTTGCCAAACAGCGCCAAAACGCGCTTAGACTCACGCGAGAGCGCGGTCATGGAGCGCAGCAGCGGGGTCTTCTTGTCCAGGGCCTCGCCCGTGTAGGAGCAGAAAGCCGTGGGGATGCACAGGACATCGTCCTTGATAAAGGCGGGGCTGGTGGGATCCCAGGCGGTGTAGCCACGGGCCTCGAAGGTGGCACGCAGGCCGCCGTTGGGGAAGCTGGAGGCGTCCGGCTCGCCCTGGATGAGGTTCTTGCCCGTAAACTTGGTAATGGCGGTGCCGTCGTGGTTGGGCTCCAAGAAGCTGTCGTGCTTCTCGGAAGTAATGCCCGAAAGCGGCTGGAACCAATGCGCGTAGTGCGTCGCGCCCTTGGAGATGGCCCAGACCTTCATGGCGTGGGCAACGGCGTTGGCCACGTCCAGGTCGAGCGGCTCGCCGCCCTCGAGGGTTGCAGCAAGGCGCTTCCAAATGTCCTTGGGGAGGTAGTCCTTCATGACTTCCTCAGAGAACACCATGGTCCCGAAGCGGTCAGTAAGATCGGCCATACGGAACTCCCTTCGTATCGGCACCGCGTGAGAAGCGGTGTTGATTACTAACGAACGAGTCATAGCTTAGACTCGCCGTGTTTCCGCGACATTACCGTTATGTTGCTGTCGCGAAACCAATCAATGAGGTTACCCTATCGAGGCGGCGTTGCCACCCTCAACAGCCAATCAACTGCATAAATTGCAGACCTCTCCCCATGGTTTAAGGGCGGTCAATTTGGGATGGGGCTCTATTAACTGGTATTTTGCATCAGATACCAGTCTTTATAGTCCGTGCCTAGATTAGCCGCTCTGTTATAGAGAAAGCCGATAGCAAGGCATCTTTGATTGGTATCCCCGAATAACGAGTGAAACTTCACCGTGACACAGTGGTGCTGTAGAATCCTTACAACACATCACACTATTACGTATCTAGAGGAGCACGATATGCGCGTCGACGAGGTTTTTAAGCAGGCAGCATCCCAGGGCACCGCGCCCGTTTCGTTTGAGATGTTCCCGCCCAAGGGCGAGCTCACCCTCGACACGGCTCGCGAAGTGGCAGGCAATCTGTGCAAGCTTTCGCCAAGCTTTGTCTCGGTCACCTGCTCGGCCGGCGGCTCGGGCAACGGTGCCACCACCGCCCCCATCGCGCATATGATTTCGAGCGAATTCGACACGCCCTCGGTGGCACACCTTACCTGCGTGGGCCGCTCGCATGCCGATATCGCCGCCAAGATCGACGAGTATCGCACCGCCGGCGTGGAAAACATCCTGGCCCTGCGTGGCGATCTCCCTGCCGGCGCGACCGAGGACGACAAGCCCGCCTCGGACTACGCTTACGCCCGCGACCTCATCCCCGAGCTCGTCGATGCCGGCTTTTGCGTGGGCGCCGCAGCCTACCCCGAGGGCCACATTGCCTGCGAGGATCTCAACCTCTCGGTCGAGCACCTCAAGCAAAAGCAAGACGCCGGCGCGAGCTTCTTTGTGACACAGCTCTTTTTTGATAACGAGTGCTTCTATCGCTTCCGCGAGCTTGCCGACAAGGCCGGCATCACCGTGCCCATTACCGCGGGCATCATGCCGTTTATGGGCAAGTCGCAGATCAGCCGCATGGTCTTTATGTGCGGCGCGTCGCTGCCCTCCCCCGTCATCAAGATCCTCGCCAAGTACGAGAACGACCCCGAGAGCCTGCAGGCAGCCGGCGTGGATTATGCCGCCCACCAGCTTTGCGACCTCAAGGAGCATGGCGCCGACGGTCTGCACCTGTACACTATGAACCGTCCTGCAATCGCCGCGACCATTATGGAGCGCCTGGGGTAATGGAAATACCGCACGTCGATACAACCGTTGTTGAAGTGCCGGCCGACCTTGCGTCGCCGGCGCTTTACCGTATCGATGCTGCGCACCATCCCCGTGTCGACCGTGCCGAGATGCTGCGGTATCTTGGTTACGGCGGCCAGCAGATTGAGCCCGAGCTGTCGCAGCGTATTGAGCTTGTCGTTGAGCGCCTAGAGCTGGATATCGAGCCCCATGGCGTGCGACGCGTGTTTGCCGTCGATGCCATGGGCGTCGACGAGCAGGGCGAGCCCTGCATCCGCTTGGTTGGCACCAATGTTGAGCTGCGGGGTCGTGATATCTATCGACATCTCAAAGACGCCCGCCTGGCGGCGCTCATGGCATGCACCCTCGGCATGGAAGCCGAGCGTCGCCTGCGCACCACGGGAGCCCAGCAGCCCCTAGAGGGAGCCGTGCTCGATGCCGCGTGCTCCGCCTATGTAGAAGCTGCTGTTGAGCAGATGGACCGACGGGTCAAGACGGACGCCGCTGCACACGGGCTCGCCGGCAACTGGCGCTTCAGTCCCGGCTATGGCGACTGCCCGCTCTCTGCCCAACGCTCGATCGTGGATGCACTCAACGCCACGCGCCTCATTGGACTTACCGTCACCCCCACCAGCCTGCTCATGCCCACTAAGAGCGTGACCGCTGTGATTGGTCTGTTCGACGGCGAAGTCCACGACGCCCAGAGTCGCCCCACCTGCAATATCTGCCGCATGCGTGAGCACTGCCGCTTCCGCGCCGCCCACACCACCTGCTATTCGCATTCTGAATAAAATGTCAATTGATGGCACGGTATCGAGGGAATCTCATCCGTAAGTAAGCGGATGTCCTCACAAACAAGTACCATAAGATGCCAAATAACAACTATCTGAAAGCCAGTACATGCACAACATTCTGCAGTTCTCGCCACAACTAACCGCGCTTGAGTTTTTTTCAGGCATTGGCTTGGCTCGTGCCGGCATGACAAAAGCCGGAATCAAAACAATCTGGGCAAATGACATAGACCATACTAAATGCGCCATGTACAGCCAGTGTTGGGGCGATGAGCATCTAGTCGAGCAGGATGTCCACACACTCGACCCCGACCTAATACCCCAAGCCGACATCGCATGGGCGTCAAGCCCTTGCACAAACTTATCTCTCGCGGGAAACAGGGAAGGACTTATCTCTGGCAAAGAGTCCAGTGCGTTCTTTGGCTTTATTAAGGCCATCGAAGGAATGGGCGATCGTGCCCCGCGGGCACTTGTTCTCGAAAACGTCATCGGCCTTGCCACGTCTAATAACAGTGATGACTTTAGACTCGTTTGCCAGGAATTCAATCGTTTAGGTTATTCATGTGACGCTTATTTTATCGATGCACGGCACTGGCTTCCCCAGTCACGCCCCCGCATGTTTGTCGTCGGATTAAAAAACCCTCTTCCCAACAGCCGACTCGATTCCTCGCTTCGACCTGAAAAAGTCTCCTGGATTCACTCCGACCCTTCACTCATTACGCACGTCTCTCACCTAAACGAGCCGAGCCCACTTCGCATGACGGGCCTTGCAACGGTTGTTGAAAATATTCCCGAGGACGACAAGCGTTGGTGGAACAAAAACCAAGTACAAGCATTTATCGACTCACTTGCACCGCATCAAGCAGAGCGCCTTCAGCGCTTCTTAAATGCCAAAGAAAAAATTGTTCGCACTGCTTACCGTCGCACGCGATCAGGCGTTGTGCGCTGGGAAATCCGTGAAGAAGAAATTGCCGGATGTCTAAGAACGGCTCGCGGCGGCTCATCAAGACAGGCAGTCGTTATATGCGAAAACGGAAAGATAGAAGTTCGCTGGATGACTGGAACTGAATATGCCCGTCTCCAAGGTGCTGACTCATGTCAGTTTAACGGCTTCTCGGATGCTCAGATTCGCTACGCATTCGGCGATGCAGTTGCCGTGCCAGTTGTCACTTGGCTAATAAAAAATGCAGTCAAGCCCGCGCTCATGTCTTCAAGGAACGGAGTGAACAATAATGGAAATGACCAATTGCTCCTTGAGCGAGCCCGATAAAGGTATCTTGGATGCCATTGAACTCTGGTACGAATCCAAGCGCAGCAAGCGAGGCAATGTCAACCGTAACGTCATGGCGGTTGGCATAGGCATAAGCGAGCTGTTGCAAAACCGTTTTCCGCTCACCGACGATTATGTGCAATCGGACAAGGGAAGCCAAGTACGAGGCCTAAGTGGAGCATGCATCAAAACAGTTTTAGCCAGACATGGGGAAACGCGTGCCTTCGCATCAGAGGGCGGCAGAACCTCACGCGGTACACTCCCGATGGCGCTTGAGCTTGCCACAATTATCAACTCTGCCCTACCCAATGACACTTGCGAAGACACTCGTCTTGAAGCTGCGAATGCAATCGCCAATTTCTTCGTCGAGCGAATCCAGGTCGATTTCTTTAACCGGCAGAGAATCAAAGTCGAAATCGATCTTCAAAAACCAATTTCTGTCATTGTCGATGATATCCTAGCCGAAGCAAGCCTACGATCCGATAAGCCGACGGGCACCGTCGCACAGCACCTGGTAGGTGCAAAACTAGAGATGTTATTTCCAACCATAGAAATCGGAAAGGACAACTCAAACGCCGCCGACCAGCAGACAGACCGTTCTGGCGATTTCCAAATCAATGATGCTGCATTTCATGTGACTGTATCGCCAATGGCCAAATTGACCGATCGATGCCGAGATAACATTCGAAATGGCATTCGGCCCATCGTCGTTGTCCCCTACGATAAAGTTTCCTTCGCTTACGGACTGTTCGAAAGTGAGGGACTCGGCAATCGCGTACAGGTTATCGCGCTCGAATCGTTTATCGGCATCAATATTGAAGAATTATCGTTCTACAAGCGAGACCTAATTCGATTAAATGTCGCACGGCTTCTTGCCCACTACAACAAGCGAATCGAAGATATCGAGCCCGACAAATCTCTTCAAATAGAAATTCCTCAGTGGGCTCTAGACGAAATGGACGCACATGGCGAATAGCTCAAACATACTTATCACTCATGATTCTGACGGTGCTGCGCTGGCGGCACCCGTTGATGCCGCACGCCGCAATGGCGCTGCATACAAGACGCGCACGATCGACGACCTGCACATTAAGGATGACCGCCTGCGTGCCGCCATCGAGGGCACGGGACACCTGCTGTTCGACGGCGGCATGGGCACCATGTTGCAGGCCGCCGGCATGAAGGCAGGCGCCTTGCCCGAACTGCTCAACTTTGAGGAGCCCCAGGTCATTACCGACATTCAGCGCCAGTACGTCGAGGCCGGCTGCGACGTGATTACCGCCAACACCTTTGGCGCCAACGCCCACAAGCTCGACGGTGCCGCCACCGTGGCAGACGTCTTTGCCGCGGCCGTCACCTGTGCCCGCGCGGCCGGCGCCCGCTACGTCGCCGGTGACATCGGCCCCATCGGCGCGTTGCTTCGCCCCTTGGGTACCCTCAGCTTCGACGAGGCCTATGACCTCTTTGCCGAGGAAGTGCGCGCAGGCGTCGCCGCGGGTGTGGACCTCTTTATTATCGAGACTATGACCGACCTGGCCGAGATCAAGGCGGCGGTCCTCGCCTGCCGCGAGAACTCCGACCTGCCCGTCTTTGCCACCATGACCTTCGAGGAAGACGGCCGCACCTTCCTGGGCACGAGCCCCGAGGTCGCCGCCATCACGCTCGATGCCATCGGCGCCGACGTTTTGGGCATCAACTGCAGCCAAGGACCGGCCGAGCTACAAGGGCTCGCCGCGCGCATGCTCACCGTAACGGACAAGCCCGTTATGGTGCAGGCCAACGCAGGACTCCCCCACGTGGACGACGACGGTAACACCGTCTTTGACATCCAGGCCCCCGAATACGCCAAAGCCGTCGACGGCATGATCGAGGACGGCGTAAGCGTTGTGGGCGGCTGCTGCGGAACCACGCCGGCGCACATGGCCGCCCTGCGCACGCTTATCGACAATCACACGCCCAGCCCGCGCCACCGCAAGCCCAGCATGTCGGTCACGAGCGCTCAGACGGTCGTGGACCTTCCCTGTGACGGTCACAAGATTGCCGTCATCGGCGAGCGCATCAATCCCACCGGCAAAAAGCGCCTGCAGCAGGCCCTGCGCGACGGCGACCTGGACTACGTTGTGAGCCAGGGCATCAGCCAGCAGGAACAGGGCGCCGACATTCTGGACGTCAACGTGGGCCTGCCCGAGATCGACGAGGTCAAGATCATCCAACAGGCCACCGAGCAGCTCCAGGGCTCCACGCTGCTGCCGCTGCAGATCGACTCCACCGATCCCGCCGCTGTCGAGGCCGCCGTGCGCCGCTACGCCGGCAAGCCCATCATCAACTCGGTCAATGGCAAGCAGCAGATCATGGATGAGATCTTTCCGCTGGTCGCCCACTACGGCACCAACGTTGTCGGCCTTACGCTCGACGAAGGCGGCATCCCCGATACCGCCGAGGCTCGCTTCGCCATCGCCGAGCACATCGTGGCCGAGGCTGCCCGTTACGGCATCGGACCGGACCGCATCCTCATCGACTGCCTGGTCATGACCGCCTCGACCAACCAGCGCCAGGCCGAGCAGATCCTGCGCGCCATGTCCCTGTGCAAGGAGCGCCTGGGCGTCAAATGCGCGCTCGGCGTGTCGAACATCAGCTTTGGCCTGCCTGCCCGCCCGCTGCTGGGTTCGGTCTTTTTGGCCGCCGCCTTTGGCGCGGGCCTGGACGCCCCCATCATGAACCCGGGCTCCAAGCGCTTTATGGATACCGTCTACAGCTATCGCGTCCTGAGCGTTGAGGACGAGGGCTCGACCGGATACATCGAGCGCTATGCCGGCTGGACCGATCCGTACAAGATCGCCGCCAACCCGGCAGCTGCTCAGGCAGTATCGACCGACGCTGTGCCCGCTGCTGGCACCGCCGGCACCGACGGCAACGACGACCCGATTCGTCGCATGGTCGTCTCGGGTCGCAAAGGCGAGATCGCTGCCGAGACCGAGCGCCTGCTGGCCGACCACGACGCCATGGACCTCATCAACAATCACTTTATCCCCGCCCTCGACGAAGTTGGCGTCCTCTTTGACCGGGGCAAGTTCTTCTTGCCGCAGCTCATGGCCTCGGCCGAGGCCGCGCGCGTGGGCTTCGACACCATCAAGCGCCTGATGCCCGCCGGCGAGATTGCCGACAAGGGCAAAATCTGCGTGGCCACCGTCAAGGGCGACATCCACGATATTGGCAAGAACATCGTCAAAATGCTGCTCGACAACTACGGCTACACCGTCTTTGACCTGGGTCGCGACGTCGATCCGCAGGAAGTACTCAAGACCGTCAAGGAGCGCGACATCAAACTCGTCGGCCTCTCGGCGCTTATGACTACCACAGTCGTCGCCATGGAGGAGACCATCAAGCTGCTTCATACTGAGGTGCCAGGCGTCAAGATCATCGTGGGCGGCGCCGTACTCACCCCCGAATACGCCAAGCAGATCGGCGCGGACTACTACGCCAAGGACGCCGCCGAAAGCGCTCGCATCGCCGAAGAGGTCTTTGGGCAGTAACACAACGGAAACAACCGAGCACCAAAACGTGCCGCACGCGCCACTTGGCACGTGCGGCACGTTAGAATAGATAAGACTATGCTCGTTTTGGCAGATAGGAGCGCAAGGATGGCGATCACGCCCGCAGAAATCGCGGAAACCCGCGGCATGGTTGAGGAACAGAACCTCGACATCAGGACCATCACCATGGGTGTTTCGCTCATGGGTTGCGGCGACGAGAACCTCGACCGCATGTGCACGAAAATCTACGACCACGTGACGCACACGGCCGAGCATCTGGTCGAGACCGCCGAGAACCTCGAGCGCGAGTACGGTATCCCCATCGTCAACAAGCGCGTTTCCGTCACCCCGGTGGCGCAGATCGCCGCGTGCTGCAAGGATGAGGACCTCACCCCCATCGCGCATGCCCTCGACCGCGCGGCCGAGACGCTCGGCATCGATTACCTGGGCGGCTTCTCCGCACTCGTCCAGAAGGGCATCGGCGACGCCGACCGCCGCGTCATCCAGTCCATCCCCCAGGCGCTCGCTACCACGAGCCGCGTCTGCTCCAGCGTCAACGTCGCCAGCCTGCGCGCCGGTATCAACATGGATGCCGTGCTCATGGCCGCCCAGACCATCATCGATGCCGCCAAGCTCACGGCCGACCAGGATTCCGTTGGCGCCTCCAAGTTTGTCTGCTTTGCCAACATGGTCGAGGACTCCCCGTTTATGGCGGGCGCCGTCCACGGCGGTGGCGAGGCCGACGCCGTCATCAACGTAGGCGTCTCGGGCCCCGGCGTTATGGCCGCAGCCCTGGAGACGCTCCCCGACTCCGCATCGATGATGGAGGTTGCCGAGAAAATCAAGCAGACCGCCTTTAAGATCACCCGTGCCGGCGAGCTCATGAGCCGCGAGGCCGCCCATCGCCTGGGTGTCGAGAAGGGCATTGTCGACCTGTCGCTGGCTCCCACGCCCGCCATCGGCGACTCCGTCGCACGCATCCTCGAGATCATCGGTGTTGGCACCTGCGGTGGCCCGGGCACGACCTGCGCGCTCGCCATGCTCAACGATGCCGTCAAGAAGGGCGGCGTCATGGCCAGCTCCAGCGTGGGCGGCCTCTCGGGCGCCTTTATCCCCGTGTCCGAGGACGCCGGCATGATCGCCGCCGTCGAGGTCGGCGCGCTTTCGCTCGAGAAGCTCGAGGCCATGACCTGCGTGTGCTCCGTTGGCCTGGACATGATCGCCATCCCCGGCGACACTCCGGTCGAGACCATCGCCGGCATCATCGCCGACGAGATGGCCATCGGCGTCATCAACAACAAGACCACGGCCGTCCGCGTGATTCCCGCCATCGGCAAGGGCGTAGGCGACTGCGTCGAGTACGGTGGCTTGTTCGGCCGTGCGCCCATCATGCCGGTAAACCCCAACGCCGGCACCGTGCTTGCCCACCGCGGTGGACGCTTCCCGGCTCCGCTGAACTCGCTCAAGAACTAGCTGAGGGGGACTGGCGAGGAGCCCCGGGGAGGGCAAATATATAAGGTCGCCTGCTCGGACAGTCCTGACTCGCACGGAGAGCACATTAAGTGCTCTCCGGCTCGTGCGGAACTCGCGATCGACCTTATAT
>JAXJMO010000026.1:0-27434 GCA_036313175.1 Collinsella sp. | reverse complement strand
CGTTTGGCCAAATCGAGGGCGGATATCGCCCCTACGTCGTACCCGACCGCGCCAAAGCCTGGGTCGACATGCGACTGACCCCGCCGACCGATACGGCCGCCACGACGCGCATGGTAGAGCAGGCCATCGCCGTCGCCGAAGCCGCCGTTCCCGGTTGCCATGGCAGCTACACCGTGACGGGCGACCGCCCCGCCATCGAGCGCGACCCGAACTCTCCCCTTCTAGCAGCGCTCAAGCGTGCCGCCGATGACGTGACGGACGCGGACACGACCGTCGGCTTCTTTACCGGCTACACCGACACCGCCGTCATTGCCGGCAAGACAGACAACCGCAATTGCATGAGCTACGGTCCCGGGTCGCTCGCGCTCGCGCACAAGCCCAACGAATATGTGCCCCACGCCGATATCGTTCGTTGTCAGCAGGTGCTAATCGCGCTCGCCGATAACGTGCTCTGGGACGAGAGCTGCCAAGTTGGGGCATAATAAGCCGCGAACAAACCGATTCGTGCGTTAGGACCGCCCATGAAAGCACTTCCGTTTCCCTGCATCCGCCCGACTCAGGACCGCGTGCTCGAGGCGCTGCCTGCAATGGGCAGCATCCTGAGCGGCAACGATGCTCTGCGCGGAGCCATTGCCGATGGTCTGATGCTCAAGGACCCGGGTGCGGCGTATTACGTGTACGAATGCTCGGGCGAGCCGGGACGTGTGACGGGTGTCGTGGCGATCTGCCCGGTTAACGTGCTGACGGGTAGCGACGAGGCTGCCGTCGAGAGCGTCGACGCACTCGCCGCCGCGCGCGCGATCACCGAGCTCAAGGTGCAGCCCCGTCCCGTGTCGCTCGCCTACGAGGCCTCGCCCGTCATGGATATCATCCTGGGCGCCGCCAAAGAGGGCGCGTCGCTCTACGCCGTCACCGACCCCGCGGGCATTACGCACCGCGCGTGGGAGGTCAAGCGCGAGGACGCCGTCGGGGCCATCCGCGCTATGCTCGCCCAAGCACCGGAGCCGGCACTGGTCGACGACCCCGCCTACGCCGCCGCTCTGACCGGGGCGTCGCAGCTGCTGGCCGATGAGGCCCGTGCCGCCGGAACGTACACCGGCAAGGAGCCGTTCAACTTTACCGTTGCCGTGCTCTTCCCCGCCGCGCAGGTCAGCGGCGCCGCGCCGCAAGTTCCGACAGGTCTGCTCGCGCACCAGGTCGCGCGGTTCTAGCAAGACCAGACCGTCCAGCACAAAAATCGGCAGCCCAACAAACAGGGGGCGGAGATGCAGCAGGTACATGCATCTCCGCCCCTTTTGCGTCGAGAAGTTATGCCGGCGACCCGTGCCGCCGCGCTCGCGTTATCCGCGCTGCGGACCTGCAGTAGCCACAAGCGGTTCAAGCCCCAGCTCGCGCGCGTAATCCTCCTGCGTAAAAATCTCAATCAGCTCAAACGTACCGGCCTCGTCGTCAAACACGAAATGTAGCACCGAGCAGTTGCCCGGCACACGATCGCGCTCGTCGGCCGCCGCACCCTTCACGTGGTCCATGAACTCCTTGATGGCCGATCCGTGGCTCACCGCGAGGACGCACTCGTGGTCCGGGCGTCGCATAAGATCGGTCAACGTCGCCACCATGCGCTCGCGCACCTGCATCTGGCCCTCGCCGCCAAACTGGCGATAGAAGTCGCGCCACGGGCGCCTGGGCATGAGCATCACGCGCTCGGCCTCAAAGTCGCCAAAGAACCACTCACGCAGGCCGTCCAGGCGCTCGTACGCCAAGCCCGGCCACAAGTTGGCGATAGTCTGCTCGGTGCGATGAAGCGTAGAGGTGTAGACGTGGTCGGGCCCAATGCCGCGTGCGCGCAAAAACATGCCGGCGCGCGCCGCCTGGTCGCAACCCAGCTGCGTGAGCGGCGAGTCACTCCAACCCTGAATGATGAGCTTAAGGTTGAATATTGTCTGCCCATGACGAACCAGATACAGGTCTTTATTCATAGGGGTCCTTTCGTTCGTTACCAATCAAGGAGCGAAAACGCCCCGTCGCAATAGCCAAAATGAAGCACGGCTCCGTTGTCGGGTAGCTCTCCCCTGCCAGTCACATACTCAAGAAACTCCTGGCAGGCTGAGCCGTGGGAAACCGCCAGCACGCAGTCGTGCTGCGGCCTGGCCATGATGCGCGACAGCACCGCGACCATACGCGACTGGAGCTGCACTTCCGACTCGCCGCCAAACGCGACCGGATAATCACCCCAGGGCTGCGGCGGCATATCACGATTTGATGTACCCTCCAGCGAGCCCAAATACCACTCGCGTAGGTCATCGACCAGCTCAATGGAACGGTCCTCGCCAACGATAAGCTCAGCCGTATGCCGCGCCCGGCCCAACGGCGAGGAATACACATGATCAAAGGCCACGCCACGCGCCGCAAACGCCGTACGCGCCGTCAGCGCCTGTTCGCGCCCGCGCGCCGTAAGCGGCGAATCGTGCCCACCCTGCAAAATGTTCTGCACGTTGAGCTCAGTCTGCCCATGCCGCACTAAATACAAATCTGCCACACGCCCTCCTCTCGCACCACCGCAAAGGGGACAGGTACCTTTGTGGTGGTTTACCGCCGGATCACACCGCGGTGACGCTCAACTACACCAGCACGTCGGCGAGCGAACGCTTGGGTACGTGGTGCACCTGTGCCTCGTCGCGCCAATAATTGATGGAGCCATCGGGGTTGGAATCGATCGCATCGATCACCTGTATCTCGGCCGGAACGCCAAAGGCCACGATCAGCTTGAGCTCATACTTGTCGTTATCGAGCCCCATGGCATCGATCGCGTGGGGCGTAAAAGCCTTGAACATGCAGGCTGCCACCTCGGGCGTGGCGCTGCGGGCGGCGAGCATCATCGTCTGCGCGGCAATGCCCGTGTCGACCTCGGTAATGGGAGCGGCGGGCTTGCCCGGAACGGCGCGCTCGGCCAGAATCGCGATGTAGCCGGTCGGGCGCTCGCCCTCGGCAGGACCCGGCCAATCCTTAAGCGCGCCGGCCCACGCAAGCTCATCAAATACGCGCGCGCAGTCCCCTGCACCGCTTACCACATGAAAACGAAGACGCTGAGCATTGGCACCACACGGAGCCAGGTGCGCCAGTTCCGCCAGCTCGAGCAAAAACTCGCGCGGCACGCGCATGGACTCGTCAAATCGGCGGCACGTGCGGGCGCGGCGGACCAGCGCGTCAAACGTGTCCAGGCCGAGCTTTTCGCAACCTTGCTTTGCCATCGACTCCGCGCTCGACGGCGCCGCGGGAACTGTTTCGTTCATAGGGACCCCCAATTTCGGGCAATTGTTCTTAGGAAAATCTAACCTAAAACGTAGGCAATAGCGAACAGGGCTGCAATGTTCTACACCTGTTGAATAGAAAATCGCGACGTGGGGAACAACGGAAACAATTCGGGGCCTTTGGGTTACGTTTCGCCCTCCCCGACCCATACGCCAGCGCCTTTAGGCGATACTGGTTGTAATGATCAAGGCTTACGCCGCACGGAAAGGAGACATTATGGGCATCTTTAAGAACGATGACCAAAAATCGAGCCAGTTTGGATTTGACGAGAAAAGCATGGCGGGCAAAGCCGTCAAGGCCGTACGCTGGATTTACGCCATCACGGGCGTCTTGGCGCTCGTCGCCGGCATCGCACTGCTGTTTGCGCCCGCCAAGTCCCTCGTCTTCCTAACGACCGTCTTGGGCTTCTACTTTGTGATCACGGCCGCGATCAGGCTGTTTACCGCTGTTTTCGAGCCACTGCTGCCCACCGGCTGGCGCGTGACGAGCATCATCTCCAACCTACTCATTATCTTGGGCGGCGTCATAATCCTGCGCAACCAGGCCTTCTCGACCGCGACGCTCACCACGATGGTGGTTATCGTGGCCGGCTTTGGCTGGATCGTCGAAGGTGTCATGTCCATTCTGGAGTCCGAGCTTTCGTCCAACCGTGCCCTCGCCATCCTGAGCGGCGCGCTCTCCATCATCGCCGGCATGTTCGTGTTTATCTATCCGCTGTGGTCGGCCAAGATGCTCGTCATCTTTAGCGGCGCCGCACTGCTGGTGTTTGGCGTAACGCTGATTGTTCGCGCTATTCAATTTGGCAAACTGGTGCACTAGATGCCGCGAACGCTCTTTATTGATGCAGACGCCTGCCCGGTCACGCGGGAGTCGATTGACTGCGCGCGGCGGGCGGGCGTCGCCGTCGTTATCGCCGGCAACAGCACACAGAACCTGGAACGCCACATTCGCCGCGACGATCCGCGCGACGTCGAGCATGCGCGACGCGGATTTTGGGTCACGACGCTCGATGTGAGCGTGGGCGCCGACAGCGCCGACTTTGCCATTGTCGAACGCCTGCAGGCGGGCGACGTAGTCGTGACGCAGGACATTGGCTTGGCGAGCATGGTGCTCGGGCGCGATGCCGCCGCCATCGGCGTGCGCGGGCGCGTCTACGATAAGGCGACCATCGACATGCAACTGTTTATTCGCCACGAGGAAAAGAAGGTGCGCCGCGCCGGCGGTCGCACTCGCGGTCCGGCGGCATTTACCAGCGAAGACCGGGCCCGCTTTAAGCGCAACCTCACCGAGCTGCTGCGCTAACCAAGGTAGATTTTCGGGACATGCCCGGAGATCTACCTTTTTGTTTTGAGCGGTGTGAGCGCTCGGAATCCATGGCTCAACAAAAAACGGGCTTCAAAATGCCATGCGTCGCCGCATTGCGCAGGCGCCGAGCATGGCTATTTGAAGCCCATTTTTTAGGCCTACTTAGAGGCCGAAGGCGGATAGGATAAGGCCCCAGCCGGCGCCGATGACGTACATCATGACCAGGAACACGGCGTTTTCACGAGCGCTGCGGTTGGTGCGGAACAGGACAAGATAGCCCACGCCGGCGGAAATGAGCGTGCCGGCGAGCATCGGCGCCAGCTGTAGCGCGCCCTCCAGGTACAGCTGCGTAATGACCACGCTGGCCGAGCAGTTGGGGATCAGGCCGACGAGTGCCGAGCCCAAGACGGCGAGCGTCTCGTTGCCACGCAGGAACTGCTCGATCGCGGACTCTCCGAAGGTCTCGAGCACGGCAACTAGAATCAGCGTCACCAGGAAAATAAAAACCGAAACCTGCACGGTGTGCGAGATCGCGCTGCGGATAATCGACAGGACGGGCGCACCTTCGTGGGAGTGACCGTGGTCGTGCCCATGGCCGTGGTGGTGCTCATGCTCGCCTGCGTGACCGTGGTCATGGCTGTGTCCGTGGTCGCGCTCGTGTTCATCTTCATCATCATCGCAACCGCAATGGTCGCGCTCGCACAACTCGTGGATGTGGTCGGCGCTCACGCCCGCCTCGGCCACTTCATCAATGATGTCGCCCCCGGTATGGTCGTCGTGCGCGCAGTTCACATGAGCCGGATTGGCAGCGGTCCCCAGCACGGTACGGCGAATCGCCGCATGCGCGCGGGCATTACGACGCAGGCCGCGAATGGCGGCGTCCACGATAAAGCCCGTGACCAGCGCGATCAGTGCCTTCGAAGCCAAAAGCATCGCCATGGTCTGCACGGGCACCTGCTCGGCGAGCAACAGCGGCAGCATCTCATCGGAGGTCGAAAGGAACACCGCCACCAACGTACCCAATGTCACGACACGACCGGCATACAGCGTGGCCGCCATTGCCGAAAAGCCGCACTGCGGCACCATGCCCAGCAACGAGCCAACCACGGGGCCCGCGGCACCGGCGCGCTTGATGGCGCCGTTAACGCTGTCGCCCGCAACGTGCTCCAGGGTCTCGAGGGCCAGATACGTCACCAACAAAAACGGCACCAGCGACAGCGTGTCCTTGCCAGCGTCGAGCAAAATATCAATCAGCAAATCCATGAAGGATGGAACCTTTCGTGTCTTTCGGCAGCATTGTAAAAGTCCTAGCGGTCAACTAGGGTATTGTAGTTGACCTAGGCGTGGTGCCAATAGTTGCCCATGGTAAACTATCATCTCGCCATAACTCAATGCCACCGAACCGCGCGACGCGGCCCGTCCAAGGAGCAGTCTATGAACGTTTCGCAAGCACTCGAATACGAGCGCCAGCCGTTTATCCCCATGTTTATCTATGGCGATCACGGCGCCATGGAGTCCGAGCGCCAGAAGGGCGAAGAGGCCCTTAAGGTGCTCGAGACCGAGTACTTTACCGCCGAGGGCGACCCCGGCTTCGACTTTGCCACCGTGCGCGACCTGGCCGACCGCAACCGCGACCTGTGCGACCAGATTGGCGAGGCACGCATGCGCAACGTGACGCCCGCGACGCTTTCGCGCGGCCTGTCCGATGCCGACACCTGCGCCGCCATCGGCAAGATGCAAAAGCGCACCGCCGCGTCCGTCATGCGCGAAATCCGCGGCGACCGCGACGCGCTCGGCGTCGCCTACGCGCGCAAGCCCATCCAAGGCACCGTGCTCGGTATCGATATCGAGACCACCGGCCGTGCACCCGAGCGCGGCTACATCATCAACGTGGGCTGGGAAATCATGGAGCTCACCAGCGACGCCGTGCCGCATGACGCCGAGGCGCACTACTGCGGCCTGCCCGATATCTACCGCGGCGAGGATGTGCCGCTGTCGAATATCCACCACATCACCTGGGACGACATCGACGGCAAAACGCCCTTCCGCGAGAACAAGGAATTGCAGAAGCAGCTGCTCAAGTTTATGAAGAAGTACCCGTACATGGCGCATAACGCCGCGTTCGAGGACAGCTGGTTCAAAATTCATCTGGACGGTTACGCCGAGGCACGCCGCGCCGGCAAGATTATCGTCATCGACTCGCGCCAGATCTGCCGCAGCTTGGACGCCGACGTGCGCTCGCTCCCCCGCGAGTCCGCGCCCGCCGCGCTCGAGAACTGGGCGCGCCGCCGTGGCACCCTCGCCGCCGATGCCAACGAGCAGCATCTGGGTCTGGACGACACCGACCTCATGCTCCGCACCGTCCAAGCCGAGTTCAACCTCAAGAACCTGTTTGCCAAGTAGAAACGTCTACGACAAACTCCGGCGTAGATCACGAGCGGCCTCGCAGCGGAAAACCCCGCAGCGGGGCCGCCCTACATTCCACAGATAGATCTGCCATCACAAATTCTGAACCCTCATTTTGAACGATTTTGGCCAATTCCCGACACGTAATTCGTTGTCGAATGGTGATGCATCACAATCAAATGTGCAGCAATTGAGTAGTTATATGCTATAGCTAAGCTGCGAAAACTTTTATTTAGGGCATACCAACTCATAATTGCGTCAAGCTTTTGGACAGCATTTGGTTAGACCTCTAAAACGACTTTTTCACTCAGCGCCATCAACACGGCATTAGCTGACACGATATATACCATGAGTATCGTATTGTCACATACCACTGCAAAAGCGGTCTACCAGGCCGTGCATTCGGTGTCTGCGAAAGGCATCGAGTCCTGTAACCCTGCCGCGATTTACGGATCATGTCCCACCGGAACGCTCCTTGACGCAGCCGCAGAATGGCTCACCAAACATGATGTTTCCCTCGGCGCAAATGATTCCCTCGAGGTGATGGTGTTTGATCGCAGGAATGCGCGCTATGCAATGAACTGTCAATGCCACGTTTCGTCAAAACGATTCTCGAACTCACGCTTTATAGAGCTTGAAGATGGCATCTTCATTGTTGGCGTTGAGCTTTGCGCACTTCAAGCCGCCACCTATCTCCCTTTTCGCGAACTGGTGGAGTACTACTTTGAATTGTGCAGCGCTTACTCCCTTGGAACCGGCTCTTCCACCTCTTATAACGAGCGTTTCGCGCTCACCTCGACCGAGAGGTTAAAGCAGTTCTTTAATTCCATTACCAGATGCGACGGTTTGGCCCTTGCCCGAAAGGCGATCCAATGTGTACGCGACGGATGCCGGTCTCCCATGGAAACGGCATTTGTCATGATGCTAACGCTGCCCAAAAGCGAAGGAGGGCTTGGTATTAAGGGAATTGAGACCGATTACGAGGTGCAGGTCACCGCCGCCGCAAAGAATCTCACGAGACGCAAAAAGTTCTTTATGGATGCGTATCTAAAGAAATCTCGCACAGACATTGAATACAACGGTTTTTATCATGACGCGGAAGAAGACCGCGCCATCGATGAGGAACGCAAGAATGCGCTTGCGTCCATGGGATACGGAATCATCACCGTCAGCCGTTATTCCTTTATGCATGCCAGCTCTTTCGTTAGGGTCATGGAAGCAATCCAGCGGAAAGAGGGCGTACGCCCCTCGCGTCTACCAAAAGACTTTCAAATCATGCAAGAGGACCTGAGACAGTTTGTGCTCAGAAGGTTTATAGAAGAGAAAAGGCGAATTCAGAAGCAGCTTCGCCAGGATTCCGAAGAGCGCCAACGAATCGACCTCGAAAAAGCAACACTCGAAGGCATCACGCTGGATGACCCGACAATTAATGAAGTTACAGCAATCGATGACATGCAGACAGTCGAATCCGACAGCCCATCATTTGCCCAAACAAGCAGCCTCGCGCCCGAGGGCAGGGTCTTCGGGGCCGGAGACTAGGCCGGCTAACAAGGTGGGTACCCTAGCGACGTGCAAAATTGCGAGTATTCAGCAGGGTCGGGTGTCTATCACCCTCGAGTGGATCCAAATGTGGAGCGAAATCACTCTTGCGTGAGAGCGTTAGGCAACATTTGAGGAAGAACTCATCGGATTAACACCCTAAGATAACTCTTGAACTGCATTATATGACCTGCAATAAATTAGCGGACCCCTATAGTTGCAGAATACTCCATTTTTTGCACGGCACGAGGGTACCCACCTTGGCATCGACTATCAAAAAACGCTCAGTCCGAGATCTCGTCCACTATTCCCCATCATTTTGTACAACGAATTACCTGAACGTCATTGACATATGAACATGCACTCATATAATCGAAAGTAAATTATATGAGCGCATGTTCATATGAAAGGATATTGCAATGAGCATCCGCGTTGATGAAACGAAACTCGACATCGAGGCCACCGAACCCGCGATCCCGACCACCTGCTCGCCCGAGGACCTTCCCGACGAGGAGCTTCTCTACGACCTCGCCGACCTGTTCAAGGTCTTCAGCGACACCACGCGCATCAAGATCCTTTACGCCCTCATGGGCCGCGAGCTCTGCGTGGCAGACATCGCCGAAGCGACCGAAACCTCGCAGTCCGCGGTGTCGCACCAGCTGCGCACACTCAAGCAGTCGCACCTGGTTAAATTCCGGCGCGACGGGCGCAATATCCTATACTCGCTCGCCGACGACCACGTCTACACCATGCTCAACCAGGGCATGAGCCATATCTGCGAATAGCAACCAACCACGGTACCAGCGCGGCCTGCACCCAAGCCGCAAAAACGGGAAAGGAACCCACCATGAAAAAGCAGTACAAGCTCGATGAGATCGACTGCGCCAACTGCGCGCGTGAGCTTCAGGACGAGCTGGCCAAGCTCGAGGGCGTCAAATCCGTGTCCGTCAACTTTATGACCCAGAAGTTGACGCTCGAAGCCGATGACGCCGAGTTCGACGAGGTACTCAACCGCGTTGTAGAGTTTACGGCCGACGCCGAACCGGACTGCGAGATCATTCTCTAGCCAAGGTTTACGCCAACCTGCAAGGCCGCGCTTGCTGCGGCCTTTGCTCGCGAAATTATATGAGCGAATGTTCATACATTCAAATGGGAGGATACGAGTCATGGCCACCGCCGACCCCAAAAAGAAAAAGAAGAAGCGCAAGAAAAAAGAATCACTCGAGCATAAGCGCAACCGCATCCTGGTAGCGCTGGGCATTTTTGCCGTGGTGTACGCCCTCGATGAGCTCGGCACCCTCACTGCCGCATTCGGCACCCCGGGCGACATCTACGCCAGCTTTGTGCTGTTCCTCGTGCCGTTTTTGATTGCCGGCTACGACGTACTGCAAAAGGCATTCAATAACATCCGCCGCGGCAAGGCCTTCGACGAGAGCTTCCTCATGGCCGTCGCGACCATCGGCGCGTTTGCCATGGTGCTCTTCCCCGATACCGACCCGCACATGGCCGAAGGCGCCGCCGTCATGCTGTTCTACCAGGTCGGCGAGCTGTTTCAGGCGTACGCCGTGGGCAAGAGCCGCAAGTCGATCAGTGCCATGATGGACATCGCGCCCGACTACGCTAACGTCGAGCACCCCGACGGCACACTCGAGCAGGTCTTCCCCGATGACATCGCTGTCGGCACCGTGATCGTGGTCAAGCCCGGTGAGCGCGTGCCTATCGACGGCGTCATCGTCGAGGGCGAAACCCAGCTCGACACCGCCGCTCTCACGGGCGAGTCAATCCCCCGCCCCGCCAAGTCCGGCGACGACATCATCAGCGGCTGCATCAACATGACGGGCCTCATCCACGTGCGCACCACCAAGCCCTTTGGCGAGTCCACCGTCGCACGCGTCCTGGAGCTCGTGGAAAATGCCAGCGAAAAGAAGGCGCGCACCGAGAACTTTATCACGCGCTTCGCCCGCGTCTACACGCCCGCCGTCACCGGCGCTGCCGCGGTACTCGCGCTCGGCGGCGGCTTGGTCACCGGCGCCTGGTCCGACTGGATCCTGCGCGGCCTGACCTTCCTGGTCGTCAGCTGCCCGTGCGCGCTCGTGATTAGCGTCCCGCTCAGCTTCTTTGGCGGCATTGGCGGCGCATCCAAGCTGGGCGTCCTCATCAAGGGTTCTAACTACCTCGAGACGCTCGCCGATGTGGACACCGTCGTCTTTGACAAGACCGGCACGCTCACCAACGGCACGTTCTCGGTGGTCGCGGTGCACCCCGAGGCTGGCTATACCGAGCAGTCGTTGCTCGAGGTCGCAGCCCTTGCGGAGTCGTTCTCCGATCACCCCATCGCGCAGTCCGTGCGTGTCGCCTACCAGGGCGAGGTCGACCCCAAGCGCGTAAGCGACTCCACCAACGACGCGGGCCATGGCGTGACGGCAACCATCGACGGCAAGCACGTCGTCGTTGGCAACGCAAAGATGCTCGCCGCGGCCGGAGTCGAAGCGCCCGATTGCGAGGTCGTCGGAACAATTCTGCATGTGCTCGTTGACGGCGTGTACGCCGGCCACATCGTGATTGCAGACACCGTCAAGGCCGATGCTGAGCAAACGATTCGCGACCTACACGCCGCCGGCGTCAAGCGCACCGTCATGCTCACGGGCGACCGCGAGGAGGTTGCGGCGTCTGTGACCAAGCAACTCAGTCTCGACGAGTTCCACGCGCAGCTGCTGCCGGGCGATAAGGTCGAGCGTGTTGAGGCGTTGCTCGCAGCAGAATCGGGCAAGGGCAAGCTCGCCTTTGTAGGCGACGGCATCAACGATGCGCCCGTGCTCACCCGTGCAGACGTTGGCATTGCCATGGGCGCTATGGGTTCCGACGCCGCGATTGAGGCCGCCGACGTGGTGCTCATGGATGACAAGCCGTCCAACATTTCCCGCGCGATCCGCGTGGCGCGCAAGACCATGGCGATTGTTTGGCAGAACATCATCTTTGCGCTGGGCATTAAGCTGCTGATTCTAGTGCTGGCAGCACTCGGCATTGCCAACATGTGGCTTGCTGTGTTCGGCGACGTAGGCGTGGCGATCATCGCCATCCTGAACGCCATGCGCGCGATGGGTGTCAAGAACCTGTAGCGTTCGTGGGCTGTCCGGCCGGGACCGGGCTTGGTTTTGAAAACGTCCTCGCGCATGAGGCCCGTCTTTCCTGCTCCTGCGGAGCAACGGAAAGACGGGCCTCGCGCTGCGGAGTGTTTTCAAAACCAAGCCCGGCCCCGACCTGCGTTGACACAGCTGGTGGTTCTTGGGCATCGCTTACTGACGGGGTTCCTTGTCTGAATTGGACTTAGTTGGTGGTGCTACTGATCCCGGTCGCTGTCCCGCGCCGTTCCGGCGCGGGAGGCGCGCCGCTGCGGGAGTGCTAGTCGGTCATTATTGGCGCCGAAGCACCGTCCCGTCCCAGCATCGCCCTCAGCTTCTCGAAGCTTTCCTCGCTTAGGCAGTGCTCCATGTGGCAGCCCTCTTGCGACGCGACCTCAGCCGAAACACCCTCATCCTCTAGCAGCCCCACGAAAAAGCAGTGACGCTCCCACATTTGGCGCGCGACCTCCAGACCACGCTCCGTCAGATGAACGTCGCGCTTGCCCATTTCGACATAGCCGTTGCTTTCCAACGTCGCCATGGCCTTGGAAACGCTCGCCTTGGTTACGCCGAGGTGCTCCGCAACGTCGATCGAGCGCACGATGCCCTGACGTTCCGACAGAACGTAGATCGATTCGAGATAGTCTTCTCCGGATTCACGTAGGGCCATGGGCCGCCTTTCGCGATGATTGCTAGTTAGCCTTTGGATACTTTTCACAGCTTACTTTACCGCAAAAGTTGCCCATGTCTTACTACTTTGCCTAAAAGTTAGCCGTGTTTCACAAAACGTGCTGGACGAAAACAAAATGGGGACGCCCCGCAAGGAGTGTCCCCGGGTGCCGGCAGAAAAGGAGCGTCCCAAAGTGCCGAGCCGCAGCTATAACAGGCCAAAGTGCTTTGCGGCGTTGTAGATCCCATCGTCGTCCACGGCGGTCGTCACGTAGGTCGCCGCAGCTTTCACCGTGTCCTGCGCGTTGCCCATGGCCACACTTGTGCCCACGGCCGAGAACATCGACAGGTCGTTCTCGCCGTCGCCAAAGGCAATCGCTTCACTCGCGTCGATGCCCAGGCGCTCCAGCGTCGCCGCCACACCCAGGTCCTTGCCGCCGTTGGCCGGAATAATGTCGCAGAACAGGTCGCACCAGCGCGTGGTGAGCGAATGCGACACGGCATCGGTCACGATATGCTCGTCAACTGGGTCAACACAGGCACAGAACTGATAGACCGGCGCGTCAAAGGCATGCTCAAACGGCTCCTCGTGGTAGACGATTCCCGCGTTGCTGCCAGCCGTCACCACGCGCTCGGACAGGCGGTTCACAAACGAGTTCTCGCCCTGCATGCACAGTGAGTCGTAGCGCCCCTGCGCCACCTGGTCCACAATCACCGCAACGTCGTCCGGATCGATCGGGCAGCTGCGGTAGACGCCCTTGGCATCAAAACAGTGCTGGCCCGAAAGCGTAATGTACGCATCCCAGCCCAGGTCGAACAGCCAGTCCGGCATCTGGTAGGTCGGACGGCCCGTGGCGATCACGCACGCAATCCCCTGCTCGCGAAAGCTGTCGAGCACCTGCTGCGCCGACGCCGGAATCCGGTGGGTCTTAAAGCTCAGCAGCGTACCGTCGATATCGAAAAACGCGGCTTTGATCATTCTCGCCTACTCCTCGCCCTCGAGCTTTTCGCTCGCCTCGAGCCACGCCATCTCCAGCTCGTCCATGGCGGCGTGAGCCTCGTCGATCTTTGCCTGCTGCTCGCCGAGCGCCGTGTAGTTGGTGGGATCGACCTGGGCCATGGCGGCCTCGGCCTCCTCCACGCGGGCGCGCTGCGTCTCCATCTTGCGCTCGAGCGAGCTCACCTCGCGGCGGAGCTTCTGACGCTCGGCGTTGGAAAGGCCGTTGGGCTGACCGCTCGACTTGGGCTTGTCGGCAGCAGCCGCCGCACCGGTGTCGAACGTGCCGGTCTTAGCGCTCGGCGCGCCCACGGGCTCGCCCTCGGCGGTAGCGTTGCACAGGCGCAGGTACTGGTCCACGCCGCCGGGCATATGCGTCAGATGGCCATCGAGCAGTGCCCACTGTTGGTCGGTCACGCGCTCCATCAAAAAGCGATCGTGTGTCACCAGGATCAGCGTGCCGGGCCAACCGTCCAGCAGATCCTCGACAATCGCGAGCATGTCGGTATCCAGGTCGTTGCCGGGCTCGTCCAGGATGAGCACGTTGGGTTCGTCCAGGATTGTCAGCAGCAGCGACAGGCGACGGCGCTGGCCGCCCGAAAGATCGCCGATGCGGCTCCAGAGCTGCTGCGTCGTAAAGCCCAGACGCTCGCAGAGCTTCTCGGGCGAAGTCTCCTTGCCGTCGATGACGTAGTACTTCTTATAGTTGCTGAGCACCTCGCGAATCGTGTCGCCCATGAAGGGCTCGAGCTCCTCGAGCTGCTGCGACAGCACGCCAAAGCGCACTGTCTGGCCAATCTTCACGCGGCCGCGCGTGGGCGCAATTTTGCCCTGGATCACATCAAGCAGCGTCGACTTGCCAGCGCCATTCTCGCCCAAAAGACCATAGCGGTCGCCCGCACCAATGAGCCAGGTCACGTCGGAGAGTACCTGCTTGGGCGCGCCATCGGCATCCGCATAGCCGGCGTCCACGTCGACCACATCGATAACCTGCTTGCCTAGGCGGCTCACGGCGAGGCGCTTGAGCTCCAGCTCGTCACGCACGGGCGGCACGTCGGCGATCAGCTCGCGAGCGGCATCAACGCGAAACTTGGGCTTGGTGGAACGCGCCTGGGCGCCGCGGCTCAGCCACGCGAGCTCCTTGCGCGCCATGTTGCGACGGCGCTCCTCGGTAACCGCGGCCATGCGGTCGCGCTCCACGCGCTGAAGGATATATGCGGAGTAACCGCCCTCGAAGGGATCGACCTGGCCGTCGTGGACCTCCCACATACTGGTGCAGGCCTCGTCCAAGAACCAGCGGTCGTGCGTGACCACGAGCATGGCGCCCTGACCGCGCTGCCAGCGGGCCTTTAAGTGACGCGCGAGCCAGTTGATGGTGCGCATGTCCAGGTGGTTGGTGGGCTCGTCGAGCATGAGCACGTCGTAGTCGCCGATCAGCAGGCGCGCGAGGTCCACGCGACGGCGCTGGCCGCCCGAAAGCTCGCCCACCGTGCCCTCCCAAGGCACATCGCTAATGAGGCCGGCCAGAATCTGGCGCGTACGCGGGCTCGAGGCCCACTCGTACTCGGGCGTGTCACCGACGACGGCATGATGCACGGTGTCGGTATCGACCAGGTTATCCTTTTGGCCGAGCAATCCGATCGTCGTGTCGCGGCGGTGCGTCACGCGGCCGTCGTCGGGCTCCAACGTGCCGGCGAGCACGCTCAGCAGCGTCGACTTACCGTCGCCGTTTTTACCGACAATACCAATACGGTCGCCCTCGCCCACGCCGAGCGTAACGCTATCGAAAATATGCTTGGTGGGAAACTCTAGGCTGATGGAATCGCATCCCAAAAGAATCGCCATATGCCCTGCTCCTTCGTAGAAATTCAACGTTGTCCATGATAGCAGCGAAAAGGCGGGGCGCACACGACACAAAAAGGCGGGCCATCTCCCGCAAGAGATGACCCGCCTCTCCAATCAGTCCCGTGGCAACCGTGGCCGCCGCGGGCCTCAAGCATGTCCCGGACTAGGAGAACATGCCGGTGAGGTAATCATTCAGCCGCTTATCCTTGGGCCGTTGGAAAATCTCGTCGGTCTCGTCGTACTCGACCATATCGCCCATGTAGAAGAACGCCGTGCGGTTGGACACACGCGACGCCTGCTCCATGTTGTGCGTCACGATGACGATGGCGCGGTCGGCAACGATCGATGACATCAGGTCCTCGATCGCCAGCGTCGAGATGGGGTCGAGCGCCGCGCCGCGCAGGCTCTCCTCGACCATGCGGTCGAGTTCGTCGCGGTCGGTGATGCCGTGGCGCCTAGGCGCAAACGTGATGTTGTCGCGAATGGACTTGCGAAACGGGTTGGGCTGCTGGAACACCATGCCAATGGAGCGACGCAACTCGTAGGTGTTCTCGGTCTTGGTGTTCACGTTGCGCCCGCGATAGTTGATCTCGCCCTCCACGCGGCAGCCGCGAATCTCGCGATTCATAAGGTTGAGGCTACGTAAGAAGGTCGACTTGCCGCAACCCGAAGGCCCGATGAGCGCCGTGATCTCGCCCTTGTGGAAGTCGAGCGACGTATTGTGCAGTGCATGGTGGTCGCCATAGTACACGTTGACGTCCTTGGTGGAGAGCACAACCTCGTCGCTCACGGCCTTGCCGCTCACGCGCACGCGCTTCTCGCTCTCCCCCACGCTCGACAGGAAGTCCCGGGTGTCGGACGATGCCGCTTCGGTTGCGGGCGTTACATTCATCTCGCTCATTCGGCCGTCATCTTCCTTGCCAGTTGCTTGCCCACAATGCGGGCGATTACGTTAAACAGCAGCACGCAAATCATCAGCAGCGCTGCGGTACCCCAAACGATCTGCTGGGCCTCGGGGCTGCCCTCGCCATAGATCTTGTAGATATGCACGGCGAGCGACTCGCCAGGGCGGAACACGTTCCAGGCACAGGTGGGGCTCGACAGGTTAAAGCTCAAGAAGTTCAGGCGAACCGGCGAGCTCATGCCCGAGGTAAAGAGCAGTGCCGCGGCCTCGCCAAACACGCGGCCGGCCGAAAGCACGATGCCGGTCACGATGGCAGGCATGGCCTCGGGGGTCAGGATGTGCAGCGTGGCCTCCCAGCGGGTAAGGCCCATGGCCAGGCACGCATCGCGCTGGGCCTGCGGCACGTCCTCGAGCGCCTGCTGGATCACGCGCACCAGGATGGGAATGTTGAACATGGTGAGCGCGACGGCGCCGGAGATGATGGAGTACTTCCAGCCCAGCTGCACCGAGAACACCAGGAAACCGAACATGCCGACAACGATGGAAGGCAGCGAGGACAGCGTCTCGATGGCGGTGGAAGCGATGTCGCGGATGGGACCGTCCGGCGCGTACTCAACCAAAAAGACCGCGCCGCCCAGGCTGATGGGCACCGAGATGATCAGGGTGATCAGCAGCAGATAGAACGAGTCGAACAGCTGGTAGAGTACGCCGCCCTGAGTTCCGTTGGCGCGCGACGGCTGCGTGAGAAAACCCGGCTGGAACAGCGTCGAGATGCCCTCGAACAGGATATAGGCCACCATGGAGACGACGATGAGCATGACGATGGCGATGATTGCCGTCAGCACGCCCGTGGCGATGCGATCCTGCTTTTGGACGCGCCCGAGTCTCGCCTCGTCGATATGGATGCGCGTGCTAGCCACGAGCCTTCGCCCCCTTGCGGCCGATAATGTGGATGATCAGGATGAAGATGAGGCTCATACCCATCAGCAGCAGACCGAGCGCCCACAGAACATCGTCCTGGGCCGAACCCTCGGCATAGACCGCCATGGACGTGGTGAGCGTGGTGGTGATGGTCGAGGCCGGCGACAGCAGCGACGTCGGCATGGCCTCAATACCGCCGATGACCATGCGTACGGCGAGCGTCTCGCCAAAGGCGCGCGTCATGCCAAGGATGACCGCAGTCATGAGCGACGGCATGGCGGACTTGAGCACCACGTGCCAGATGGTCTGCCAGCGGGTGTAGCCCAGCGCGAGCGAGCCCTGACGGTAGCCGTCGGGCACGGCGCGCAAGCCATCGACCGAAAGGGTGGTCATCGTCGGCAGGATCATGACAGCCAGCACGATGGCGCCGGGCAGGATGCCCAGACCCGTGCTCACGTGGAAAACGGACTTCATAAGTCCGACGACCACGTGAAAGCCAATCAGTCCAAAGACGACCGAGGGAATGCCGGTCAAAAGCTCAATAAGCGGCTGAAAGACCTTGGAACCAAATTTGGGTTGGATCTCGACCGCAAAGATGGCGGAGCCGATGGCGATGGGCAGCGCGATGAGCGTGGAGAGCACCATGACCGCAAACGAGGTGACGATCAGGGGCAGGGCGCCGGTATAGGGCAGACCGTTTTCGGCTGTGTTGGCCAGGTCCCACTTGGTGCCGGTGAAGAACTCGACAACCGAAACGCCATCCTTGAGAAAAGCCGAGAGGCCCTTTTGGGCGACCATGAAGATAAGCGCGGCAACGACAAGCGTCACGAGCGCTACGCACGCGCCCGTGACGCCCAGGCCCACGTTCTCAAGGTCGCGCTTTGGCAGCTGTTTTGCCATTGCAAACCTTTCCGGGGGCGATTACTTATTTAGCAGAGACCTTGCCGCTGGCGTCCTTGACGACCTTCATGGCAGAGACGGGGATAAAGCCCTGCTCCTCGACGAGCTTGCCCTGGACGTCGTCGGAAAGCATGAACTCCAGGAAGGCCTTGGTGGCCTCGTCTGCGTCCTTGGCGCAGTACATGTGCTCGGTAGCCCAGATCTTGAAGGAGTCGTCGGTGACGTTCTTGCTCTTGGGCTCGACGCCCTCGACCTTGACGGCGTTGAACTTGGAGTCGTCGAAGTGCGAGAAGTCCAGGTAGGAGATGGCGTTGTCGGTACTGGCCATCTGGGTCTGGACGTCGCCGGACTTGTCGAGCTCGGCGTCGCCCTTAAAGTCGACGGCCTCGTCGCCAAAGACGGCGGCCTCGAAGGTGGCGCGGGTACCGGAGCCGGCCTTGCGGTTGAGGACGACGATGGTGGCGTCGTCGCCGCCGACCTCCTTCCAGTTGGTGATCTGGCCAGAGAAGATGCCCTTGAGCTGCTCGAGGGACAGATCGTCGACCGTCACGTTCTTGGAGACGACGGGGCCCATGCCCACGACGGCGACCTCGTGATCGACGAGGTTCTTGACCTGGTCGGCCTCGAGCTTGGTCTCGGCGAAGACGTCGGAGTTACCGATGGTGACGGTGCCGGCGGCGACAGCGGTCAGGCCCTTGCCCGAACCGTTGCCCGAACCGGAGATGGAAACGTCGGGGTTGGCATCCATGAACTTCTCAGCAGCAGCCTCGACGAGAGCCTGGAACGAAGAGGCGCCGTCGTAGGTCACCTCGCCGGAGACAGACTCGGCAGCGGCAGCGGCGCTGCCCTTGTCGGCGGCATCGGATGCGCCGGAGCCGCCGCACCCAACGAGACCGAGACCGACGATGCTGGCAAGACCACCAGCGAGGCCGAGGAACTGACGACGAGAATAAGCCTGATCGAGCATGATCTTCCTTTCATACATGCGATTCGCGGGCACCCTGCCCGCTTTGCTGTTTGGAAAGATACGGCCTCGATCGGGCAGTGCCCGCGCCAACTGCGGTTTTTTACGGGCATCTGATAGACCCTTACCGCAAGCGCAGCACGGCCTTTACAAACGAATAACAAACCCGCCACCAAGCATGACCCGCCTTTTACACCAAAGGAACGTCCCCAATGACTACCCCACCGCAACAGAAAAAGCCCGGGCCGAAGCACCGGGCTCGTAATGCAAGTTTGTATCCAAGCAGGATATAGGGGTTTCCCAGGTGCCCGAGATTGCCCCGAAAGAGGAGCGCCGCGTACTTTGGTACGCAAGCGACGGTTTGAGGGGCAAGGTCGGGTGCCTGGGGAAGCCCTACAGTTCCAGTTCGTTGAGACGAAGGATCGCCACGATGTAAATCTTGAGCGCCTGCTTGAGCTGTTCTTCGCTGGCACACTCGTTGGGGCCGTGCATCTGGCCGCCCCATGCGGGCAACTCCAGGCCAGTCTCCTCGGGGCCAAACGAGACGGCGCGGGCAAAGTTGCGTGCGTACGTGCCGCCGCCCATGGCAAAGGGCTCAGCATGCTTGCCCGTAAACTCGTTATAGGTATCGATAAGCGCCTTCACGGCCGGATCGTCGGCAGACACCGAGAACGGCACCTTAGCGCGACCCAGCTGGCACGTCACGCCAAAACGGCCCACGAGCGGCTCGAGCTGCTCGCGGATGGTATCGGCACTGGTGCTATCGGGGAAGCGCACGTCGATGACCTGCTCAATATGGCCATCCGCCACGCGGATGACGCCAGCGTTGCAGGTAAGCGGGCCAAACGCCGGACTCGTCGCATCGATACCCAGGCCGCGGCCATAGGCATCCGCATGCACAAAGGCCAGGAACTTGACGAACTCGTGCTCGGCAGGCGTCAGCAGGCGCTCATCGCGTGCACCAAACGCGTCCTCGGCCTCGCGCAGATACGCCACGACCAGGCCGACGGCGTTGATGGTGCCCTCAGGCATCGAAGCGTGGCCGCCAATACCGTGGGCGAAAATCTGCGCATGCCCGTTATCAAGCGCCGTGATCTTCAGGCGGTCGACGTTCTCAACGGGCGCCGGCAGCTCATCGGCGGCAATCGCAAGCTCGCAGATGGACTGCGACGGAATGGCATTGCTCGCCTCGGAGCCGCACCACGACACGATGCGCCCGCCGTCGATCTTGGGGCTCACGAACGTCGCCCCAAACTGGCCCTTCTCGGCATTGCAGACCGGGAACTCAGCATCGGGCGTAAACAGAAAGTCGGGGTTCGCGTGGTTCTCCAGATAATGGTGAACGTCGGACATACCCACTTCCTCATCGCAGCCCAGCAGCGCGCGGAAGGTATAGCGCGGCACAATGCCGTGTTTGAGCAGATAAGCGCCGGCGTAGAGCGACAACACCGCCGGGCCCTTGTCGTCGATCACGCCACGGCCGAGCAGCCAGCCCTCGCGGCGCTCCATCGCAAACGGGTCGGTGTTCCAGCCGGGACCGGCGGGCACCACGTCCACGTGGCAGATGGTCGCGAGCTGTTTGTCGCCGCGGCCAGGAATATCGGCAATGCCCACATAGCCCTCGTCGTCGCTCGTCTGATAGCCGAGCTTTTGCGCAATGCCGAGCGCGCAATCGAGCGCATCACGGACCGGGCGGCCAAACGGCGCACCGGGCTCCGCATCGGCAGCAACGGCCACAGACGGATAGCTCACCAGCTGCTCGATATCGGCGACGACATCTTCCCAGACCTCGTCGACATACTCGGCAACGCTCTGCTCCACCTGATTCATGGACGACCTCCTTACCAATGAGCGGCGAGCGTGCCCGCCCCTCACATCGCATACTTATATAGCGAAAAGTTTAGCAAGCTCGGCCACCGAGTGCACCACCGCATCGGCACTCGCGGCCTCGTGCTCCCCCGGCGCCGCCGCGCCCGAATAGATGCCGATACACGGCACACCCATCGCGTGCGCGCCCTCCACATCGTTAAAGCGGTCGCCGATCATCACGGCCTCGTCCGCGGTCGCGCCCAGGGCCGCCAGGGCATCGCGGACCGAATCCGCCTTGGTCTCGCGCCCCTGCGGCGGATTCATGCCAACCACGGCCTCAAACTGAGAAAGTCCCAGCTCTCCCACCATGTCGATACACTTCACCTCCATGCGTGACGTTGCCACGGCCAAGCGATGCCCCTGCGCGACAAGGCCATCGAGCAGCTCGGGGATTCCATCGAACACGGGATACTCTTCCGGTCCCAGCTCATCAAAAAAGGCACGGTACTCGTCAGCCACCACAAGCGACTCCTCGCGGGAGAAGCCATAAAAGTCGTGAAAGCTCTTCCACAGGGGCGGCCCGATCATGCGGCGCAGGTCACCCATCTGCGCCTCCGAAAACCCGCGCGCAGCCAGCGTCTTGCGCGTCGAGGTCATCACCGCCCGACCCGTATCTGCCACCGTGCCGTCAAAATCGAACAGCACGACCGGCCGCTTGTATATCTCCAACGCCTCCATCGGCATCCCTCTTCCCCAGTTGATGATTTCCACACCGACACTTCAAACTGTTGACTATTCAACAATTGAACCTAGAAATGTGGAACGACTCCACTATACTTGTCGCACTTTGCTCTCAGAAGGCGGCGCCGTCGCGCCCCAACGAAAGGTGCAATTATGTCTTTTGCCATCATAACCGACTCCACGTCGGACATCTCCCCCGCCCGCGCCCAAGAGCTCGGCATTTACGTGATTCCGCTGCATGTGATTATCGAGGGCGAGGACCTGCTCGACCAGGTGCAGATTACCGCCCAAGAGTACGTCGCCCGCATGGCCGGCTCCGAGCAGCTGCCGCACACCTCGCAGCCGAGTGCCGGCGAGTTCAAGTCACTCTTTGACCGCATGCGCGCCGACGGCCACGACAGCGCCATCTTTATCTCGCTGTGCAGCGAGTGGTCCGCCTGCTACGCCAACGCGTGCCAGGTGGCCGATACCCACGAGCTCGACGTGCGCTGCATCGATTCGCGCACCGGCTCGGGCGCCGAGGGCCTGCTGGTGGAGTACGCGCTCGCCATGCGCGAGGACGGCCGCAGCCTGGACGAGACCGAGGCTCAGATCCGCGCGACGCTGCCCGACGCCCATCTGCTGCTGATTCCGCGCACACTCGAGAACCTGGTCAAGAACGGCCGCGCGCCCAAGCTCGCCGGCCAGCTCACGCAAATGCTCAACATTCGCCTGGCCGTTTCGCCGGAGTGGAAATCGGGCGAGATCAAGGCCATAAAAAAGGGCCGCGGTGCCAAGCGCATCGTTACCAACACCATGGCCGATTGCCTCGCATTTTTGGCCGAGCATCCGGGCTCCAGCGTGCGCGTGCTCACGACCGGCGCCGCCGAGGAGCAGGAGCTCGTCAGCCAAGCGCTCGCAGGCCAAGACTATGTAGACGCCGGCACCGGCCCCATCGGCCGCACCATCGCCACCCATGTAGGCGTCGACGCCATCGCCATCAGTTACTGCCCCCGCTACCAGCCCATCCACTAGGGGCACCCTTACCACTTGCGGTGGAATAGGGACTGTTTTGGCTTATTAGCCGCCAATCAATCCCTATTCCACCGCAACTTAGAAATCGGCGATCAGCCCTGCGGGCCCTGGAACAGTTCCTCATGCGAGCCCATTCTGACCAGTCGGAGCACAGGATTCGTCTTATGCGGCAAGTACAGAACGACCACATCGACCAAGCCATCGGATAGATGGAAATCGATGTGGCCGTTGTAATTGCCACCCGGGTTTGAAAGCTCATGGGCGCCATATTCCGCGGGAAGCGAGCCGTGAGCTGCAAGCTCTGCGACTGCCGCCTTAAACTCGGTTTTTAGCTGCGGATGGATACGCATCGTCCGTTTGTAATCCGCCTTAAACTGAGCCTCGACTTTAATCTCAAACATCGCTAGTCCTCATCGAGGAACGATATAAGCTCATCAGCGTTATTGAATGACGGGCTGTCGTCTGGCAGAATCCCCAACTCATGAGCCTCGGCAATCACCATGGCGCGCCTCGTCGCCTCGTTGGGCACCTCCGCCCTTCCTACAATCTCAAAAGGAATCTTTCGCTGATTTACAAGCTGCCGAACGGCAAGATTGAGATAGGAATTGAGGCTGAGGCCGACCGAATCCAAGAACTCAGTCGCCTGCTCCTTGAGCCCCTCTTCGATGCGAACCGTCGTAGGCTTAACCGTTGCAGTAGACATACGCGACCTCCTAGCCTCGTCTTTTGCATCAGTATACCCAGTTTAGATGGCAGACTGATGTTAAATAGCATCAATCTGCCGTTCTCATTACTACAACGATAGGCACCTCGCCCTACATCAGCCCGCTGAGCGCAATGTCGACGGCCTCGTTGAGGTCGTCGGTGATGTGCACCAGCTCCGGATCGAGCGGGCTGATCATACCGGCGTCCATCACCGGACCGTTAAGCCAGTCGAATAGGCCCTGCCAGTACTCGCTGCCTACCAGCACAAGCGGCATGCGCTTGACCTTGTGCGTTTGCACCAGCGTGAGCACCTCAAACATCTCGTCGAGCGTGCCAAACCCGCCGGGAAACACAATAGCGCCCGAGCTGTATTTGACGAACATGGTCTTGCGCACAAAGAAGTAGCGGAAGTCCATACCGAGGTTCACGTATTTGTTGAGCCCCTGCTCGTGCGGCAGCTCAATGCCCAAACCAACTGACTTGCCGTTGACGCTCGCCGCTCCCTTGTTGGCCGCTTCCATGATGCCGGGGCCGCCACCGGTGATAACCGCCACGCCGCGCTGGGCAATCTTACGCCCGACGGTGCGCGCCGCCTTGTAGAGCGTATCGGTCTTGGGCGTGCGGGCGCTACCGAAGATGGTCACCGCAGGTCCGAGCTCGGCAAGCGCGCCAAAGCCGTCGACAAACTCGGCCTGGATGCGCAGTACGCGCCACGGATCGGCATGCAACCAGTCGGTCGACTCCTCGGGCGCCAGCAGGTTAGCGTACGTATTGTCCTTAGGAATCATCGGGCCGCGCATGACCACGGGGCCGCGGCGGTACGTCTCGTCGTAGGAAGGCTCGCCCTCGACATTCTCGTTCTTAATCATGGGTACTCCTATCGAGAAAAAGAAAAACGGGCGGGGTCGACGCCATGCGCCAAACACCCGCCCGAACATCAACTATTCGGTATGGTACCCACGATGTATCAAGTGCTTGCAAGCTATCGGTTAGCGGTCGCGCAACCGACGCCGGCGAATGCGATGCCCGGCGACGGCTGCGCGCGGTCGATTGGCACGCGGTCTCGACATCGCGCGAGTGCCTGCAAGCGCCCGCGCCGCCCTTAGTAATCCACCGCGGCAGGGCTATTCATCCAATCGCTCACGAATGCACCATAGCGACCCTCGATAATGGCCTGGCGAGCACGCTGCATAAGGTTGAGCAGGTAGTAGATGTTGTGCATCGACAGCAGAATGCCGCCGAGCATCTCCTTCTGCGTGACCATGTGGCGAATGAGCGCGCGGCTGTAGCCGCCCGTGCACACCGGGCAGGTGCAGGTGGGATCGATGGGGCCATCGTCGTGCGCAAAGCGCGCGTTGCGGAAGTTAAGGCGACCTTCACTGGAGAACGCCGTACCCATGCGGCCAGTGCGCGTCGGCAGTACACAGTCGAACATGTCGGTGCCCACACCCACACCGCGCACGAGGGTGGTGGGGTTGCCGACGCCCATCAGGTAGCGCGGCTTGTGCTTGGGCATGTACTCGCTTACGAGCGGTGCCAGAGTCTCGAACATGGTCTCGTGGTCCTCGCCCACCGAGTAGCCGCCGATGCCGTAACCAGGGAAGTCGCCGCACTCCTCCAGATGGCGCAGCGAGCGCAGGCGCAGATCTAGGTGCATGCCGCCCTGGACGATGCCAAAGAGTGCCTGGTCATCGCGGGTGTGCGCCTTGTAGCAGCGCTCGGCCCACATGCTCGACAGCTCGACGGCACGCTCAACGTAAGCGCGCGTGGCGGGATAGCCTGGGCACTGGTCCAGCTGCATGCAGATGTCGGAGCCGAGCTTCATGGCGATTTCCATGTTGTCCTCGGGCGTCCAGAACACGTGGCGGCCGTCGTAGTCGTTGACAATAAAGCGCACGCCCTCGTCGGTGAGCTTGACCGCATCGTTGTGGCTGAACACCTGGAAACCGCCCGAGTCGGTGAGGATAGGGCCGTGCCAGTTCATAAACTTGTGCAGTCCGCCCAGCTCGGCGATGGTGTCCTCGCCGGGACGCATGGACAGGTGATAAGTATTGGCAAGCACGATCTGGGCACCGAGCTGTTTGACGGTCTCGGTAGGAATGCCCTTGACGTTTGCCTTGGTGCCCACGGGCATGAAGATCGGCGTCTCGATGTCGCCGTGCGGGGTGTGCAGCACGCCGGCACGCGCATGCGTCGTCGGATCCTCGGCGATCAGGTCGAATTTAAAAAGGCTCTGGTCCATAAACTGGAACTCCTTGGTTGCGGTTCATACGCAAACCATTATACGGGCAACCCGCAAGAAGCACCGACTCGACAGAAACTGATGCATTAAACGACTAGTCGTCGGGGACAATCTTCAGCGCCATCTTGCAAAGAAGTGTCCCAATCTGCCGGCACTTAGGGACCGTCCCCAGGTGCCGGCAAGAGCGTCCCTTTCGACTAGTCATTTAAGAACGTCCCCAACGACTACATCTGGGATTATTTCCAACGGCCAAGGCAACGCCGATGCTCTGACAACGTCAGCGAGCGGTCGCCAGAGCGAACAAATTGGCATGAAAAGAGGACGGCATAGACCTTCTGGTCATGCCGTCCTCTTTGAATGACAAGTTGTCGCTCTGGTGACCGCGCAGCGTCGGCTGGTCCGCCGTTCGTTAGAACGGCGGAACCTGAGACGTAACCCCTACGGCCGCTGGCCCATGCCACCCTCGAGGGTGACGGTCTCGCCGTTCATGTACTTAAAGTCGGGGCCGCAGAGCTGAACGACCACGCGGCCGATTTCCTTCTCGACGTCGCCGTAGTGACCAGCCGGCGGCATGTGGACGTTGGCCTTGAACGCCTCGGGATAGGCATCCTGGAAGTTCTCGAGCGCAGCGGTCCAAGCAAGCGGGCAAACGATATTGACGTTGATGCCGTCCTTGCCCCACTCGTTGGCGGCAACGCGGGTCAGGCCGCGGATGCCCTCCTTGGCGGCAGCATAGCTGCACTGGCCATAGTTGCCAAACAGGCCGGCGCCCGAGGCGAAGTTGACCACGGAGCCCTTGGTCTCCTTCAGGTGCGGATAGGCCTTCTGCATGTACAGATAGGTAGCATACAGACCGGAGTAAATGGCCAGGTTAAACTGATCCATGGTGTGATCGGCGATGGTCACGCCCGAGGCGCTGGCCTGAGCATTGTTGACGACGGCGTCGATGCGGCCGAACTCCTCAATGGCCTTGTCGATGACGTTCTGGACGACGGCCTCGTTGTCCTGACCGGCTGAAACATCGGCCTGAACAGGCAGAACCTTGACGCCGTACTCGGCCTCGAGGGATTCCTTGGCAGCCTCGAGCTTGGCGACGTTGCGGCCGGTGATGACGAGGTTTGCGCCCTCCTTGGCAAAAGCGATATCGATGCCGTAGCCGATGGAGCCAGCGGAGCCGTCCTTAAGCGTGGCCTTGCCGCCGCCGGTGACGATCACGGTCTTACCAGTGAAAAGTCCCATACAAAGTCCTTTCAAATCGCGACGGGCACGCCCGCCGACTGCGCGTATCCAACTTCACGCGCCAAAAGCTGAAATGCAACTTTAGCGGGTTCAAGTGAAAAATAAAGACCGCAGCAGGCGAACGGCACCACGTCGTTCGGCGAAGGGATTGTCAAGTACAAACCGGATAAAGCGGCCGAGTTATTGTTATCAGATCGAGCCATCGAACACGTTTTGAAACTTTGCTGCGGCGCGCGGGATGTCGGCGCGAGACTTTATCATAGGGTGACAAACAACGATGAGGAGCACATGCCTATGACAGACGAGCTGGACCCCCAGACTCAACAGCATATTGATGATCCCGCAGACGTCACCGCAGATACTGACGCTGTGACCTGCGATGGTACCGACGTCGACGGCCCCATCTTGGACGAAAGCGCTGCGGCGGAAACCCCCGAAACAGAAAACGCCGATGAGCAAAACGACGATGCGCCCGCTCAGGACGACGCCCCTGTACAGGACGACGCCCCGCAAGCAGCGGGCCCCATCGAGGTGTCTTCGGAAGAAGAGCTCGATGCCGTCATGGACTCCATGATGGATGCTGTCAAAGCGATGAAAGACGCCGTCGCCGATGCCGATATTGATGCCGAGGAAGAGGAGGCCGCCGAGGCGGCCTCGACCTTTGTGCCCGGCGAGACTCCGGTTGCCGACCAGGGCAGCACCATGCCCTCGTTTCTGCAGCTCGAGCACCCCACGATTGGCGCCGATGCGGTCGATCCGCACGCAGCAGGCTTTTCTGTGGTCGAGGGCGGTACCGGCAATAT